>PMZA01000455.1 GCA_003170595.1 Armatimonadota bacterium
CCCGCCGATAGCGGGCGCGGGCCGTGCTCGATCTGTTCGTTGAGGCGCTCGATCTCCGCCTGAAGATGCTCGAGCCGCTCTAGCAGGTTAAGGATGATCTCGACGCCGGCCAGGTTGACGCCCATCTCTTCGGTCAGTCGGCGGACCTGGCGCACGCGCTCGAGGTCAGCCTCGGAGTAGAGGCGCTGGCCCCGGCCCGTGCGCGCCGGGCGCAGAAATCCCAGCCGCTCGTAGGCGCGGAGCGTCTGCGGATGAACTTCCAGCAGCCGCGCGGCGACGCTGATGTAGAACACTGGCTCATGCCTGCCACGATTGTCGGTCATCGTCTCTCACCAACCCTTGCTCACCCTTACAGCTCGTCGGGCAGATCGGCCCGCGGGTCCTCCGTCAGCTCTTCGCTCAACTGCTCGACGAGCTTGTGTGCCTCCTGCGAAAGCTTCTTGGGTGGCACCACCTGGATCTCGACGTACATGTCGCCCGAGTCGGCAGCGTGACCCGGCTTGGGCGCGCCCTGACCGCGGAGGCGGAGCCTGGCCCCACTCGCCGTCCCGGCCGGGATCTTCAGCTTGGCACGACCCTTGACCGTCGGCACCGATATCTCCGCGCCGAGGGCCGACTCGGTCAGACTGATCGGCACGTGGGCGTAGATGTCATCGCCCCGGCGCTCGAAGAACTTGTGCGGCTCGACGCGGACGGTGAAGATCAGATCGCCGTCGGGCCCGCCGAAGTATCCCCTGCCGCCCTCGCCGCGGAGGCGAAGCTGCTGGCCGTCGCGGATGCCCGGAGGGATCTTCACCGACACCCGTCGCCGTCGCAGGATCTCGCCGGTGCCCTTGCAGTTGGGGCAGCGGCTGGTGATCATCTCGCCGGTGCCCTGGCATTGCGGACAGGCCGAGGCCATGCCAAACATGCCGCGCGACTTGCTCGCCCCGCTGCCGCCGCAGGCCGTGCACTGGGCGGTCTGTCCACCGAGGCCGTCGCACTGTGGGCAGGCATCCGACATCTCCAGGGTGAAGTTGCGATCGCCGCCCTGGATGGCCTCTTTGAAGCTGATGGAAAGGTCCTGGGCGACATCCTGGCCGCGACGGGGGACGCGACGCGAAGGCCGCTGCCCGGGGCCGGGCCGTCCACCGGTCGTGGTGAATCCGCCCTGGCCGAAGCCGAGATTGCCGAAGAGATCGCCGAACATCTCGGCGAAGCTGCCCTGGCCGAAGTTCTCGCGGACGAAGGTGGCGAAATCCTCACCCTCGCGGGCCTGGCCCTGCTGCTGCGCCTGCTCGAAGGCGTGGCCGAACTGGTCGTACTTCTTGCGCTTCTCTTCGTCGCCGAGGACGGCGTAGGCCTGGCTGATCTCCTTGAACTTGTCCTCGGCCTCGGCGTTGCCGGGGTTGACATCTGGGTGCCACTTACGCGCGAGCTTGCGGTACTGCTTGCGGATCTCGTCCTGAGAAGCAGTACGCGGCACGCCGATGATCTCGTAATAGTCCGCAGTCTTGTCCATGATCTACCCTTCAGGGCCGTCCTTCGCCAGGGCCTCGTCGATGATCTCCTCAAGCCTGGCGCAGATCTTCTCCGCCAATTCCAAGGCGCGCTTAGCCACGACTTCCGTCGGTCCGGTGCCATATCGTGGCAGACCGGCGTACGGCGTGAGGAAGTCCGCCTCTGCGCGGTCGATTTCCGGCAGGTCGACAGCGGCAAGCCTTTCATTGAGGATGCCGAGATTGTGAATCAGCGGGTAGTCCTCGCCAGCTGCAAGAAGAGCTGCCTTCATCAACTTCTCTACGGCTTGCTGCGCATGAAAAGCGGCGCTACGCGGGAGAAGGGGCTGCATCCCCAACGAGCGGCGAGCCGTGGCGAGGTCCTCACGCGCGGCGTCTCTTAGTGTTTCCACGCCCTCATCAGGCTGGCTGCCCATGCAAGATCACCCCGTCGCGGTTGGCTCGGTAAAGCACAAGCCCCCGAACCTGTTTCCAGTGCTCCCAGTACTCCGGGCTGACCACCAGAACGTCGACCTCGTGCGCTTCCGTCCACAGCAGCCGCATCAGCCGGCCCGCCAGCGTGTAGATGTCTTCCACATCGGCCACGACCACGAGATCGAAGTCGCTGCGAAGGTGCGCATCGCCACGCGCCTGCGACCCGAAAAGGATCACGAGCTCCGGGTCGCATTCCTGCAGAATCGTCGCGACCATCCTAGCGATCTCGGCTCTCACATCGTCCGGCAGTTCGGCTTCATCAAGTCGCTTCATTGGCTTTCGCCTCCGACACCATCGTCATTCACTTTCACCCAGCAGTCGGCGAAGGACCGGCTCGTACGCTGCCATCACTCTCTCAGCCGCCTCGATGGCTGCCAGCGCATCTTCGGACGATACCTCCCACCCTCCGTACCGCGGGCCCACCGCGAACGTGCTGAGGAAGCGAGCATCGAACTCGTCCGGCGTTGGGAGTCCTGCTTGCGCCAGCAGGTCGCCCAGCAGACGGAGGCTGTGGGTCAGCGGCGGCTCGAAACCGGCAGCCAGCAGGCAGGCTTTGAGGATCTTCTCCGCGGACTGCTGGCACTGAAAGGCTATCTGGTTCGCGAATTCCTCGCGGTGCCCGCTGGCAAACTCGGCGAGGCCGAGATCCCTGCGGGCGATGTCCCACAGCTTCCTTGCCGACCCTCTACGCTGCTCGTCCATACAGCAGCACCCCGTCGCGGACGGTTCTGTGGACGATCAGCCCCGGCAGCTCTCGCTCGCGAGCGAACTCGTCCGGGGTCAGGAGCAGCACGTCAACTCCCCGCCCACGGTCGCTCAGGTCCCACATCAGTTCCCCCGCCAAGCGCCGCGGCTCGGGCGAGTCCGCCACGACCAGCAGGTCGAAGTCACTATCGGGGCCCGGTCGCTCCTCAGCCCACGACCCGAACAGCATCACGAGTTGTGGATGGCACCGCTCGACCAGCCGCTCGACGATATCACCGAGGTGTTCCTTGGCGTTTTCCGGCACGTTGATCTCTTCTAGTCGCTTCATCGACTCTCGCCTCCGACACCAAAGCTCACGCTTCCTCGACCGGCACCTCGCGACGGCCCAGGGGGCCGCGCCTGGCGATCTCAACTGTCAGCACACCCTCGGCCAGACGCGCCGTCATCCGCGCCGCATCGGCGTCGCTCGGCAGGTAGAAGCTGCGGAGAAACTCGCCGTACCGTCGCTCTGAACGCACCCGACGCCCGTCTGCCTCGGCTGGCGCCTTCGTCCCACGCACGACCACCAGCCCCTCCTCCGCCACGACCTTCACCGTCTCTGCCGCCACGCCCGGCAGGTCAAGGCGGATCACGTAGGCCTCCGCGGTCACGCTCAGGTCGGCCGGGGGCACGATTCGACGCGGCTCGGCCACTCGCTCTTGCCGCGCCCGGGCCTCATCGAAAACCTGGCCCACCCGGCGCTGCAGCTCAATCATTGCGAGGCCCTCGGGCCTCGCTGACAGGGAGCTCGCATGGAGGCGCAACATCGTTAGCTCACCCCCGCCCCAGCGCGCGACACGGTCACGGTCAGGACGCCCCGCTCGAGCCGCGCCTGCACCTTCTCCGGATCCAGGGCCCAGGGCAGCGCGAAGGATCGCTCGAAGGACGCCCGCGGGCGCTCGGCCCGCAGCAGACTTTCGCCTTCAACCTCGGCGCCACGCGGGCGCCCGACGATGGTGATGGTCGAGCCCACCACCCGCACGTCGAGGGCATCGCGGGCGAGGCCCGGGACTTCGGCGGTGATGACCACCTGGTCCGGGCCTGCCTCGATGTCCACGGCCGGCGCGGCGTCACTACCGGGGCCCGGAGGCGCCGCCGCGAATTCGTCCAGCAGCCGGTACAACTGCGACCGGACGCCGGCCAGCATGTCAGTTCGTCCTACGGCAGCACGCATCGCTGCTCACCTCATCGCCGGCCCCACGATCGGGCCTGGCTACTTCTCATCCTCGGCCTCGAACTCGGCGTCGATGACGTCGCCGTGCGGGCCAGCCCCACCGGGACCAGACTGCGGTCCGCCGCCGGGGCCTGCCGCCGGACCGGGACCGGCCTGCGGCCCCTCGGGGCCGCCTGGACCTTCCGGCCCGCCGGGACCAGGACCTGCCGCCGCGCCCGCGGCCTCGTACATTCTCTGCGAGACCTCGGAGAAGGCCTTGTTGGCGTCGTCGATCTTGGCGCGAATTGCGGGCTCATCGTCGCCCTGGGCAGCGTCGCGAAGTTCCTGGACCTTGCCCTCGAGCATCGTCTTGTCTTCCGCAGGCAGCTTCTCGCCGAGGTCCTTCAGCGTCTTCTCGAGCTGGTACGCCAGGGCGTCAGCCTCGTTGCGGGTGTGAGCGGTCTGCTTGAACCGCTCGTCTTCCTGACGATTCGCCTCAGCTTCCGTGACCATCCGCTGGACCTCATCCGACGAAAGCGCTGAGCTGCCGGTGATGGTGATCTCCTGCTTCTGCTGGGTGTCCTTATCCTCGGCGCTGACGTTCATGATGCCGTTGGCGTCGATGTCGAAGGTCACCTCAACCCGGGGCGTGCCTCGCGGGGCCGGACGGATGCCCGACAGGTTGAACCTGCCGATGCTCCGGTTCTGGCTGGCCCGCGGGCGCTCGCCCTGCAGGACGTTGATCTCGACGGTCGGCTGATAGTCGCCCGCCGTAGTGTAGATGCGCTGGACGCGCGTCGGGATGGTCGTGTTGCGCGAGATCAGGACGTCCATGATGTCGCCCAGCGTCTCGACGCCGAGGCTCAGCGGCGTGACGTCCAGGAGCACCATGTCCTTCATCTCTTGCGTCAGCACCGCGGCCTGGATGGCTGCGCCGACCGCGACGACCTCGTCGGGGTTGATGTCCCGCCGCGGCTCCTTGCCGCTGAGGTCGCGGACAAGCTGCTGGACCATGGGCATGCGCGTCTGGCCGCCGACGAGGATGACCTCGGTCACATCGCCGGGGCGCAGGTTCGCGTCTTCCATGGCGCGCAGGACGATGGGCCTCGTCCGCTCGACGATCGGGCGGGCAAGCTCCTCAAGCTGCGAGCGCGTGAGGTTGATCTCCATGTGCAGAGGGCTGCCGCCCTGAGGCACGTGGATGAAGGGCAGGTTGATCGCCGTCTGGAGGGTCGCGGACAGTTCGATCTTCGCCTTCTCGGCGGCCTCCTTGAGGCGCTGGTGAGCCTGCGGATCCTCGCGGAGGTCGACGTTGTGCTCGGCCTTGAAGCGCTCGGCGAGGAAGTTGATGACCGCGTCGTCGATGTCGTCGCCACCAAGCTTGGTGTCGCCGGCGGTCGAGCGGACCTCGTAGAAGTCGCGCTCATCGGCGCGGGACTTGTCGATCTCGACGTCCATGACCGTGACGTCGAAGGTGCCGCCGCCGAGGTCGAAGACGAGGATGGTGCCATCCATCTTCTGCTGCTTGTGCCCGTAGGCGAGGGCAGCCGCGGTGGGCTCGTTGATGATTCGCAGGACTTCGAGCCCGGCGATCTCCCCGGCGTTCTTCGTGGCCGTGCGCTGGGCGTCGTCGAAGTAAGCGGGCACCGTGATGACCGCCTGCTTGATCGTCTCGCCCAGGTAGGCGCCGGCGTCGCGGACGAGCTTCTGGAGGATGAACGCCGAGACCTGCTCGGGCGTGTAGTCCTTGCCGTCGACGGTGATGGAGGCCGTGCGCTGGCCCATCTGCCGCTTGACGGAGCGAATCGTGCGCTCGGGGCTCAGAATCGCCTGGCGCTTGGCCAGTTCGCCGACCTGAGTCTCGCCGGATTTGCTGAAGTGGACCATGGAAGGCGTGGTCCGCATTCCCTCGGCGTTGGCGATAACCGTCGGTTCGCCGACTTCGACAACCGCAACTACGCTATTAGTGGTACCAAGGTCGATGCCTACAGCTTTAGGCATATAACTCACCGCCGAAATAGGCCCGCGCAGCGGTGTGCGGCGTGGGCCGGTAGTGTGCTGGGGGCTAGGAAAGATGCCCAAGGCCCCGGGCAGGGCGCTGCCCTGCTTTAGCGATGAGCAATATATACCCTGAGCGTATCATTGTCAAGCATCCTGCGAAAACAATTCGCATCATAAGACGCCAACCATCAGGTGGGCTCCCTCGGCACCCGCCCCTGCAATCCAGCAACGGTTGTCATCCTGGGGAGGCGACCGCTTGCGTCGCTTGAGCAACGCGAAGCGTTGCTACCGAAGGATCTCCTTTTGGCCTGTCGCACTGGACACCCATCGTCAGCCACTGTCGACAAAAGGAGATCCTTCGGTCGCGGCAAAGAGCGTCGCTCCCTCAGGATGACAGGCGGAGCCGGCGGGACTGGATGGGAAACCTCCCCGACTCTGCGCTTATCGGTGTCATCCTGAGAGAGCAGCGCCTTGTGCTGCTCCGAAGGATCCCCCGGATGANNCGGGATGTTACGCAACACTCCCACTGAGGTGGTTCCGGTGTCACCCGGAAGATTCGCCCGCCTTTGCCTCATCATGGCGGTCCTCGCCGTGGCCGTGAGCTGCTCCCGCCCGCCCGGCGATCAGGCCGTCGAGCCCACCAAGCCCGCCGACGCGGCCCCTCCCGCCGCCACCGCCAAGGTCCGGGAGCCCGCCGTCGCCGGACAATTCTACCCCGGCGGCAAGGATGAGCTGCGCAAGGTCGTCGAAGGATACCTGGCCGCCGCGAAGCCCGAGGCCATCAAGGGCCGCCTCGTGGCGATAGTCTGCCCCCACGCCGGCTACAACTTCAGCGGTCCCATCGCAGCCTACAGCTACAAGCTCGTCGCTGGCCGCAGCTACGACGACGTCGTGGTGATCGGCCCGAGCCATCACACCGCCTTCGCCGGCGCCGCCCTCACCGAGGCCGACCTCTGGCGCACGCCCCTCGGCGACGTCCCGATCGACCAGGGCATCAACGACGCCCTCCTGAAGGCCGCGCCCAAGACCTTCACCCGCGACGACACCGTCCAGGCCCTCGAGCATTCCGCCGAGGTCGAGATCCCCTTCCTGCAGGTCTCGCTCAAGAGCTTCAGGCTGGTGCCCGTGTGCATCCAGGACTTCTCGCCGGCCAACTGCAAGGCCGTCGGCCATGCGCTGGCCCAGGTCCTCAAGGGCCGCCACGCCCTCATCGTCGCCAGCTCCGACATGGCCCACTACCCGGCCACCGACCTCTGCGCGCAGGTCGACAAGACGACCCTCGCCTCCGTCGTGAAGATGGACCTCGATGCGATGTACAATTGGGAGCGCGAGGGCTGCGCGAAGTACGCCGACCGCCAGGTGGTATGCACGCTGTGCGGCCTCGGCCCGGTGGTGGCGGTGATGGTGGCGGCCCGGGATCTAGGCGCCGACCGCGCATCGCTGCTCAAGTACGCGAACTCGGGACAGCTCGACAAGCGCACGGCCGATCAGTCGGTCGGGTACGGGGCCGTCGCGATCAGCAACACCAGGGCGCAGGAGCCCGCCGTTGGAGGGGAAGCTAAGATGGACGATGCGCCGCTGGGCAGTACCGATAACTTGACCGTGGAGCAGAAGCGGACGCTCCTGACCCTCGCGCGCCGGGCCATCCTCGAGGACGTGTCGCACGGCCTCCGCCTCAAGCCGCCCACCGACGACAAGGCCTTCGAGGAGCGCCGCGCCGTGTTCGTCACGCTCAAGGCCGGCGGAAAGTTGCGCGGCTGCATCGGCACCCTCGAGCCCCAGGCGTCGCTGGGTGAGGCCGTCATCGACGCGGCCATCTCCGCGGCGACCGAGGACCCGCGCTTCCCGCAGGTCCGCACCGCCGAAGTCGCTGGCCTCGACCTGCACATCTCGGTCCTCTCGCCGATGGTGCCGACGACGGCGGACAAGATCGTCCTCGGCAAGCACGGCATCGTCGTCAGCCAGGGCATGCGGCGCGGGGTTTTCCTGCCCGAGGTCGCGCCCGAGCAGGGCTGGGACCTCGACACCACGCTCACCTACCTCTGCG
The DNA here is from genome assembly GCA_003170595.1 of Armatimonadota bacterium. GTDB lineage: Bacteria > Armatimonadota > Zipacnadia > Zipacnadales > FEN-943 > FEN-943. Next base: position 7,919 of record PMZA01000455.1, read on the forward strand.
TCGAGAAGGCTGGCCTCCCGGCCGACGCATGGAAGCATGGCGCCCAGCTTGAGTCCTTCACCACGCAGTCTTTCGGCGACGAAGACGTCAAGTAAGGCCCACCACCGACCACAGCCGCAGGCTGAAGCCTGCGACTACTGTTCTTCGATCCTTTGCGCTTGTTGACCGTGGCTGTTCTACAATTCGGTGCGGCAACCGAAACCTGGCGAGGCTCGTGTCGCTGGAGTAGGCCTTTGGCTTCTGGCTTTTCGGAGGGGCCGCATCCGATTGAGCACGCTAGGAGTGCTCAACCGAATCCGGCCCGCTTTTCGGCAATGAGGTACGCGCATGCCCCATGATCCACAACATGACCATGACCGCGACGGCGCACCCATCTCGCGCCGCGGCTTTCTACGCACCGCCTGCATGGTCGGCGGCGGAGCCTGCCTCGCGGGCCTGGGCATCGATAAACTCCTGACCGCCGCCCAGGCGGCCTCCCCCGACGCCGGCAAGGTCGCGATGTACTGGAAGCCCCTCGGCGACGGCCGCGTGAAATGCCTCCTCTGCCCGCGCGGATGCATCACGTCCCAGGGCAAGCGCGGCGAGTGCGGCGCTCGCGAGAACCGTGGCGGCGCGTATTACTCGCTCGTCCACGGCTGGGTCTCGGCAGCCAATGTCGATCACGTTGAGAAGAAGCCTTTCTTCCACTACCTCCCCGGCAGCCTGGCCTTCTCCATCGCTACGGCGGGCTGCAACATGCACTGCCGCGACTGCCAGAACTGGGAGCTATCGCAATCCCGTCCCGAGCGCGTCGAGCGCATGCCCGCCACTCCGGCGGACGTTGCGATCCTTGCGAGCCAGCAGAAGTGCGGCACGATCGCCTATACCTACAACGAGCCCAACGTCTTCTACGAGTACGTCTACGAATGCGCCGTCGCCGGGCACAAACGCGGCGTGCGCTCGGTCATCGTCAGCAACGGCTACATCAACCACGATCCGATCTCGCGGCTCCTGCCCTATCTCGACGCGGTGAAGGTCGATCTCAAGGGCTTCGACGACGGCTTCTATCGCCGCTACACGGGCGGCACGCTGCGCCCGGTTCTTGACACGCTGCTGACGGTGCGCAAGAGTGGCAAGTGGCTGGAAGTCGTATACTTAGTGGTGCCGACGGTGAATGACAACCCACGGTCCATCGACGCCATGTGCGCGTGGGTGCGCGACAATCTCGGCCGCGACGTCCCGCTTCACTTCTCGCGCTTTCATCCCGATTACCAGTTGCGCAATCTTCCGCCCACGCCTTACTCGACGCTGGAGGATTGCTGGCAGCGGGCGCGCAAGGCCGGGCTGCACTACGTCTATCTCGGCAACGTCCCGGGCAGCGAGGGCGAGCACACCTATTGCCCGGGCTGCGGGAAGGTAGTGATCCAGCGCACGGGCTTCACCGTAACCGCCAACCACTTGAAGAACGGCCGCTGTGGGTATTGTAATAAGGCTATCCCCGGCGTCTGGAGGTAAGGGCGCTGGCGTGGAGAAACAGGCCCATGGACGTGCGTGGGCCGTGGCGACCTGCGCCAGCATGGAGGCATGACTGTTGATCGATCCCCTGAACTCGACCTTCGGTGAGATGTTCCTGGATGTGGCGGGCCACTTTGCGATGCGCCCGGCCGTCACCCTCGACGACAAGACGATGACTTTCGCCGAACTTGCCGGCGCTGTCGGTGCGCTCCAGGCGGGGCTGATGGAGATGGGCGTGCAGCCCGGCGATCGCCTGGCACTGATCTTCCCTAACACGCCGCACTTCCACATCGCCTTCTTCGCCGCCCAGGCCTGTGGGGCCGAGGTCGTGCCGCTTAACTGTCTGCACTCGCCCGCCGAGCTGTGCTACATCCTCCAGAACTCGGGGACCAAGTGGCTCCTCTCGCTCAACCTCTTCGACGATAAGGTTGCGGCCGTGGCCGAGACGTGCCCGGACCTCGAGGGCATCGTCGTCGCCGGGCCGAGTGTGGTGCCGGGCGCCGTGTCTTTCGAGATGCTCATCGGCGCGAACCTGGGCAAGCCGCCCATCCCCGTCAAGCGCTCGCCGGAAGACGTCGCCCTCCTCATCTACACGTCGGGCACCGAGGGCCGCCCCAAAGGCGCGATGCTCAGCCACAAGAACATCCTCTGGGATGCCGCGACCGCCGGCGCCCTGATCGGCGTCACGGAGGAGGACATCCTCGTCGGGCCGCTGCCCCTGTTCCACGCCTTCGGGATGCTGGTCGAACTGGCCCTGGCGGTCATGCTCGGGCTGCACACGGTCCTCATCGCCCGCTTCGCCGGGAACACGGCGCTGGAGATGATCGAGAAGCACCGCGCCACCATCTTCGTCGGCGTGCCCACGATGTTCACCATCATGCTCCGCAGCCGTCGCACGCCCGACTACGATCTCTCCTCGATGAGGGTTGCGGTATCGGGTGGGGCGCCGCTGCCGGTGGAGACGATGGCCGAGTTCATCGATCGGTTCAACGTGACGTTCATCGAGGGCTACGGCCCGACCGAGGCCTCGCCGGCCGTGTCGCTCAACCCGCTGATGGGCGTGCAGAAGGTTGGCACCGTCGGGCCGCCGCTGCCGGGCGTGGAAGTCTGCGTTATCGATGAGCACGAGAACGTCCTGGCCTGCGGCGAGGTCGGCGAGCTTCTGGTGCGCGGGCCGAATGTCATGCTCGGCTACTGGGATGCGCCGGAGGCCACGGCGATCACCCTCCGCGGCGGCTGGCTGCACACCGGAGACCTCGCTCGCATCGACGAGGAAGGCTACATCACGATTGTGGATCGCAAGAAGGACATGATCATCGTCGGCGGGATGAACGTCTACCCGCGCGAGGTCGAGGATGTGATGTACGGCGTGCCGGGCGTGCTGGAGGTGGCGGTGGTGGGCGTGCCGAGCGGGATCAAGGGCGAGGACGTGGTGGCTTTCGTGTCGCTGGCGGACGGGGTGGAGATCACGGAAGAGCACATCATGATCCACTGCCGCGAGCGGCTGGCGTCCTTCAAGATGCCTCGAGAGATCCACATACTGGTGGAGCTGCCGAAGTCGTCGATTGGCAAGATCCTGCGGCGCGAAGTCCGCGACCTCGCCCGCACGCACGTCGGCGCAAGGCGGTAGGCCAAATCGGGGTGAAGTCAACCTCCATCGGCGGCGCGAAATCCATCGTCCAATAGCTTGACGAGGTCGGGGCACAACCGGTGCGGATACGCCATAAGAAACAGCAGTACCAAGTGGGGCCGCTCCCGAAGCGGAGTTGGTACCCAACTGTAGTCTGCTCTTTCAGCCTCTTCCCTCAACTCCCGCCAGCTCTGCGTCCGGTTCGGCACGCGCGTCTCCAGCATGCCGTGGTCAAACCTCCAGCGGAAGCGCTCCCAGAGGTCGTCGGGCACAGACTGTGCGAAGCGCATCCGGCTCACGGCGGGCCAGATGGCAGCGACATCACCTCGAGAGCCTCGCCTAGCCAGCAGGTGGACCAAGGACTCCAGAACGTAGGAGTCCTCCTGTAAGAGGTCCGCTGAGGACTCGGCCTCGGGGTAACGCATGCCAGCGGCGGCCGCATCCTCCAAAAGCAGGTAGTCAACAGCGTCCGCCGGGGCGAGGTAGGGGCTGGGACACGCGCGTGGTCTGCCGCCATGCCTGCTGCAGCGACATCCTATCAGAATGCTCAGCACGTCGCTAGACGCCGGGCCCTGGCCGCACCGCTCAAGGCCCCACGTCACCGCCAGCCAATAGGGCGTGGCACCTTCTCCCCAGAACCGGATATGGGTGTGTTGCTGACGCAGGAGATCTATCGCCCCTGACCTGATGCGCTGTCGCCGCTCGTCTTCACCTGGCCACAAGGCCGCCACAGCGGACAACCCGAGCACCATCGTTGCGCGCGCTGAGAGCATATGGTCCACGGTGAACGGTCCCAACTCGCCCGTCGGCCCCTCGGCCGTCGCCTCCTCTACCAACTGCCCGAGAGCGTCATCGACGGCCTGTTCTGCTATCGCCAGCGACGAGGCCCATGCTCGGTCGCGGAGGTGCAACCTGGCCGCCAAGCCAGCGGCGGCCGCAAGGTAAACCGTCCACCCCGCTATCAGGGCTGCATGGTTCGCCGCTTCCGCGAACGGGGCCAGCGCACAACCTGTGGCCAGACCGGCCCCGGCGATCGCCCTAGCCGCCCCGTCGGCGCCGGGCGGATCGGCGCAGTGGAGGGCCGACTCCAGCAGCCCTGACAACCTGCTTTGGTCTAGGAAGCCGCTGCCGTCCGACAGGTAGAGTTCAAGCATCCTCCGGGTGGCCTGCAGTGTCAGCGGCCAGAACCCGTCGCCGAGAGCAGCCATTCGCCCGACCAGCGCAGGCCGCTGAACCACCTCTAGCGCGGGGAAGCCGAAGGGAACCCATCTGGATCGATTCAGGGCCTCGATTTCGACACGCACCACGTCGTCGATCAGCCCGTTTACCACCAGGTAGGACTGGTGTCGGGGGTACGGCTCAACGCCAGGATACTCTATGGGGAGCTCCACTAGCCTCTCCACCTGGTGCTTGATGTCGCGAGCCCACTCGCCCTGGCGAAGCCTCCCGCCCGGCATGCACTTCAGTTGGTAGGCCACCGGGTGGCCGGACTGGTCGCGGGCGAGTATGTCCTTGCCCTGCTCAAGCTCGCCATGGCGAGCAAGGTGCAGGACCGTGTACCCCTCCGCTCCCAGCATGTGGCAGAAGGGGACCTCGAGGGCTCTCTCACTTGCCTTAGTCAACCAGTCTTCGATCAGCCTCTCGCGCATGCCATTGACTCCTCTTCCTTTCGATCATGGCACGGAAGCGCTCGGAAAGGGCCGGGGTGTCATCGATCGCGCGGAGTGCGGCGCCCACGTCGTCCGCAAGCGCGGGGTTGACGCATATGCTCGGCCATATGGGATTACCAAGGTCATCGAATCCGAGCTCAATGCTCTCGAGGCCGTCTAGGACGAGCGCTGCCGTTAGGCAGGCTCCATGGGCGTCGACCACATTGCCCGCGGCGGCAGTGGCTCTGGCAACGGCCTGGAACATGGCGCGTTCCTGCTGTCCGCCCAGCGAAGCGCCGACCTCTGCAGCGCTCGCGGCAAGGCCACTGAAGGTGATCGGTTCGTCTGCCCCAGACCATGCGTGTCCAGGCGCCGCCAGCGACTCCCGCTCCGGGTCGTCGAAGGAGCCGTCCTCGTGGCATATGCGTAGCCGGTCGCCTTCGTGTTGCACGCCCAAACCGGGTTGGGACGAGATGACGGCCGCCTTGGCGAGTCCGTCCTGGACTATGCCCTGGAGAGCGCGTAACAGCGCCCTTCTTTGTGCCGGGAAATCGGGCAGCACGGCCTAACACCTCCAAGACCATCGGTCTGGGGATGGGGCCAGGGGGCAGGATGGACTCCCGCGCCCTGCTGATTCCGTCAACCTGTTCTCGTCGCTAACGCCCGAACCTTCCCTCCCTCGGCGGCATGGCCGGGTACGCCCCGTGCGGTTCAGTCTGGTACCAGTAGGCTGTCGAGTAAAAGTTGTCAGACCGATGGTTGGCATGCCCATGCTCCATCGTTACCCGAATCGACTTCTCAAACGTGATGGGGCTCTCAATGTGCCAGCGGTAGAGGCANNGTCTGGTACCAGTACCCCACCGACGCGATCTCGTCCGTCAGCGGCTGGAACTTCCCGTTCGGCCACCATCCCAGCGCCTGCATCGTCACCTTCAGGCTCTCCTTGAACCGGATCGGGTCGAAGATGTGCCAGCGGTACAGCCCGTGCCGCGGCACCTCGCCCTCCCCCTTCGCCCAGAGCGGATAGCCCACGAACGGGGTCGAATACGTCTCGCCGAAGCCCCACGCCCCGCAGAAGTAGTCCTCCGTCCCAGTGCCGCAGATGGTCGGAAACTCNNGTCGCCGTCCATGTAGAACTTGATCTCACCCTCGCCCCACCAGCCGTTGGAGAACTGCGCCCACGCCATCGCCGTGCCCACGTACTGCCCGCGGCCGCTGATGCCGTCGAGGATGACGTGCTCGGGGTACTCGCGCGTGGTCATCGCGATGCGCCACTGGGCGTGGAAGTACGCCGCCGCCTCGGGGATCTCGCCGAGGCCGTAAGTGATCTGGTAGAAGAAGCCGCCGATGGCGTCGGGGCGCTGGTTCTCGATGGTGATGCGAGCGCTCTTGCGGAAGGGCATCGGCCAGTAGCAGTTGAACCCGCCCGACGGGTTCACGCACACGGGCAGCGACGTCACGTTGTAGCGCAGGCCGTGGCCGTTGCAGAAGAAGTCGCCGAGAGGCACCTCGACCGACGGCGTGGCCTCGCCATCCCAGTACATGCGGAGGATGCAGTCGCGATAGGCGATCGGGTCGACGGTGATCCAGATGTGCTGGATGGCGGCCGGGCCCTCGATCTCGGCGAGGGTGGTCGTCGAGCCCGGTTCGAGGGTGATGCAGGGGCGGATCTTCCAGCCGCGACCGAGGGGGGTGCCGGCCTCGTTGGGGCCGGGCTCAGCTTTGGCGCCGCCACCGCGCTCGCCGGTGGGGTTCTCGGCGGAGATGGAGCGAGTCTCGCAGTCGAGGATGAGCGGCAAGGTGCCCAGGCCGGAGCCGGGTCCGATAAGTCTGTCCATGGGAAGCCCTCCCTGAAGCCGGTAAGGTGATGAACCGCAGGCGTGGTCTTCGTTGCGGTGGGAGGAATACCTGCGCGCCGCCCGAGGCGGCGAGTTGACCCGCGAGGGCGGCGGGTATATCTTTTGTATATACAAACGATATCTTGGAGCACCGACGGATGCGCTTCCGCGGGATTGCCTGCTCGCCAGAAGTCGAAGAAAAGCTTCTCCGTAAGCACCACGTTGGGTTAGACGACGTGCGCGAGGCCCTTCTAGGTGACCCGCATATCGTCCGCGGTTCGGGTGGGCTGAGGTACGTGCTCAGCCAAACTGAAGCCGGCCGCTACCTGGCAATTGTCGTGCGCTACCTGGGCGCCGGCGTGGCCCGAATCGTGACTGCACGTGATATGAACGACGCCGAAAGGCGCACGTACTGGAGGCGGTGAAAATGGCGAAGAAGAAGATACCTCACTTCAAGTCCGACGAGGAAGCCGCCGAGTTCTGGGACAGCCACAGTCTGGCGGACTACTGGGACGAACTCGAGCCGGCCGATGACGTCAGCTTTGAGGGCGTGCGGATCGTTCGGCTGAGGCCCATCAGCCTGCGCATCGTCGATGCCAACGTGGACTTCCTCAAGACCCTGGCCGCCGAGAAGGGCATCGGCTACCAGACGATGCTCCGCATGTGGATCAACGAGCGCACCGCCAAGGAGTGGGCTGCCTGGGTGCGGCGGCATCCTGACGAAGAGGCCGAGCCCGCGCCACCGCGCAAGAAGGCTCTTCGAAAGCCCGCCTCCAAGCCGGCTTCGAAACCCGTTCGCAAGGCTGCCGCTGGCATCGCGGCCAAGTCGAGCTAGAGCTCTCAGGAGATCGCGATGACATCGAAAGAACGCCTGCTCACAGCCATGCGCCACGGCGTGCCCGATCGAGTGCCGGTCACGCCCGACACGTCGAACATGATCCCCTGCCGCCTCACCGGCAAGCCCTTCTGGGACATCTACCTCTACCAGAATCCGCCCATCTGGCTCGCCTACATCGACGCCGTCAAGCACTTCGGCTACGACGGCTTCCACGATCACCAGATCTGGGTCACCTTCCCCAACGAGATTCCGGCCACGCCCGACCCGAACCCCTGGTATCAGGGCATCGTCGAGAAGAACGAGCGCCGCCTCATCACCCGCGCCTATCGCTACTGCGACGACGGCAGCATGGAGTGGGCCCGCGAGGTCACGGTCTATCCGGCTTACGACCCGCCCACCAGTGGCGTCGCCCTCTGGAAGGTCGGCCAGCTCGACGTCCCCGACCGCTGGGAGCCCGTCGAGGGCATCAAGTATTGGCCCACGGACGAATCCCTCTTCACCATGGCCTACGAACTCATGGGCGATCGCGGCATCGTCGGCTGCTGCTGCGGAACAAGCTGCCTCATCGGCGGCGTCGAGGGCGTCTACCAGTACCACGACGACCCCGAGAGCATCCGCGAGTCCTCCCGCCAGATGATCCAGGCCTCCCGCAAGCGCTTCGACAACCTGATGAGCATGAAGATCAAGCCCGACTTCATCTCCTGCGGCGGCTCGGGCAGTCTCATCTGGCAGAACATCGATATGTTCCGCGACGTCTCCCTGCCCATCGTACAGGCGGTGACGTCCTGGTGCCGCGAGGCGGGAATCCTCAGCCACATCCATTCCTGCGGACCCGAGGCGGCCCTGGTCAAGATCTGCGCCGAGGAGACCGAACTGGACGTCATCGACCCGCTTGAGGTCCCGCCCATGGGCGATTGCGACCTGGCCGAACTCAAGCGCCTCTATGGCAAGCGCCTCTGCCTGAAGGGGAATCTGCACACCACGAAGGTCATGCTCCATGGCGGCTACCAGGACGTCCTGGACGCCTCGCGTAAGGCCATCGAGGACGCCAAGGAGGGCGGCGGATTCATCCTCTCGACGGGCGACCAGTGCGGCCGCGACACGCCAGATTCCAACATCCAGGCGATGATCGACGCCGTCGAGCGCTACGGGCAGTACTGATTCCCGCCCGTGCGGGCCAAGGGTTGACGCCAAAACGGCCCGCTTGGTGTACAATAATTCCAGTTGACAGGGAGCGGCGGCCCCCCACGGTGAGGTTGGTCCGATGGGGTGGGTGGCTCCCTTCCAGGGGTGGAGAACGGATGAGAAGCGGTCAGGCAGGGACGCTGCCAGTGGCGGCGCTTGTGGTTATGGTAGCTGTTGTCGGCTGGGCGGGGTTGGGCCTTTGGGGCCGGGCTTCGACGTGCAGTTCCTCGCCTTCCACCTCCGCGGGGGCACTCCGGGCGGCTTCGTCACGTGGTCCGGTGCACTTGGCGGCCCTGGGCCTGCCGGAGGAGCTGCTCACGCTGATCCCTCGGGCCGTGACCTCCGTAGTATGGCCGGCGCCCCTGGGCACGACTCTTCTCGTCAGCGCCAACGGCGTCACCCAGGCCGACGCGCAGAGCCTGGCCACCGGCATCGGCTCCGACGGGCGCTACATCTTCTTCATCTCGACAGCGGACAACCTCGGCGGCGGCACAGCCGGTCTGTTTCAGGTCTACCGCCACGATAATTCCACCGGCCTCACTGACCTCGCCAGCGTCGGTGACGACCACCTGCCTGGCAATCAGTCATGCGTGGGCGGCACGTGCAGCTCCGACGGCCTCCACGTCGCCTTCTTGAGCGGCGCCTCCAACATCGTCGCCGGAATCCCCGCCGAGGACAGCGAGGTCTACGTCCACGACATGGTCTCGGGCGCTAACCACGTCGCCAGCGTCTACGACGGCACGACCACCCCGGCGTCGGATGCCTCGGACCAGTCCATGAGCGGCGACGGCTCGCGCGTGGCCTTTACGTCCAGCGACGCAGCCATGGTCGCGGGCCTTACCGGGCTGCGCCTCCGGGTATTCCTCCACGACTCCATTTCCGGCGCGACGAAGCTGATCAGCTCTTCGACCCTTGGAGCCGACGCCACCGACGGCAGCGACTACGCCGCCGTCAGCTCCGACGGGACCCACGTGGCCTTCGACTCCGGGGCCACCAATCTCGTGACCGCCGCCTCCAACGGTAAGCTGCAGGTCTTCGTGAAAAACGTGGCGACGGGCGATATCAAGCTGGCCAGCTCCACCTCCACCGGCACGCAGGGCAACAACGACAGCGCCTTGCTCACCGTGAGTTCCGTCAATCAGGCCGAGCCCGCAGCCGTCAGCTCCGACGGCACTTACGTCGCCTTCACGTCGAAAGCCACCAACCTTGTCACGGGTGGCAACGGCCAGCAGCACGTCTACCGTAAGAACGTGACCACCGGCGACATCCAGATCGTGAGTCAGGTCGAGACCGCGCCCGACGTGTGGACCCAGGGCAATGGCGCCAGCAACGCCCCCTCCATATCGGCCGACGGGCGGTACGTCGCCTTCGTCTCCAAGGCCACCAACCTCGTGACGCCGTCGACGGACGTCGGCTCCCAGCACGTCTACGTGCGCGACATGACCACCGGCGCGGTCCAGCTCGCCAGCGTGAGCACGGCGGGAGTGCGAGGTGCGGGCGCAAGTTTGGCGCCGCTGATCAGCAGCAACGGCAAGGTGCTCGCCTTCTCCTCCGACGCGGCCAATCTTGTGGTGTCGGACACCAATAGCGCCCGGGATGCCTTCCTTCATGTGCTGGGGACGCAGACGGGCCTGGTGGGCGACGTGAATGGCGACGGCGTTGTGGACATCAACGACCTGGCCACGATGATCAACGAGTGGAAGACCCGCGCTCGCGACCCCTACACCTCGTACGTGGCAACCGGTGGCAACACGATCAACGCCGACATCAACGGTGACGGCAAGTTGAACCGGGACGACGTCCAGCTACTCCTCGATAAGCTCCTGCCCCTGGGCCTCTAGGCATCCAAAAGCGTCTGCAGAAGCGCGGCCGTCAGTTCGCGAAGCGACCTCCGCTTCGACCTGCCCCTACTCCCCCGAAACGAGGCGCCATCGGCGTCCCCAGGGGCGACGTCGAGGCGCGCAGGGGCGGAGGATTGGCGTCTGCGGGCCGGAAATCCGGCAAGCCACATGTTCGGCCGGAGGCATGACAGATGATGCGAGGCTTACTGCTCTCGATGGGGCTCCTCATGCTTGTCCACGCGGCGATCGCCGACGACCTCCTCCTCGATCCCGCCCGCGACGCCCGGGTGTGGGGGACCTACCTCGGCTGGGAGTTCCCCGGCGCCCGCGGCACCTCCGCCACCGTCCAGGATCCCGAGCAGGGCCCCTGCGTCGAGGGCAGCTTCGACTTCGCCTCCGACAGCCGCTACTCGGGCATCATCTGGT
>PMZA01000532.1 GCA_003170595.1 Armatimonadota bacterium
AGCATCTCGGCCCAGTCGCAGGCTTCGGTGCCACCCGCGCCGGCGGTGATAGCCATGATCGCCGGGCCGTCGTCGAAGGGGCCGGTGAAGAGCGACTCGATCGAAAGGCGGTCGAGTTCATCGCGGGCCGAGACGAGGCCGGCCTCGACCTCGGCGCCGGTCTCCGGGTCGTCGGCTTCGAGGGCCAGCTCGGCGAGGACGTCGAGATCGTCGAGGCGCGAGCGGATCGCGTCCCAGGGCTTCACGGACTCGCGGATGCGAGCCACGCGGCGGCCCATCTCGGCGGAGGCGTCGAGGTCGCTCCACACGGCTTCGGACTGCGCTTCCAGTTCAAGGTGCGCTAAGCGAGCGTGGCGTCCGTCCAAGTCAAAGACGATCCCACATTTCGGCCAGGCGCCGGCGAAGGTCTCGGATTTCGGAAAGCGTTTCGCGCGTCATGTTGGTAAGGCCCTCCACTTGATTCGACAAAGGTGGAACGGAGAGGTTCGCGGTGGGGAAGGGAAAAGGCAACGCCCCGACCCGGTAGGTTGTTAGCACGCCACCCCAGGTCCTTCGCGGGGACGTGGGCGATCCGACGATAAGTTGTGCGCTTCCTTCGGCAGGCTCCCTTCGACAAGCTCAGGGCAGGCAGGACAGGCAGGATGACGGCGTCGGGAGCGGTTGAGGTTAGGTGTTGTGGTCAACGGCGGGCATAAATGCCCGCCCTACAGAAAGACAGGGCGCAGCGTATGATCAGCGGCGGGCGGAGGGTTTCTGGGCGGCCTGCTTGTGCATGCAGCAGTTCTTGTACTTCAGCCCGCTGCCGCAGGGGCAGGGATCATTGCGCCCCGGCGCCTTGCCGTCCGTACGATGCTGGCTCACGCGCGGGCGATCGTCCGCGACCTCGACCTCGTCCGCCTGCGTGACCTCGCGCATCGTCGACCGGTCGACTTCCTTCTGCTGGGCGACGACCTCGGTGAGGATGATCGCGCGGATCGTGTCGGCGGCGATGCGGTCGAGGAGGCCGTCGAAGTATTCCGACGCCTCCTTCTGGTACGCGATGAGCGGGTCGATCTGGCCGTAGGCGCGAAGATGGATGCCCTCCATGATGTAATCCATGTCCTGGAGGTGGCCCATCCACTGCTGGTTGACGATGCGGAGGAGCCAACTGCGCTCGATCTCGGCCGTCAGCTCGCGGCCGACGGCGGCCTCCTTCGCCTCGTAGACGGCGACGGCGGCGTTGGTCACGATCTCCGGCAGTTCGCGCGGGTGGGCGGCGACGAGGTCGTCGGCGGTGACGAACTGGCTGACGAAGGGCACCGAGTTCTGCAGCTCCTCCCACAGGGCGGGGAGATTGCGATCCTCGGGATGGATGGCTGGGCTGGCGAACTCGGCGATGACGCGATCGACCGTGCGCTGCATCATCGTGAGCACGCTGTCGCGGATGTCCTCGCCGAGGAGGACGCGGCGGCGCTCGCGATAGATGATCTCGCGATGCTTGTTCATCACGTCGTCGTACTTGAGCGTCTGCTTGCGGCGCTCGAAGTTGCGGGCCTCGACCTTCTTCTGGGCACGCTCAATGGCGCCGGTGACGAGCTTGTGCTCGATGGGCTCCTCGGCGGGCCAGCCCTTCATCAGGAATCCGAAGCGCTCGGGGCCGAAGAGGCGCATCAATTCGTCTTCGAGGGCGATGTAGAAACGTGACGATCCCGGGTCGCCCTGACGGCCACCGCGGCCGCGAAGCTGGTTATCGATGCGGCGGCTTTCGTGGCGCTCGGTGCCGAGGATGTGGAGGCCGCCGACGGCTTTGACCTTCTCGTAGAGGTCGGGGTTGAAGGGCTGGGACGGATCCTCGGGCCTGCCGCCGAGGACGATGTCGACGCCACGGCCGGCCATGTTCGTCGCGATCGTAACGGCGCCGGGACGACCGGCGTCGGCGATGATTTGGCCTTCCTGCTCGTGGTACTTGGCGTTGAGGATGTTGTGGGGGATGCCGCCGAGAAGGACTTCGGCCAGGCGTTCGCGATAGCGCTTAGAGCGGCGAGCCTTGGTCTCCTCGTCCTCGATCTCGAGCATTGCGATCAGGCGCTCAAGGTTGGCCTCGTCATCGAGTTCGGAGCTGATCCCGAGGCGCTTGCAGGCCTGGCGTAGCTTAGGCTTCTGCATCTCCTCGAGGGAGGTGCCGCGGAGGAGTTCGAGGACTTCCTCGCGAGTCTTCTTGTCCGGCTCGGAGGCCTTCGCATCCTCGGCGCGGTTGATGGCGTCGTAGCAGAGCATCATCAGGCAGTGGGTGCCGAGCTTGTCGGGCTTGAGGCGCGTGGCCAGGTATTCGGACGTCTCGACAGAGCGCGTGCCGACGAGGGTAGGCTGCTCGCGGAGGTAGCAGGAGAGGATGTCGCCGACGATGCCGCGGTACTTCTGCTCCTGGGTCTGGTAGATGACGTCGGGATGATCGCGGCGGATGACGGCGCGGTTGGTGGGGATGCAGATGACGCCCATGCCGTAGATGGTGCGGAACTCGGTTTCTTCCGTCTTGGCCGTACCGGTCATGCCGGCGAGCTTGTTGTAGAGGCGGAAGAGGTTCTGATAGGTGATCGTCGCGATGGTCTGGAACTGGCGCTGGACGCGGACTCCCTCTTTCGCCTCGATGGCTTCGTGGAGGCCGTCGGAGTAGCGGCGGCCGGGCTGGAGGTGGCCGGTGTACTCATCGACGATGATGACCTCGCCCTCTTTGACGATGTAGTCGTCCTCGCGCTTGAAGAGGGTGTGGGCTTTGATGGCGGCGTTGAGGTGATGGACGATGTCGATGTACTCGGGGTCGGAGAGGTTCTCGATGCCCAGGATCTTCTCGACCTTGACGGTGCCGGACTCGGTGAGGGCTGCCTGGTGAGACTTCTCGTCGAAGAAGTAGTCGCCGTCGTGCTGCTCGGGCTCAGGGCCGGAGGAGACCTTCAGGCGGCGGACGACGCGGTCAATCTCGACGAAGAAATGGGACGATCGCAGCGACGGGCCGGAGATGATCAGAGGCGTCCGGGCCTCGTCGACGAGGATGGAGTCGACTTCATCCACGATGGCGAAGTTGAGATCGCGGAGGACAAGGTCCTCGACGCGGTTGGACATGTTGTCGCGGAGATAGTCGAAGCCGAGTTCCGAGTTCTGGACGTAGGTGACGTCGCGCTCGTACATCGTGTGGCGCTCGGCGGGGGACATGTCGTGCTGGACCCAGCCGACGGTGAGGCCGAGGGCCTCGAAGATGGGCGACATCCACTGGGCCTGCCATCGGACGAGGAAGTCGTTGGTCGTGATGAGATGGGCGCCCTTTCCCTCGAGGGCGTTGAGGTAGAGGGCGAGGGTGGCGGTCAGGGTCTTACCCTCACCAGTCTTCATCTCGGAGATCATGCCCTGGTGAAGCGAGGCGGCGCCCATGAGCTGGACGTCGAAGGGACGCTGGCCGAGCGTTCGCTTGGCGGCCTCGCGGGCGGCCGCGAAGGCCTCGGGAAGGAGGTCGTCGAGAGTCTCGCCGGCTTCGAGGCGCTTGCGGAAGGCGGCGGTCTGGCCTCGGAGTTCGTCGTCGGAGAGAGCCTGCATGTGCGGCTCAAAGCCATTGACAAGCACGGCGAGGCGGCGGAGCTTCGCGACCTGGCGCTCGTTACCATCGATTATGGACTTGATTGCGGCTACCACTTTGGGTCACTCCAGAGAAAACGGACGACAAGGTCACAACAAAAGGCGCCTGGCCCCGGGGACCAGCCGCTGAGATTGGATCAGCAAGAGTCGTGCCTGGCGGCAGTCGGCCAACGATAACCGCGCCCGATTGCCGCCACAGGCTAAATCGAGTATACCCTTGGCGAGGGTAGTCGAACAAGGTTCGGCTTAGGAGGAGAGGCGTCGCGACGGCCCTAGGGGCAAGGGGGAGAACTAGTTGCCAGGGACTGTGAGTGTCAGCAGCCCCCGGCGTCTGTTATCCTTAGGAGCAGCGATCTGTGCTGCTCAGAAGGGTCTCCTTTTGTCGATAGTGGCCGACGACTGCCGCGCGGTCGAACAAGCCAGAAGGAGATCCTTCGCGCAAAGGGCGCGCTCAGGATGACGACGTGGTTGGGGCTGGGGATTGCTGTAGGGCGGGGATTCATGCCCGCCCTACAGGAAAGAGAGGGGGACTTTTCAGTGAGAGTTGGCGTAATCGGGGCGGGGCACTGGCATGTCGGGATCTACTATCTGCCCTATCTGGCGCAGATGGAGGATGTCGTGGTCGTCGCCCTGGCTGACCCGTCGGCGGAGACGCTGGAGCGGAGGCGCCCCCTCGCGCCCGGGGCGAAGGCGTACCTCGACTATCGCGAGATGCTTGACATGGAGCGGGCGGATTTCGTGTTCGCCCATGCGGCGCACTGTGAAATGACGGAGCTTGCGGCCGACCTCGTCGAGGCCGGGATGCCGTTTCACATGGAGAAGCCGATGGGGTTGGAGGCGGGGGCGCTGGCGAAGGTGGCTGAGGCTGCGGAGGCGAAGGGGCTGTTCGTGAGCGTGCCGCTGGTATCGCGATACTTTGGTGCCGCTGCGAGATTGTTGGACAAGGCGGATGAGGCTGGGGAGGCGTTTCATTACTACTACCGCCAGCTTGCGGGACCGCCGGAGCGGTATCGTGCGTGGGGCGTGCCGTGGATGCTCGATCCCGCGATGGCCGGGCCGGGGCCGTGGTTCAACTTCGGTCCGCATGCGGTCGACCTGATGCTGGCGATGACGGGATGGCAGCCGCGGAAGGTCTTCGCGCGGGCGAGCCATGCGCTGCACGGGGAGGCGGTGCCGGACCTGGTGAGCGTTGAGATCGACGGCGGGGATGGGCGGATCGGGGTCGTCGAGGTCGGGTACACGCTGGAGAAGGGCTACGAGCGGCAGGTGACGCTGTCGACGGATAAGCTGCACTACTCCGGGCCCGGGGACGTTGGGACGATCGCGTGGCGGGATGGGCGGGCCGAGGTCGTCGATGGGCCGGTCGAGGATGAGAGCTATCGCCTGTACACGCGAGATGTGGTAAGGCGATTCAGGGAAGGCGAGGGGCCGAAGGTGGGGATTGGACAGATGGTGAAGGTGCTCCGGGTCCTGTGCGCGGGGAGTAAGGCGATCGAGACGGGTGAGGCGGTGGAGGTTGAGTGAGAGCGAGGCGTTGAAAGGCCCGATGCCGGGTTGGTATCCGAAGGCGCTCGCCGTGGTGTTCATCATCGCGACGCTGGCGGCCACCGTGGCATGGTTGCGGGGCCTTGAGGCGGGGCGTGGGCTGCTCGTGGCAGCGATGGCGGTGTGTTTCGCAGTCGGATTGGGCGCGGGGACGCTGTTGCCGGTGCCGGGCAGAAAACGGCGAGTCACGCTGTGGAAGGCTGTGCTGGCGGTTGTGCTCATACAAGCCCTCTGGCTCCTGGTCGATCTCATCAGTGGACCGGGCTCGTGGCACGAGGTGCACTTCACGCTTCTGTGGGGCGTTCTTGGGTTCTTCGCGATGGGAGTCTGGCGGGCGTGGCCCAGGACGCAGAGTAAGCGCGAGCGGAAGTAACCACAGCGCGCCACCACCGGGCGGACCTGCGGTCCGCCGCTGCGGCCTGGAAGGCAGCGAGTACGGTTCGGCGATAAGTTGGAGTAGGAGGAATGGCGAAGATGGATGAAGGGGCGACGTACAGAGAGGCAGGGGTCGATATCGATGCCGCGGATCGCAGCGTCGAGTTGATGAAGGCTGCCGTCCGGTCCACACATTCCGACCGCGTACTCAGCGGCCTCGCCGAGTTCGGCGGGCTCTTCGCCCTCGGGAAGGGCTGGCGCGATCCCGTCCTCGTCTCCGGCACCGATAGCGTCGGGTCGAAGATCAAGATCGCCATCGCCATGAATAAGCATGACACCATCGGCCAGGATGTCGTCGCCATGTGCGTCGATGACATCGTCTGCGGCGGCGCGCGGCCCATGTTCTTCCTCGACTACATCGGGACGTGGAAGCTCATCCCCGAGCAGATCGCCGATATCGTCGGGGGCGTCGCGAAGGCGTGCAAGATGGCCGGGTACGCGCTGCTGGGCGGGGAGACGGCTGAGTTGCCGGGCTTGTACGCCGAGGGCGACTATGACCTCGCCGGGTTCGCGGTGGGGTGCGTCGAGCGCGATGAGATCATCACGGGCGCGGAGATAACGGAGGGCGACGTCGTGGTGGGGCTGGCGTCGAGCGGGCTGCACAGCAATGGTTATGCGCTGGCGAGGCTGGTGCTGTTGGAGAAGGCGGGGC
>PMZA01000101.1 GCA_003170595.1 Armatimonadota bacterium
CCCCGCCCTACAGCAAGCAAAGGGCCACAGCTACGCCCAGGGATCGAGGATGATCTTGGCTGTGTCGTGCGACGACGAGACCTCGAAGGCCTCCTGGATATCGCTCATCGGAAACCTGTGGCTGATCAGAAGGTCGATCACCGGCGACTCCTGGATGACCTTCATGATCGGCCGGTAGAGGCTCAGGTTGTAGTGCCACGACCCGATCACCCAGATGCCCTTGCGGATCATGTCCTCGCTGACCTTGATAGCCGGCCCCTCGGCACACTCGCCCACGTAGGCGACCTTCCCCTTGCGGCGCAGCGCGTCGATGCAGAGGCGCTCGGCGGCGACGGCGCCCGAGCAATCGAGAGCCTTGTCCACGCCGCGACCGCCGCAGGTGAGGGAAAGGATGTCCTGCAGCGCCGTCTCACTGCGCGGATCTATGACCGCCTCGGCGCCCATGCGCTTCGCCAGATCGGCGCGATAGGGCACAGAATCGACGGCGATGACCCTTGCGCCGCGGAAGCGAGCATTCACCACGCCGCCCAGGCCGACTGGTCCGAGACCGGTGATGAGCACGGTGTCGAAGGCGTTGACGTTCATCATGTCGAAGGCGCCGAAGCTCGGCCCCAGCCCGCAGAGGGAGAGGCCGGCCTTCTCGTAGGAGACGCCGTCGGGGATCGGCGAGAGGAGCCAGTCCTGCTTGAGCAGGTACTGGGCCATGGTCGCCGTCCCCTCGGGGCTGCCGTGGATCGCGGCGAAGTCGGGCGCGTCCTGGCAGTGAATGTAGTCGCCGCCCACGCAGTGGCGGCACTTGCCGCAGGCCATCGAGCACTGGGCGACGACGCGGTCGCCGACCTTGACGCAGCCGGGCTGGGCGACCTCGACGACTTCGCCCGCGGCCTCGTGGCCGAGGAAATCTATCTTCCAGCCGCCGACCCAGGCCTTGTATTCGGTGCACATGGGGATGGCGTGGATCTTGACCACCACCCAATTCTCTTTGGCCTTCGGGTCCGGAGCGTCAACAAGCTCAGCCTGGCGTTCACCGGTGATGACTACGCGTTTCATCGACTTCACCTCGCGGGGCAATCTGCGCAACGAGGCGGAGGTTCGGCGCGAGGGGGCGGGGACCTGCGTGAAAGCGGGCCGGATTCGATCGAGCACGCACAGCGTGCTCAATCGGATGCGGCCCCTCCTCAAGCCAAGCCCGTCCCAAGGATCCGCGAGGAGGGACGGGGGTTCGGTTGAAGAAGGAGGACAGGTTCCGGGCTTGTCCGATCCGACAATTCACTGTGGGGAGCGATGGCAATGAGCAAGCTGAAAGTCCTGTGCTGGTCCGAGCTTTCCGAGCCGAAGGCAGTCTATCCCGAAGGCATCAACGGCGCCGTCTGCGCCGGGCTGACCGAGCTTAGCGAGGTCGAGTGCCGCCTGGCCGATATCAACATGCCCGAGCAGGGCCTCAGCGAGGAGAACCTCGGCTGGGCCGACGTCCTCACCTGGTGGGGCCATGCCCGACACGGCGATGTCGAGCAGGTCTACGTCGATCGCGTCGTCAAGCACGTCAAGGAGCGAGGCATGGGCTTCGTCCCGCTGCACTCGGCGCATCACTCCAAGCCCTTCAAGGCGCTCATGGGCACCTCCTGCGACCTCGGTGGCTGGCGGGAAGATGACATGCCCGAGTACATCACCGTCAAGGCGCCCGACCATCCCATCGCGGAGGGTGTGACCGACTTCGTCATCCCCAAGACCGAGATGTACGCCGAGCCCTTCGACGTCCCCGAGCCCGATTGCGTCATCTTCGAGGGGCGCTGGGACCTGGGCGAATGGTTCCGCTCGGGCTGCACCTTCACGAAGGG
The DNA here is from genome assembly GCA_003170595.1 of Armatimonadota bacterium. Taxonomy (GTDB): domain Bacteria; phylum Armatimonadota; class Zipacnadia; order Zipacnadales; family FEN-943; genus FEN-943. The sequence continues at coordinate 1,839 of PMZA01000101.1, forward strand.
CAAGGGCCGCATCTTCTACTTCCGCCCGGGCCACGAGACCCTGCCGATCTTCTTCCAGGCTGAGGTCAAGCGCATCGTCGCCAACGCGGTCGAGTGGGCCGGCAACCGGCGGTAGGCGGCGCCCATGGACCGGCTCAAGGTCCTTTCCTGGTCTGAACTCACGGAGCCCGCGGGGGTCTACCCCGCGGGCATCCATGCGGCGGTGTGCGAGGCGCTGAGGGAACACAGCGACGTCGACTGCCGCCTCGCCGATATCACCATGCCCGAGCAGGGCCTCAGCGAGGAGAGCCTCGCCTGGGCCGATGTCGTCGTGTGGTTCAGCCACGTCCACGGCAGCGAGATTCACGACGACCTCGTTGCGCGGATCGTCAGCCACGTCACCGAGCAGGGGATGGGCTTCGTCGCGCTGCACTCGTCGCTGATCTCGACGGTTTTCGCCGCGCTCATGGGCACAACTGGATGGCACTCGGGCTGGCGCGATGATGCCACGACCGAGCACATCCACTTCACCGCGCCGGAGCATCCCATCGCGGAAGGGATGAAGGACTTCGACATCCCGCAGACCGAGATCTTCTTCGAGCCCTTCGACATCCCCGAGCCCGAGGAGGTCGTTTTCGAGGGGCGGTGGGACACGGGCGAGTGGTTCCGGTCGGGCTGCTGCTTCACGATCGGAAAGGGGCGCGTGTTCTACTTCCGCCCGGGCCATGAGACGTACCCGATCTTCTTCCAGCCCGAGGTCAGGCGGCTGCTGACCAACTGCGTCGAGTGGGCGGGCAAGAGGCGCTAGGCCCCGGCTCAGCGGTAGACGCCGTACTCCATCACGGTGTCGAACATCGCCAGGACGTTCTCGACGGGCGTCTCCTCGAGGATCGTGTCGTGGCTGGCGCCCGCGATATACCCGCCGCCGGGCATCATGATGTCGAGCACCTCGCGCGTCTCCGCCCGCACGTAGTCGGCGCTGCCCTCGATGAGCACGTGCTGGGAATCGATCGCTCCGTTGAACACCAGGCGGTCGCCGTACTTCGCCTTCAGCTCCCGCAGGTCCATGCCCCGGCAGACCGGCTGCACCGCGTGGATGGCGTCGAGGCCGGCCTCGAGCATGTCGGGGATCAGCTCGGCGATCCCCCCGCAGCAGTGGAGCATCGTCTTGAGCCCGTAGTCGTGGCCGAGGCGGATGAGGCGCTCCTGGTGGGGGAGGATGAAGCGGCGGAACTGGGGCTCGCTGACGATGGGGCCGATCATGCTGCCGTAGTCGTTGCCCATGAAGAAGATGTCGATGACGTCGGCCGCGGCGTCGAAGATGCGCACGCTGGTCTCCGCGTAGAAGTCGACGAGGTGCCCCATCACCGCGTCCACGACCTCGGGCGCGTCGTACATCATCAGCATGAGGCCCTCCATGCCGAGGAGATCGATGGCGTCGTGGAAGAAGGGCGACCACGCGCCGCCGAGGATGGCGTATTGCCCGCCCCACGAGGCGGCCTCGGCGCGGATGTGGGAGATGTCCATGCAATCCTGCGTCGGCCAGGGGAAGTCGTGGACCTGGGCGAGGGTAGCGACCGTATAGGTCGCAGTGGCGCCCGTACCGGTCGCAGTGGCGCCGGCGAGGGGATGGCTCATGGGCTGGCCGTAGCCGATGCCCTGCCGCTCGATGCCGAAGGGGCCGGCGCGGTGTGAGCCTGGGAGGGTGAGGTTGTCGCGGCCGAGGAAGACCTCGCGCACGCGGCGGAAGTCGTCGCCGAAGCGGAGGCGGAGGCCCTCATCGTCGAGGGATAGCTCGCGCTTGGACTTAGCCCAGAATTCCTCGGACGCCCCGCACCAGATGGGGACGCGGTCGGGCTGATGATGGGCGAAAACGGTCATGACACGTTCGCGTGAAGTCACTGCGACGATCCTCCTTGCACACTACGGTGCCTACTTCTTCGGTGGCAGAAACCCGACCTTCCCCTTCGGCTTGTCAGCAGGGCGCATGAGTTCGCGGAGCGCCTTGAAGACGACGGAGAACTGGTCGTCGTACTTCTTCTCCAACTGGTCAAGCCGTCGAAGGAGATCCTTGTGCGAGGACATCAACTGTCGCAATCGCACGAAGGCCCGCATGATCTCGATGTTGACGAGGATCGCCCTAGGGCTGCGGAGCACGCTGGAGAGCATGGCGACGCCCTGCTCGGTGAAGGCGTACGGTGGCCTTCGGCGCCCGCCCCGGCCGGCGTTTGAGGTCACAATCTGTGACCTCAAACATTCTGCGAACTCCGCGTCGGTGAGTTGAAACATGAAATCCCCTGGGAACCGGGAGGCGTTGCGCCGTACTGCCTGGTTGAGTACCTTTGCTTCAACCCCGTAAAGCTCGGCCAGGTCGTGGTCGAGCATGACCCTCTCGCCTCGGATTACCACGATCCGCTGCTCGACGCGCTCAACGGGAACGATAGCTTGCTCATCACTCATGGCACGGCTCCCTGGTCGTCGGTCAGCCTGCGAGGAAGACCACCCCTGCAATCGGTCAGGGCTCGTCTTACGCGCCGCACCAGATGGGGACGCGGTCGGGCTGGCGATGAGCGAAAACGGTCATGACACGTTC
>PMZA01000546.1 GCA_003170595.1 Armatimonadota bacterium
CTGATTCGGCCCCTCCGCAAACCCTTCCACCAGGCGCCCTCGCGATGGCAATCCTATCCTGAGTCAACTGAGCACTCTCGCCGCCGCGCCGTCGTTTGACTCGCCTCGGCGGGCGCGTCTATAATAGCCGTTCCTTCAGGGCCCACAGTCAGAGAGGATTGGTCGAGTGAGGAATCTGCGGCGCTTTCTCCGCTGGCTGTACCCGGGCATGCGCATCAAGCGTTGGGCCGCCCTAATCATCCTTGGCCTTGCGCTTGCCAGCCTGGGGACACTACTTGTAGCGAACCTTTTCGCGTACGAACTCGCGGCCCGCGTAGGTGGGCCCTGGGCCGCGTCCTTCTGGGGCACCTTGGCAAGTGTTTCCGGCGTCGCCTTCATCATCGCGGGCGTGCGCGGGTTGGTCCGGTCCATCGCCTCGGCGATCAAGCCTCACTCCGAGGACAAGCTCGCCGATGTCGTCTGGCGTCAGCGCCGGCGCGACAGCGGCCTCAAGGTCCTCGTCCTTGGCGGCGGGACCGGCCTGTCCACCATGCTCCGCGGTCTCAAGTACGCATCCAGCAACCTGGCGGCCATCGTCGCCGTCTCCGATGACGGCGGCAGTTCTGGCCGTCTCCGCGACGACCTCGGCGTCTTGCCTCCGGGGGATATCCGCAACTGCCTCGCCGCCCTCGCGGATGCCGAGGACCTGATGTCGCGGCTGCTCCAGTACCGCTTCGCCGACCAGTCCGGCGAACTAAGCGGCCACAGCCTCGGCAATCTCCTCATCGCTGCCCTCACGGAGATCACCGGCGACTTCGACGAGGCCGTCCGCCAGATGCATGAGATCCTGGCCATCCGCGGCCGGGTCTTCCCGCCGACTCTCACCCACGTCACCCTCTGCGCCGAGCTTGCCGACGGCACTCACGTCCGCGGCGAGACGGCGGTCAGCACTGCGGGCAATGTCAGCCGCGTCTACCTCGACCCCGAGACTCCCGTCGCTCTTCCCGAAGCCGTGGAGGCCATCTACGAGGCCCAGCTTGTCGTCATCGGCCCGGGCAGCCTCTACACGAGCATTATCCCCAACCTCCTTGTCCCGGACCTGGCGAGGGCTTTGCGAGAGACCTCGGCGGTCCGCGCCTATGTCTGCAACGTGATGACCCAACCCGGCGAGACCGACGGCTTCACCGCCTCGGATCACCTCGCCGCCATTGAGCGCCACTTAGGCGAGCCGGTCTTTGAGTTTATTGTGGTCAATGACGGACGACCCGATCAGAGTGTCATGCACCGCTATCTGGCCGAGGGGGCCCAGTTCGTCAAACCCGACGTCCAGCGCATCGCGAAGATGGGCTATGTGCCAATCCGGCGCAATCTCATCTCGCGAGACAACTGGGCGCGGCATGATCCAAGCAAGCTGTCCCGCACGCTCCTCGGCCTCGCGGAACACGAGCTCGCCGTCGCCATCTAACGTGCGCGAGACGGGGCGAGTAATCAAAACCCAATAGGGAGGCGTTTCACATGGCCTTGCGTCTTGGCATCAACGGCTTCGGCCGCATCGGCAGGCAGGTCTTCAAGGTCATCCGGCAGCGGTACGCCGGAGACATCGAGGTTGTCGCGGTTAACGATCTGACCGACGACGCCATGCTCGCGCATTTGCTCAAGTACGACAGCATCTACCGCCGCTTCCCCGGCACCGTCGAGGCCCGCGATGACGCCCTCGTCATCAGCGACGCCGCCGGCACCATCACCGTCAAGAGCCTGGCCGTCCGCAACCCGGCCGAGCTTCCCTGGGCCGACCTCGGCGTGGACTTCGTTCTCGAATCCACCGGCCTCTTCACCGACGTCACCAAGGCCGCCATGCACCTCGAAGCCGGCGCCAAGCGCGTCATCCTCTCGGCTCCGGCCAAGGGTGACTGCCGCACGATCGTCCTCGGCGTCAATGAGGGCGACTACGATCCGGCCACCGACAAGATCGTCTCCAACGCCTCCTGCACCACCAACTGCCTCGCCCCGATCTGCAAGGTCCTCAACGACACCTACGGGATCGAGCAGGGCTTCATGACCACGATCCACAGCTACACCAACGACCAGCGGCTCCTCGACCTTCCGCACTCCGACGCGTACCGCGCCCGCGCCGCAGCCCTCTCCGCCATCCCGACGACCACCGGCGCGGCCAAGGCCATTCACCTCATCATCCCGGCCCTCAAGGACAGGATGAACGGTATCTCCATCCGCATCCCCACCCCGACGGGCTCCGTCGTGGACCTGGTCTGCAGCCTCGCCAAGGCGCCGAAGGACAAGGCCGAGGTCAACGCCGCCTTCGCCAAGGCCGCTTCCGAGGGCCCGCTGGCTCCCTACCTCGACTACGAGGAGGACGCCATCGTGACCGCCGACATCGTCGAGTGCCCGGCGTCGTCGATCTTCGTCCCGGCCTGGACCATGGTCAGCGGCAACATGATCAAGGTCCTCGCCTGGTACGACAACGAGTGGGGTTACTCGAACCGCATGGCCGACCTGCTCACCTACATGGCCGCCCGCGGCATCTAACCGCCCCTCTCAGGCTTACAACCATTGCACCAACCCGGGGCGGACGACATCACGTTGTCCGCCCCGATTGCCGTCCGGGGGAGCCCAGCGCTCGCCCCGCAACTGTCGAAGGTCAGGGAGGAAGTCACCATGCCGGTCATGGGTAGGCTCACCATCGGCGACGTTGATCTCGCCGGGAAGAAGGTCCTCTGCCGCGTCGATTTCAACGTGCCCATCAAGGGCGGCGTCATCACTGACGACACGCGCATCCAGGCGGCGCTGCCGACCATCCAGGCGCTCTCGGGCACCGTCCTCGCCCTCTGCTCACACTTCGGCCGGCCCAAGGGCAAGGTCGATCCGGCCCAGAGCCTCAAGCCCTGCGCCGCCCGGCTGTCCGAGCTTCTGGGCAAACCCGTCACCTTTCTCGACGACTGCGTGGGCGATACTGTCGCCGCCGCCGTCGCCGCCGCCAGGCCCGGCGATGTCCTCCTCCTCGAGAACACGCGCTTCCACGCTGAAGAGGAGAGCAAGGACGAGGCCGCCCGCGCGAAGTTTGCCGCCCAGTTGGCCGCGCCCTTCGAGGCCTACGTCAACGACGCCTTCGGCTCGAGCCATCGCAAGCATGCCTCGGTCTACGACGTCGCCGCGATCCTCAAGCCGGCCGTCGCGGGCCTGCTCATGGAGAAGGAAGTCGCCGCGCTGCACAAGCTCATGAGCCAGCCGCAGCAGGGCTTCGTCGCCCTCCTCGGCGGCGCGAAGGTGGACGACAAGATCGGCGTCCTTCGCGCCCTCCTCGCCCGCTGCGAGAAGGTCCTCGTCGGCGGCGCGATGGCGTGGGCGTTTTTCAAGGCACGCGGCTATGACATCGGCGCCTCGCTCTCGACCCCTGAGAGCCTCGCCGCCGCCCGTGAACTCATCGACGACCCGGCGGTCGACCTTTCCCGCATGCTCCTCCCTACCGACTGCGTGATGCGCTTCCGATGGGGTTCGGGCAGGCAGATCAAGGCCGTCCCGGTCACGATGATGCGCCCCGGCTGGAGCGCGGTGGACATCGGCGCCTGTACCGCGGCGACGTTCTGCGCCGAGGTCCTGGCCGCCAAGGCCGTGTTCTGGAATGGCCCCATGGGCCTCTTCGAGGTCCCGCCCTATGACATGGGCACCTTCGCCGTGGCCCACGCGGTCGCGGATTGCGCCGGCTACACCGTCGTCGGCGGGGGCGACTCCATCGCTGCCGTCGAGCAGGCGGGCGTAGCTGACAGGATCGACCACATTTCCACCGGAGGCGGTGCGAGTCTCGAGTTCATCGAGTTCGGCAGCCTGCCCGGCATCGATGCACTTAACCCGGAAAACTAGGAGTGAGAACAATGCGAAAACCGATGATGGCCGGCAACTGGAAGATGTACAAGAACCGCGACGAGGCCCGCGCTCTGGCGCAGGAAATCGTCGCGCTGGTAGGCGCCGAGGAGGCCGTGGACATCGTCCTCTGCGCCCCCTTCGTCGACCTCTGCGCCGTCGCCAAGATGACCGATGGATCGAAGGTCTCGGCAGGCGCTCAGGACGTAATGTGGATCGACGAGGGCGCCTACACCGGCGAAGTCTCCACGCCCATGCTCGTCGCGGTGGGCTGCAAGTACGTGATCGTCGGCCACTCCGAGCGACGCGGTCGCTTCGGCGTCTGGCCGAAGGACTGGCCCGAGGAGCTTCACGCCGTCTTCATGGACAACGACGTGAGCGTCAACTGGAAGGCTCGCGCCGCCCTCGCCGGCGGCCTGACTCCGATCATCTGCTGCGGCGAGACGATCGATGAGCGCCACGCCGGAACCACCGACACCATCGTCCGCGGGCAGATCCTCGCGGCCATGGCCGAGATGACCGAGGAGCAGATCGGCGCTTGCGTCTTCGCCTACGAGCCCGTCTGGGCGATCGGCACGGGCGAGGTCTGTGAGGCCGACGAGGCCAACCGCGTTTGCGGCATGATCCGCGGCGTCCTGGCCGAGCGCGTCTGCTGCGGGGCCCAGAACATCCGCATCCTCTATGGCGGCTCCATGAAGCCCGACAATGTCGACGGCCTCATGGTTCAGCCGGAGATCGACGGTGGCTTGGTCGGCGGGGCAGCGCTCAAGGCCGACAGCTTCGCTTGCCTCGTAACGGCTGCGGCCAAGACGGCTTAGGCAAGCGATAGCCCGGAATCGAAGAGGCCCAGCCCCTTGCGGGCTGGGCCTCTTTTCGTTTCGCGGCATCCCCACAAAGAACAGAGGCCCTCCGAAGAGGGCCCCCGTTCCAGCGGTTAGGAGGCGCTGCGGTCTATAGTAGGGGCAGGTACTTATCAAGCTCCCAACCGGTTACCTGCGTGCGGTACTCGTCCCACTCGTGGCGCTTGTTCTCGAGAAGCTTCTCGAAGACTTCGTCGCCCAGGGTCTCGCGGACCAGGTCGCTCTTGGCGGTGCACTCGATCGCTTCATCGAGGCTGCCGGGGAGCATCTCGATGCCGAGCTTCAGGCGCCGCTCCTCGCCCATCTTGTACACGTTCTCCTCAACCGGAGGCGGGCACTCGTAGCCCTTCTCCACGCCTTCCATGCCAGCGGCGAGCATGACCGCGAAGGCAAGGTAGGGGTTGCACGCCGGGTCGGGCGCGCGGTACTCGACGCGCGTGGCGCGCTCCTTGCCGGGCTGGTACACAGGCACCCGGATGAGGTCGGAGCGATTGCGCAGCGCCCAGCTCAGGTAGACCGGAGCCTCGTAGCCCGGGACCAGTCGCTTGTAGGAGTTGACCCACTGGTTCGTGACCAGCGTGATTTCGCGCCCGTGGCGGATGAGGCCGGCGATGAAGGCCCTGGCCATGTCCGAGAGGTGGTGCGGGTCGCCCGCATCGAAGAACGCGTTGGTGTCGCCCTTGAACAGCGACATGTGCGTGTGCATCCCACTGCCGTTCTCGCCGAAGATCGGCTTGGGCATGAAGGTCGCGTAGCAGCCGTTGCGGATAGCGACTTCCTTGACGGTCAGCCGGTGGGTCATGGTCCAGTCGGCCATGGTCAGGGCGTCGGCATAGTGCAGGTCGATCTCGTGCTGGCTCGGGGCGACCTCGTGGTGGCTGTACTCGACGTGAATGCCCATCTCTTCGAGCATCAGTACGGTTTCGCGCCTGAGGTCGACGGCTTCGTCGCGCGGGGTCAGGTCGAAGTAACCGCCCTTGTCCAGGACTTCCGTGCCCTCGGAGTTCTTGAAGTAGAAGTACTCAAGCTCCGGCCCGACGTAGTACGTGTAGCCCAGCTTCGCGACGCGCTCGAGCTGCTGCTTGAGCACGTACCGCGGGTCCGACGTGTAGGGCGCGCCACCGGGCTGCTTGACGTCGCAGAACATCCTTGCGACCGCTGCCTCTTCCTTCGGACGCCAGGGCAGCATCACGAAAGTGGTCGGATCAGGCAGGCAGATCATGTCGGACTCGTCGATGCGGGCGTAGCCCTCAATCGAGCTGCCGTCGAAGCCCATCCCCTCATCCATTGCCTTCTCCAGTTCTTCGATGGTGATCGCGAAGCCCTTGAGAATGCCCAGGATGTCCGTGAACCAAAGTCGAATGAACTTCACTCCGTTCCTCTTGGCCTGCTCCAAAACGTAAGCCTTGTCAGTGTCACTCATTGAACAATCCTCCTAGGGGAAATCCGCTGGCGCTAGAATAACCCCGAATTGTTTCGGGACTGTTTCGTGTGCGCGTGCATGAGTCCTGCCGGGGATACTACCAGAAACCCCCCATCCTCACTCGTCCGGCTCGGCGAGCCGGTAGCCATAGCCGCGCACCGTGCTGATGCGGTCGGACAGCTCGGGGATCTTCGCGCGGAGCCGCCGGATGTGGATGTCCACCGTCCGCGCGCCGCCGAGGTAGTCCTCGCCCCACACGCTCTCGAGCAGGTGCTCGCGCGTGAGGAGCCTCCCCTTCGCCTCGACCAGAGCGCGCAGCAGTTCATACTCGCGCACGGTGAGATCGATCTCCGTCCCGTCCGCGACGACCTGGTGGCGCCGGATGTCCACTACCAACCCGCCCGTGCGGATCAGCCCCTCGCGCGACAACCCGAGCTTGTGCCACCGCACCCTCGCCACCCTCAGTTCCATCTCCTCGGCCGGCGCGGGCCACACGAGCATGTCGTCGATCGCCATAGAGGGATCCATCGAGGCGATCATCCGCGCGGTGACAACCGCCAGGGTCATCGGACGGGCGGGGCGCTGGATCTGCGCCAGCGTCCGGCAGGCCGGCGCGAAGTCAGCCACCGACGATGTGCCGTCGAGCACCACCAGCGCCGGCGAGTGCTCCGTCAGCATCGTCGCCAGCCGTGAGGCCGCGCCCTTGGCCAGGACGTGAGCGCCGATGTTGCCGAGCGCTTCCGCTATCTCCTGGCCATAGGTGCCGGTTCCGATGAGAATCGAGGGGCAAAGAGGTCTAAGCAAGGTCGTTTATTAGTACCATCCGGGCGAGGATGCCGCAACACGGTCGGGGGCGTGAGAGAGCGTCTAGTTGGCCGGGATCGGCTCTGCCGGGTCAGGAAAACAGCAGAGGCCCTCCTCCATCGCCGTGTCGTGGTGGACCTTCACGAGATGGGCCACTGCCTGCCCCTATCGGCCGACCGCCGAGCTTGTCATCCTGAGTAGGCGACCGCATGCGTCGCCTGCGAAGGATCTCCTTTTGGCTTGTTGGATCGCGCAGCCATCGCTATTCGTCTTGGACAAAAGGAGATCCTTCGTCGCGGCAGACGAGTGCCGCTTCCTCAGGATGACAACCTTTGGGCCGCCGTCGAGTATCGATGTCGAGCCCTTCTGCTAACGGGCCTTGGGGGGCGGCGGGTTGCAGATTCTTCTCCCCCCAAAAAGAAAACTGCCCCGGCCGATGAAGGTCGGGGCAGTGCCGCGGACGCGTTGCTGCTACTCTTCTTTCGATGAGGCGGTGACAGTCTCTGTTGCAGGTTTGCTGGTGGGGGCGCTGGTCTTGCTCTTGTCCTTGTTGCCGCGTCCGTAGTCATTTACATGAAAGCCCGAGCCGCGGAAGATGATGGCCGGCGGCGTGAACACCTTCACAACGACCCCGTCGCACCCTTCGCAGGGGCACGCATCGGGCGCCGCCGCGCCGAAAGCTTGTCGCAGATCAAAGTCGTGACCGCACTTCTTGCATCGATAGGCGTAGATGGGCATGGGGGCTAACCTCCTCCACCGCACAACCGAGCTGATAGTTTACACTAGCAGCCCGCAACCGTCAAAAGTATGCCCAGAGCCCGCCCCCGTCAATCCTGCTATAATGGCCACGTTTCCTTTCCCAGCCTGGAGGTGGCCATGGCACGCCTACGCCTTGAGCATGGCACGATTCTTCCCCTCGAACCGAAAAGCGCCGTGATCGAGGACGGCACGGTGGTCATCGACGGCGCGAATATCGCCTTCGTCGGCCCGGCTTCGCAGGCGCCGGTCGACCCTGACGATGAGGTTATCGACTGCCGCGGCTGCGCCGTCATGCCCGGCCTCGTGAACGCCCATACGCACGTCTCCATGACCCTACTGCGCGGCTACGCGGATGACATGGCCCTCCAGCCGTGGCTCGAAAAGAAGATCTGGCCCGCTGAGATGAAGCTGCGCCCCGAGGACGTTTACTGGGGCGCCATGCTCGGCATCGCCGAGATGATTCGCGGCGGCGTCACCACCTTCAGCGACATGTACCACTACTTCTCCGCCGTCGCCGACGCAGTCATCGAGAGCGGCATCCGCGGGGCTGTCTCGGGCGTACTCCTGGGCATCCTCCCGACCGCCGAGGACGACCTCCGCCGCGCGATCGAGTTCACCTGCGAGATGAAGCGCAAGGCCCATCCGCGCCTCATCCCCATGCTCGCGCCTCACGCGATCTACACCTGCCCCGACCCGCTCCTGGTCAAGACGGCCGAGGCCGCGGCCAACCTGGGCGTCCGCCTCCACATCCATCTCTCGGAGACCGAGAAGGAAGTCGCCGACTGCATCGCCGAGCATGGCGAGACGCCGGTCGCCCATCTCGAGAGCCTCGGCTTCCTCGAGGTCCCCTCCGAGGTCGTCCACTGCGTCCACCTCTCCGACGCCGACATCACCCTCCTCGCCAAGCGCCAGGCGGGCGTCGTCCTCTGCCCCACCAGCAACCTGAAGCTCGCCAGCGGCTTCGCCCGCACGTCCAACCTGATGTCGGCGGGCGCGTGCCTCGGCTTCGGCACCGACGGCGCGGCGTCCAATAACAACCTCGACATGTTCCAGGAAATGAAGCTCGGTGCCCTGCTCGAGAAGGCTCGCACCGGCAACCCCGAGGTCGTCCATGCCGCCGACGCGCTGGCGATGGCGACCCGTGGCGCCGCGGCGACCCTCGGCCTGGCGGGTCAGGTCGGCACGCTCACGCCCGGCCTGCGCGCCGATGTCATTGTCGTCGATCTGCAGAGCCCGCATCTCCAGCCTCATCACAGCGTCCTCAGCCACCTCGTCTACTCCGCCCGCGCGGCCGACGTGCGCGATGTCATCATCGAGGGCGAGGTCGTCATGCGGGATCGCGAACTCTTCCATCTCGACGAGGTCGAGATCATCGCCAAAGCCAACGAGTGCGCCCGCCGTCTGGTCGGGTAGTCCACGGAGCTTCTCTCATGAGCAAGCTGGGCCGCGACACCTATCGCAGCAAGGTCTATGGCTGCTGGCTCGGCAAGAGCATCGGCGGAACGCTGGGAGGCCCCTACGAGGGTCAGCCCGGGCCGCTGAGCTTGACCTTCTACGACCCGATCCCGACTGAGCCCGCCTTCAACGACGACCTCGACCTCCAGCTCGTCTCGCTCCACGCCCTCGAGGAGCACGGCGTCGAGGTGACGGCCAAGCAGCTCAGCCAGGAGTGGCTCGACCACGACATCTACCCCTGGTGCGAGTATGGCTTCTCCCAGCTCAACGCCCGCCGGGGTCTCGTCCCGCCGCTGACGGGCAGCTACGACAACTGGTTCGGCGACTGCATGGGCGCGCCCATCCGCTCCGAGCTGTGGGCCTGCATCGCCCCGGCGGCCCCGCAGATCGCGTGCGAGTATGCCTGGCGCGACGCCGTCCGCGATCACTGGGGCGAGGGCGTGTGGGGCGAGATGTTCTTCGCCGCCGTCGAGAGTTCGGCCTTCGTGATCGACGATCGCGACGCCCTCCTCGACATCGGCCTCACGGCAATCCCGCCCTGGTCGAAGGTGCACGGCGTCGTCCGCCAGGTCCGCGATAGTCATCGCCGCGGTTACGATTGGCTCGATGCTCGCGAGCGCATCCTCGCCGAGTTCGGCCAGCAGCACATGACCAACGCGCCGCAGAACCTTGGCTTCACGATCCTCGGCTGGCTCTATGGCGAGGACTTCGGCGACGCGATCCTCAAGGCCACCAACTGCGGCCAGGACACCGACTGCACGGCTGCCACTCTCGGGGCGATCCTCGGCATCGTCCTCGGCGCCGACGCCATCCCCCATCGCTGGCGCGAGCCCATCGCCGGGAGGTCGCGAGCGACCTCAGGGATCAAGGTCGGCTGGGGCATCGTCAATCTCGAGACCCCGACCGGCATCGGCGAGTTGACCGCCCGCACCTGCGCCCTCGGCGAAGAGGTCATCCGCCGCCTGGGCGAGACGACCGTCCTCGTGGATGGCCCGGGCGCCTCAGCCGAACCCGAGGAGCTTCACCGCCGCGCATCGCAGTGCTTCTACATCTGGGAGCGCCACCGCGACGAGGTGTGGCTCACCGATGACGCGCACGTGCGCCTCTGGTACATGGGCGGCCCGGCCATCTCCGCCGGCGGCCGACGCAGGCTGATGGTTGTCGGCGCGACCTGCGTCGGCGTGAAGGCCCCGCCGGGTTGGCAGACCGAGATCCGCCGCATCGACTCAGCCTTCGAGGTCCTCATCACGGCCGCGGCCGACATGCCCGCGACCGCGAAGCTTGAGATTAGCGCCGAGGGCCAGCGGTGGCAGGTCGCCCTCGTCCGTCGTCCGCGCTGGCAAGTGGCGGCGCATGGCAAGCTGCGCGGCGACCTTGTGAATCCTCCGAAGCCGCGCAGGTGGCTGCCCTGGGAGACCGAGGGCTTCGAGGTCGATCTCACGTCCCTTCTGGAGGCCGGTGAGGGCACCGCCCTGCTCCGCACGAGCGTCATGAGCACGGGAGACCGCAACCTCGCTCTGCAGGTCGCCACGCCCCACCAGGCGCGCGCGTGGGTCAATGGGGAACTCGTGCTCCGCAAACAGAGTTTACTTCCCAACGAACCGCCGCCCTACAATCAGCCCGAGGACAGCCGCGCGGCGGTCGTTCTCAAAGCGGGCGCCAACGATCTCGTCGTCGCCATCGAGAGCGGCGGCGGACCGTGCCTGGCTCGCATCTACTTCACTGACGATCTGGAGGACCACGGCCATGGGGTGCCGGACCTTTACTATGACGCGCCCGACTAGCCTCTCGCGAATCTGCCTGCTGCTTATAGCATCGATCGCCCTAACTGGGAGCGCCTTCGCGCAGTCGCGCCACTTCACCATGAGCGCCGTCGGTGATGTCATGCTCGACCGCGCCGTCGGGTCGGCCATCGCCCGTAACGGGACGAACAGCATCCTGGCGAAGGTCCGCGATCACCTTCGCCGCTCCGACGTCCGCTTCTGCAATCTCGAGTGCCCGCTCTCCAGCCGCGGCGCCCACGCGCCCCACGACTGCGTCTTCCGCGCCGATCCCTCGACGGTCAGGGTCCTCACCGACGGCGGCTTCAACATCGTCTCCGTCGCCAACAACCACACTCTCAACTGCGGCGCCCGCAGCTTCCTCGACACCCTCGATATCCTCGACCGCTTCGGCATCAAGTACGCCGGCGGCCGCAGGGACAAGGTCCATTCGTGGTGGCCAGCCTACGTCCGAGCGGGCGGGATGGTCCTCGGTTTCATGGCCTACACCGACCTCAGCTTCGACTCCGGCGCATGGAACAAGGTCAGTCCCGACCTGTCTAACCTGAAGAGAGAAGTCGCCCTCTCCCGGCGCCAGTGCGATCTGCTCGTCGTCTCCTTTCACTGGGGCGAGGAGTATCAGTCTGTGCCCAGCGAGCGCCAGCGTAAGGTCGCCCGCGCAGCCATCGATGCCGGGGCCGGTCTGATCCTGGGCCATCATCCGCACGTGCTCGAAGGCCTGGCCGCCTACAAGGGCGCGCCGATCCTCTACTCGATGGGCAACTTCGTCTTCGACCAGCAGCAGGGCGTGAAGATGCAGTCGTCGATCTTCGACCTGCGCTATGATGAAAGCCGCGGATGGGATATCGTGGCGACGCCCGTTACGATCCACGGACCGCGCTTCGGCCCGGATTACCCGCCGGCCGACACGGCCCGCGAGATTGCCGGACGGCTGCGCAAGCTGTCCGCGAAAGTCGGCACCTACCCGCAGCTTACCAAGGACAATACCTTGTGGCTGCAGGTCAAAACTCACACTGCGGTTGCAGCCCCTGCAGCCGCCGGGAGCGGAAGATAAATGAAAGCTCGTTTCGTAGCCTGCGCAGTTCTAGTTCTGATCGCTGCCTACGCGGTAGCCGCACCGCCGGCGGATCTCAAGCCGGACTCGCCGGCCGCGAAGGTTGATGGCAAGCCCATCACCGTGGGCGACCTCCAGCGAGAATGCCTCGCCCGCTTCGGCGGGGGCACCCTCGGCCAGATAGTCGACGCAATGATCGTCGAGCAGGAGGCCACGAAGCGCAAGATAACCGTCACCGAGCTTGAGATCACCAACCGCGCCAGCCAGACCCAGGCCGCCATCGAAGCCCAGAAGGCTCAGACCGGCATGGGCTTTCAGGACTGGAGCGCCATGCGCCGCATCAGCCTTCGCGAAATGCTCCAGCAGGCGCGCATGGAGATCCTCCTCGAGAAGATGGTCGAGGGCAACGTCAAGATCACCGATGACGATGTGAGCAAGTACTATCAGGCCAACCGCGACAAGTTCCGCATGCCCGAGCGCATGCTCATCAGCCACATCGCGGTGGAGAAGCAGGAAGACGCCGACCGCATCCGCCAGGACATCGCGCAGGGCAAGATCACTTTCGCCGATGCTGCCCGCAAGTATTCCATCGATCCCTACAGCCAGCAGAACGGCGGCGTGTGGGGATGGATAGTTCGCGGCGAGGACCCGATCCAGAAGGCCGCCTTCGATCTGAAGAAGGACGGCGACATGGCGCCGGTCGTCAAGGGCAAGAAGGGCTTCGAGATTGTGCGCCGCGATGGCTACCAGTCCGAGAGCACGCCGCCCTTCGAAGAGATGCAGCCGAAGATCAAGGATCTCCTCCGCCGCGATCAGATCGGCCGTCTCGCCCAGCAGATGATGGCCGACCTGCGCCGCACGGCGAACGTCGAGACGCTGCTCGACTTCAACGGACTCAACGATGACGTGCGCCGTCTCCTCGAAGCCGCGAAAGCTCAGCAGCCCGCGACGCCGCCGGCGACAGGTGGAGCGACTGCTCCCGCCCCCGGCGCTACCAAGTAGCTGCGGTGGCGTGTCGGCAAGAGCAAAGCTCCGCATCGTCGATAACGACGGCGTGAGACATTAATCTTCCCTTCGTCAAAGAACCGTTGACAGGTTGACGAGTTTCGGTTATCGTTACATCACTGGATTGTCCAGGAATGACAGTTGCAGGAGGAGTTTGCATTGCGTCAGCAAGGAAGAGTTAAATGGTTTAACCCCGACAAGGGGTATGGCTTCATCGAAGTTGCGGGTCAGCGGGACGTCTTCGTGCACTGGTCAGCCATCCAAATGGAAGGCTACAAGTCCCTCGAAGAGGGCGACGAGGTGGAATTCGAGGTCGTGCAGAGCGACCGCGGTCCCCAGGCGTCCAACGTCACAAAGCCCGGCGGAACTCCGACCGGCGGTGGCGGTGGCGGTGGCGGTGGCGGTCAGAGCCGCAGCCGCGACTGGTAGTCGGCCTTAGCCCCTGCTCTTCGCCGCAGCAAGTTTGGCCAGTCCGGTGTCCAAACCACCGGGCTGGCCTTCACGTCGCCCTGACAAGCCTGGAGGTCGTGTTTTCATGCGCCTTGACTTCTATGCAAGAAACGCCGAGATAACCGGCGAATTTCGCTCCCATGTGGAGCCGCGCCTTGAGGCGCTGCACAAGCATTTCGACAAGGTCCAGGGCGTCAAGGTCGTCATCAACGGCCAGCGCAACTGGCGTAGTGTCGAAATCACCGTCGACGCCGATGGCCTTCTCCTGAGGGCTGAAGAGCGCTCCGACGACGAAATGACCAGCTTCGACCGCGCTCTCGGGGCCATCGAGCGCCAGCTCGAGCGCTACCGCGATCGCGTCCGCGACCGGCACCGCCGCGCCCAGGAAGTCTCTGAGGCGCAAGCTCCGGATGAGGGCGAGGAAGAGCTAGAGATCCGCCGCGTCAAGTCGGTCTCCCTCGAATCCATGACCTCCGACGAGGCCGTCCTGCAGATGGAGCTTCTGGGCCACGATTTTTTCATGTACCGCGACGGCGAGACCCAGCAGGTCGGCCTCGTCTACCGGCGCAGAGATGGCGGCTTCGGCGTTCTTCTCGCCGAGTAGCCTCTGCCCTTACGAAAACAACGAGGGCGGCCCAATCGGGTCGCCCTCGTTTCTCTTGTGCCGATAGTCGCGCAGCCCCTACCGCCTGACTTTCCGCCTCGCTTGCAGCGTCTCGAGGAAAGCCTCTAGCCGCAGGCGGTTGCGCGCATCGAGAGGCGACGGCGCGTCACCCTCAAGCGTGAGCGTCGGAGTCGTCACCGATCGCTTGACCAGCATGTCCTCGATCTGCCGGAAGCAGAAGCTCTGCACGTAGTGGATCAGCCCCTCGATCCGCCGCGCTTCGAGGTTGCGCCCGATGTCCTCCAGCCGCCCGAAAACCGAGTACGGGTACGTGTAGCGGCGGTACTGCTCGACGAGGTCGACGTCGAGCGAGTCGGCCATCGTGAACTGCCGCTGGACTTCATTGAACACGACGCGCGCGCCGCGATTTTCGAGGAAGCCGTAGATGTCGGGCATGATCGGCGGCACGCCCGCATAGCCGATACGCAGCATCTCCGGCCCGGGCGCGCGCTGTTCGGCCTCGGCAAGGAACGCCTCGACTTCGCGCGCGAAGCGCTCGGGATCGCCGTTGAAGTCGCTGCACTGCACCTGCCAGAGGTGGTTCTCCAGGCCCGTCACCGAGCCGCGCGTCCGCGTGAGTTCATCGATCCGCGCGACGTTCTTCCGCACCGGCGCGAGCGCGCGCCTCACGTCCTCGGCCGCTTCCATCGTCGTCCCCAGCCGCTCGGCCAGGCGGGTCATCTGCGCGCGGAGAAGTTCGGCGTCGCGGTCGTAGGGATAGGCGAAGGGCACGACCTCGATCCCCTGCGCCTCCCAGGTCTCCATCATCGCGTGGGTCTGGCTGCAGTCGCCCTGCGTGACCGCAAGCACGCGCCGCACGCCACACGCCAGCGCGGTCGAGTAGAGGCCACGGATCCAGCCGCACACGCTCCGCGGATAGCCGTCCAGCTCGGCGCGCGCCACCAGCTCGGCGGCGTTGGGCGCGGCGATGAAGAGGTTGTTGAGATCGACCGGCACGAGCCCCGCCGCGAGGACGATCTCCACGGGGATGGTCGTGGTGATCCCGATGTAGCGCGGGTCGGAGAGGTCGGGCATGCCGTTCATGGCAGGTGGAGCAGCCGGTGGCATTGGGGGATCATCCGCACATCGTGGAAGTGCGCCGCCGCGAGGTCGAGCATGCGCAAGAGCCGCGCCGGGGCAGGCGGCTCCAGCCCTCGCATCGCCGTCACGGGTTGAAGCACGAGCGTCGCATCGTGCCGCGCCTCAGCCATCACGCGCAGCGCATCATCCAGCTCCCTCTCCCCCACCTGCGCGGTGAGCACGACCTTCACGATCAGCTCCGCCCGGCAGCGTCGCGCCGTCTCGGCGAAACGCTCGATCGGAACGGGCGTCCCCATCGTCGACGGCAGCTTCACATCCATCGACACCCACGCCGCCAGCGGGCTCACGGCTTCGACAGCATCCGGCATATGCCCCGCGGTCTCGAGGTACAGCGGCAGGCCGATGCTCTGCAGCACCTCCCCCAGCGCCAGGCAGAAGTCGAGGTGCAGCAGCGGCTCACCGCCGGTCAGCGCGCAGGAATGCAGCGCGGCCGGAGGTCGGGCGCAACGCGAGAGCTGGATATGCGCCGCGGCCGCCACCAACGGCATCGGGTTATCGGCCTCAGTCCACACTTCCGGGTCGCGAGGATCCTGCAGTCGCGCGGGGGCGTAGGGATCGGGCGCCGGGGTATCGCAGTAGAGGCAGTCGAGGTCGCAGCCCCTCAGCCGCACGAACACTTGCGGCACACCCACCAGCGGCCCCTCGCCCTGGACCGAGCAGAAGATCTCCGACACCGGGGCAACTGCTTCTACGTGACCCAGCGCACCTTCGTGCACGCGAGCGTCACCTGCCCCATCTCGTCGGCATAGCGTCGCGCGATCTCCTCGCCCACCGGCACGGCGTCGATCGAAAGCTCGCCGAGCCCGATCGCCGGCACCGGCGCGCCCTCGGGCGAGACGTTCAACGCGAGATGGATGAGCCCGGACACCGGCGACACCGTCGCGATCGAGACCGACAGCTTGCGGTCGTCGATGAAGAGGTCATCGCCGCGCCGCTCCACCACCTTCGTCGTCCGCTCGCGCAGGACATCGGCGGCGATGCACACGAGCAATCGCTGGCGCAGGACCATGCTCCTCAGGTCGACGCCGAAGTGCTCGACGAGGAAGTGCAGCATTCGCTCGGCGCGGATGAAGTCGCCCTGCCGCTTGTCCGCCAGATCGACCAGCGCCTCCGGCTGGACCTCAGCCGGCCCGACGAAGTAGACGATCGCATCGCCCTGGCAGCCGAGATGGTCGTAGGTCCAGTGCGACCGCAACTGCGAGCCGTCGTACGTCGGATTCTCGCGCAGGTAGAGAACGTTCATGCCGCGCCCCCGGTCTCAGTCTCGCCGCGGCTGTTCTTGTAGTGAAGGTACTCGAGTGCGATGACGGTCGCCGGCATGTCGCAGTAGGTCGCGAGGCGATCGAAGGCGCGGTTGAGTTCGCGATCGTGATAGGCCTGGCCCTCGGGATCTTCGGCCCGCGCGGCCACATCCGTTTGGTAGACGCGGGCCAGCGTCTCCGTCAGCATCTGCGCGATGACCGACGGGTATCGGCGCAGAGTGGTGCCGGTGAAGGTCGCCATGATCTCGCGCCCGAGCTGCTCCCACGAGCTGATGGAATCTTTGCGCGCGTCCTTGGCCACCTGTACGCCTTGCGCACGCTCGGCGGCGAGATGGTCCAGCTTCTGAACGCGCTCCCAGGACTCGGGCGTCGTCCCCTCGATCACGCGAAGGTCGAGGCGGCGGCCGATCAGGCTTTCGATGATTCCGACGAGCTTCGCGCGGTTGACGGCGGTCTCGATGTAACTGGCGAAGCGCATGTCGGCCGCGGGCATGCCGAGAATGAGCGTCTCGCCATCGAGCGTGAGGGGGACGGCCTTGAGGGAGGCATCCCAGAGGCTGCGCATGACCGGCCCGCTGCGGAGGACGCGGTTGACTTCCTTCCACAGCTTTTCGATATCGAGGCGGCCGAGGTCCACCGGTTTGCGCTCATCCGACGATTCTGGCATGGGGGCGGCTCCTTCCAGCAAAGGGCCTGTAGGGGCGGATTATAGCACAGCGTGAAGCCGCCCGGCAGGGTGGATAGGGCGCTTGGGAGGCCCGCCTTGACCGCGCCCGCCTCGCTTGATACTGTGGGGTCGGCACGGACGCCGGAGCCGCAGGTCGTGGGCCCCCGGCCGCGAAATACCCGTGTGGAGGGATACCATGTCCGACTGGCAGCGTGGCCTTCGCGACTTCCTCACCCATCTCGGAAGTTGGCTCCGCCGAAACAGCGAGGTCGCGGGCGAGTGGATTGACGAGCAGGCCGCCATAACCCAGCGCGTCCGGGCGATCCGCAAGCTCCGCGGCGACCAGCAGCAGGCTCTGGGGATCATCGGCGCCAAGGTCTACTCCCTCCACACGCTGGGCAAGGTCCGCAACAAGGACGTTCTCGTGGATTGCCAGCGCATCGACGAGATTCTCGCTCGCCTTGAGCGCCTCAAGCAGGAAATCGAGGAGATCAAGCGGCGGAGTACCAGGCCTGAGATCAAGCTGATTCAGATCGAGGACGATGAGCCGCTGACCGAGCCTGGCGACGAAGAGATCCCGGCCCCGGTCGAGAAACCGGCCCCGGCGAAAGCTGGCGCGCCGGCTCCTGCGGAACCCGAAGCCCCGGCGGCTGTCGAACCCGAGGCGCCGCAGGACGAGCCTTCGGCAAGCGTCGAGGTCCACGATCTTTAGTCCAGATCTGTAGTTCATCGCATGAAGCGGCCGCCCGGCGACCGGGTGAGTTTGTGGCGACCGGAGGCAGTACCACTCTGATTCTGGAGAGACCCAGAATGCCCATGAAGTATGTCTTCGTGACTGGTGGCGTTGTGTCTGCGATCGGCAAGGGCATTACCACCGCTTCCCTCGGCCGTCTCCTCAAGAGCCGCGGCTACCGCGTTGCCCTCGTCAAGATCGATCCCTACATCAACGTCGACGCCGGCCTGATGAATCCCTTCCAGCACGGCGAGGT
>PMZA01000305.1 GCA_003170595.1 Armatimonadota bacterium
GGGAGCGTTGCCGATGATGTCGTTCAGGTTCTTCGCATCGGAAAGGTCGACGCCTGCCGGTTCTTCTACCTCTGTCTCAGCAGGCCGTGCCGGGAAGAAAAAGGCGAGAGCGTCTACCATTTCCTTGACGCTCGGCTCCGGAGCAGGAGGCACAGCGCCGGCCTTGCGTAGCGCCTCGAGCGTCTCGCGGGTCAGAGAGTTTGTGTGGACATTCTTCTTCTCCCAGAACGGGAGCTTCAGCCTGTGGCATCCGAGCGCAACGTAGTCCCCGAGACAGATCTGCAACGGGCCCGCAACGGTGCCGCCCCTGCGGGCGACGACAGCGGGGGCTTCGAAGTACTGGACCAGATTGTGCGTGGCGCTTCCGCGATCCCCCATGTACCGCTCCCTCCAATACGGATCCATCGGGCCGAGCCATCGCAACAGCGGAACGTGGATCGGATTGGCGGCGTCGGTCGACCAAAGGACGCAAGCCCGGAAGACCTGGCCGAACTTGCCCATGCAGAAGAGACACCCTTCCTCACCAGCATCGAGGCTGCGGATGACGGAGTAGTCGCCATGCGTTTGGCAGCGGTGCCGGCGTCCTGGTCGCATGCGGTAGCCATAGCGGCCCAACTGCTCGATGGCAAAGGTCTGCACAGATTTCGTGCACTGCACCGCTGGCACCATGGTGTCGACGTGCAGGCAGGCGAGGATAGAGTCCAGAAGAGTGCTGCCTGTGCGGATTGGTTTCTGTGGCTCGCTGAGTTGATGGTTCATGTTTTGGTCTCTTACAAGTCGCCAGTTACCACGCGATCAGAACAGCATCGAGCCCCAGTGGCTGTACCACCAGAACAACACCAGCGCCGCAGCCATCCCAAAGAAGGGGCTGTAGTGGGCGATCACGATCACGGCCAGGATGCCGAACGCCAGTTGCCACCAGAACCCTGCCTGAACTGGATCCATGTCGCCTCCTATCAGCACTCCATCACGAGCCCGACCGCATAGCTCTCTTCGTCGACTGGGAGAAAGACCTTTACGATGTCGGCCTGGAGTAGAATGAGCCCCCGCGCGGGGCTAGTTAGGCGGAAGCCCAGCTCTTTGGACAAGCCCACATCGACGTCCTGCAGGAACGGCACCGCGTGGCAAAAGGCATTGACTTTGCCAGCGGGACACGGCCTCAACCAGTACTGCAGCCCTTGCGCTAGGCCCACGATGAGTCGGAGCCCTGCGTCAAGGTCGGCGTTGATGAGGGAGGCGTCGGTGCCGATCTCCTCAGCTACGAATCTCACGGCATCCGCCGCGTCGCGAAACCGGACCAGCCCATCTGCGCCTCGTATCATCGGTGTCGTCTCCGCTTTGCAGTAGCATGACCGTCGACCAGCATCGTGACGTCATGTGCCGCCCTCATCGGTCTCCCCTTCGGTGCCGCCGTGCAACTTGGTGTCGTCGATGCCTTCCGAGTTCGTGGCACCCTCGAGTGGGCTGGCTTCCAGCTTCAGGCAGGCCCATGGGTCGGGAAATACTCCCCACAGCCAACCCAGGTGACGATGGATTTCGTGTGCTGCCGAAATGACAGTCCTACGTTCGAACGGCGGGAGGTCAGCCCAGCGCACTTGCTGCAGCAGACCCAGCGCTCCATCCAAGGCCGACTCCGGACACCATCTCTTCAGTTTGGCGAGGGCGTAGGCGCCGAGACCGAGACGGCCATCGCTGTAGCCGCCCCCACTAGCCAGGGCGACAATGATGCCGGAGCAGAGATCACCGACCAGCTCGCACAGCCAGTCGCCACTCTCGGCCTCCATCGAGACAAAACAGAGATCGCGGTCAAAGCCTTGTGACAGGAGCTGCCGGGCTGCTTCTAGGGCGCTGTCGGCGTGTGTCCAAAGGATGATGCGCAGAAGGTCCTGGACTTCGACCAGCCCGAACTCTTCAGGCGGCAGTTCCGTCATCACCCACAGCTCGTGTGCTGAGACGTAAACGGCGGAGCTCGGACTCTCCTCAGTCTGGCGGCCTGGGCTTGAGCAAACATCAGCCGCGGCATCTTCGGGTTTCTCGGAATGGTCTCGCTTCTCCATGTATGTGGCTCCGCACTGCCGCCTGCGATGGCAGCGTGCAGGGCAGGACAAGTCACCTGCGAAGCGGGGCTGCGGGTGGGGCTGGCGAGCACACGACAACTGACGGTAGCCACGGTCGAAACAGGCGCGCCTTCTGTTTGCCGGTGCCGTCGTATGGCCTGAAAGAGGTGGAGAGGTACGCCGGCTTCAAGAGGAGCCAGGCAGACTACGGTGGGCTGTGTTCCGTGGTGAGGTATCGCGAGTGGCTAGACGCGGGCGCCGGCGGTGAGCGAGAGCGCATTGCCGATGAGTTGCTAAGGTACAACTGCGAGGACCGCCAGGCCATGCGGTGGGTGATGGAGTGGGTCGCCAAGCAAAGGCGGGCGTGCGAAGACGGGCGCAGGTAGTGGTAGGACATCGTCGAAGATACTGTGGCGCCATGTGCGACCTCCACCAGGTTCTATCGGATCGTGAGTCTCTCTTGCTGGCCTGGAGTACCATCCAGGCGCGGAACACCCACGACTTCGGGTCCCCCTACGATCCTTGCAACTTCACCTCCACGGATGTGGCAGGGCACGGCCACCTCACCAACTCCAGGCGGCTTATCGAGGCGGCCGATGACCAGTAGCCGCTTCCCCTACAGCCCTCGCTTTTCGTACAGCCATGAGATGGTTAGCCACCTCATGCGCATAGAAGGTGCGTGCCGCCTGGTCGATGTCCTGGCCCTTCCACCGGACGCCGCTTTCATGCTAAAGTACGACGCCCAGCGACATTCCACTCGGTATTCGACAGCCATCGAAGGCAATACCATCCGCCTGGAGACGATCAGTGAAGGGATTGCGCTGGCGGACCGTACCGGTTCTCAGCAACAGCAAGAAGTGCGCAACTACTGGACGGCTCTCGAATGGTTGGAGCGGCAGGTCGAGGGTCACGTCCGCTTCTCCGAGGAGTTCATCCGGCGCCTACACCGCATCATCATTGTCCGTAGTCGGGGCCGCCGCGGCGACATGAGCGACTACCGCGCAGAGGAATGCCCCATAGTAGACGCCGCCACCGGGGCCGTGGACTACGGGCCGCCCAAGCCGGAGGATGTGCCCTCGCTCATGTCATCCCTGCTCGCCTGGTATAGCTCTCCACTCGCCGAAGCCCTTCCCGGCCCCGTCCGCGCCGGCGTCCTTGCCTACCAGTTCGTGACCATCCATCCCTTCGCGGACGGCAACGGACGCACGGCCAGGGCCCTCGCCACTGCCGAGCTCTGGTTCAGCGGGTACCGCATGCGGGGCTTCCTGTCCATGGAGGAGGAGTACTACACAGACCTACAGCGCTACTACGACAGCCTTCAAATGGGCCTCCCCATGGACTATTACCAGGGGCGCAACGACCCGGACCTCACCCCATGGCTCACGTACTTCCTGGGCACCATGACCGCTGCAGCCGAGCGCGTCCGAGACCGTGCCCTTCAGTTGCGTACCACAGCCCCACCCCGGAGAGCCCCTTGGGAAGGCCTTACCCGCCGTCAGCAGCAACTCCTCAGCCGCCTCGTTCTCACCGAGCCCGAAGAGAAAGGCGTCCCCTCCTTCACGCCCGGTGACATCGCCACCTGGTTCATGGTTTCTGCCAAGACTGCCCGACAATGGCTCCAGGACTGGCATGACGAAGGCTTCACCCTCCCTGCCAGCGGCGAGGAGAGAATTCGCTCTTGGCGAGTCAATAGCGAGTTTGAGCACCTGCTTACCGGTGTCAGAAAGGCAGCACGCACACAGCAATAGAGGAAGTCCGATCCTGCAATCTCGGCCAATCGGATCTGCCTAGGCTCGGTCGAAGCCCGAAACCTAAGGGCTCTCGCCGCGATCTACCATGGAAATAGCGGAAGTCTGTGCTGATCAATAGCGCCCATTTTCGCGTATCTCTCAGGTAACTTGGTTCTCAGAGGGTTCAGCGGACAACCCCGGAGCCACCCCCCCAATACCGCCACTGAGCATCGACAGGCCGATGCTCATCTGGGTAGGGAACCGGGACCTCGCCCATCTCACTTCCCTCCCGGCTCAGCATGTCGAGACCTTCGACGGCCTAACTGGCTCCGGAACCCACCCCGCTGTCAAACGCCCGGCCAAGCCCGCTTGGTGGCACTCCCTCTATCCGTTTGGCGGACTTGAACACTCCACCGATGCGCGCCTTGATAGTTTCAATCCACGCCCCATGCGGGGGCGACGGGCGGAAGTGCAGGTATTGGCGCAGCTCGTCTCGGTAGCAGAAACAATGAGGCAGGGCGCCTCGGTCCGCCCGTTGGCCACCGTCACAAGCCCCGTCAGGCTGGAACCATCTACAAGTCACCTGCTTCGAGTCTTGCTTGGTAAGGGAAGCGCGATACGCCGACGGGATCGTACCTATCGCGATGCCGCTCGGCAGGTGGATCACATCGTGGCACGGCGGCAAGGGGCATCTGGTACAATCGGGCAGCGCCCGGAGGAATGTCGGTGAGCCGCTCGCAGCCTAAGGCCCTTGCCCCTGAGGAAGTAGTCCGCCTGGTCCAGCAGATACCTGTCCACACGATGGTGGGGCTCCGCAACCGAGCACTCGCCGTGTTCATCGTCGGCACCGGGCTCCGCATCACCGAGGCGCTGTCGCTCCTTCGTTCTGACCTGGACCTAGAGAGGAAGCGCGTGCTGGTTCGGTGCGCCGGCAAGGGCGAGACCCGCGATGTGCCCCTCCCAGGTTTCTGCCTGCCCTCCCTCAAGGCATGGAAGGAGCTCAGACAAGAGCTGGGCATCGGGGACGACCGACCCGTCTTCACAGGTCTACGCGAAGGTCCCAAGGGGCTTCGCGGCAAACCTGAAACCGCCCCGATGGACCCCTGGAGTGTACAGAAGTATCTTCGCCGAACGGCTGAGGAGGCGGGCATCAGCGCCAGAGTGACCCCGGAGGTACTCAGGCATACCTTCGCGGTGCGGATGCTCAAGCGGGGCTGCTCTGTGCCGGAACTTCAGCGGCTGCTCGGTCACGCCAGAGTCGAAAGCACTCGGGGCTACGTGCGTCTGGCTGCGGAGACACCAGGAACGCGAGAAGATTGGGCGGAGGCGGCGAAGGCCATCGCCCGGAATTCGGGAGAACAGCTCCCGCGCGGGGACCAGCGCCTCACCGACCTATCGAGGACTCAGTGGGCGAACCTGACCACGAGCTGGTTCATCTGCAGCGGGATGGAGCAGGGCGTGCCGAGCCGGGCTGCGGAGCACCAGTCGCGGTTCCCCCTGTCGCTGGCGAAGCGGCTCATATCGGTGTTCACGAAAGCCGGCGACACCGTGCTGGATCCCTTTGTCGGCTCCGGAACCACTCTCGTCGCATGCCTTGAGTTGGGCCGTCACGGCGTGGGTCTGGAGCTATCACCCCAGTACTACGAAGCAGGAGCTGAATGGATCGAGCAAACCAGAAGCCGAAGGAGCGGCGAGCCAGATCTCCCCGGTCTCTTCTGCCACGATGCCCGAAGGATAGATGAGTTGCCGGTCGGTGCGGTGGACTTCTGCCTTACTTCGCCGCCATATTGGAAAGCGCTCGACTGGGACGATGCAACCGATGGCTCTGGCCCTCAGGATCTCTTGGATCTCGGCAGGCTGACTGAATACGAGGATTACCTGGATGCGATCCATGACGTGTTCGCCAAGGTCGGCTCGTTGCTGAGACCGGGAGGCTACGTCGCCCTCGTGTTGCGCAACGTGTATGTTCCCAGAGACAAGACGGCGATGCGCCAAGGCAAGGCGGTGCGGGGCAGCATGATACCGCTGGCGTGGGAAGTGGCGATGCGGCTTACTGACCTCTTCGAGCTGCGGCAAGAGATGATCTGGTGCATCTTCACCAATCGTCGCCGGTCGCTGGGCTGGCCCACCACCTATTACGCGAACACACTGCACCACTACTGCATAGTGCTACAGAAGCCGGGTTCTTCCTAGGCTTGCGTCCGATAACACTCGGAAACCGGACATCAGAAGACGTCGCCCGCCATGTTCTGCAGCCAGTCAAGCGGTCCAGAGGGTCCATGGATGGGGCTACTTCCGGCGGAGTCCGTCGACACTCTCCCACGCGACGAAAGCCCAGCCCACTGCATCCACGGGCGACTGCGTCGCGTTGTCGGCCAGCCCATCGGGTTGTCACGGAAGCTGCACGCTGATCACGCTCTGATAGGGCTGCCGTGGCCGGATCAACTGAGAACCCTCGGCGGTCAGCATCACCTCGGCGGGCCAGTCGAAGCTCATGAAATTCAACATGCTCATGGAGAACCCGTAAGCCCCCGCCTTGTGGACCGCCAGGAGATCACCCTCGTCAACGTCGGGCAAAGGGACGTCAGACCCCAGGAGATCCAGTGGGGTGCAGGTCCTTCCACACACCTCGAAGTAGTTCGGCACAGCGCCTGGCCGTACCCCCACCGCTCTTATCGGGTGGCTGGTATGCATGAACGCCGGCCGAGTGAAGCAGGGCAATCCCCCGTCCGTGATGAGGAATCTCTTGCCACGAGATTCCTTCACCCGCAGCACTCTTACCAGGAGAACGCCCGACTCCGCCACCAGGTACCTTCCGAGTTCGACGATGAGCCGGACGGATCCTAGTTTGTCCGACCACTTGGCGAACACGGCGGCCGCTCCGTCGAACAGGTTGGCCACGTCCAGCGGGCTCTCCTGTTCAGTGTAGGGAACGCCATAGCCGCCACCGAAATCGACGCATTCGAGATCGAACCCCATCTCGCACGAAAGGTCGACGGCAAGGCTCACGACCGTCTCCATGTGGGCCACGAGCCAGCCGGCGTCCAGGACCTGGCTGGCGGAGTACACCTGAATTCCCGCTAGCCGGCACCGGTCCAGGTCAAGTTCGCCCACTTCCGCGGCGACACACTCCTGGTCGAAGCCGAATCTGCTCGGGCCGCCCACCATGATCTCCGTGGCGTCCGGCTCTTCGGAAGTGTTGATCCGAAGAAGCAGACGGACCGCCTCGACGCCGATGTGCTTAGCCAAATCCTCGATGGCTAGTATCTCTCCCACCGACTCGGCAACGATGGCATACACGCCCGACCTGATAGCGAGATCAAGTTCCTCTCTCGTCTTGGCTGGCCCGACGAAGATGATGTCCCTGCCGTCGACGCCTGCCTCCAACGCGACTGTCAGTTCCCCCGCTGAGCTCACTTCAGCCTTCGCCCCGCAGCGGTTGAGGGCCCTGCAGATGTGCACATTGGGGTTCGCCTTCAGGGAGTAGAAGAAGTCCACCCTGGGCATGCCTTCCTGGAGGGCCTGCACCGTTCGAGTCATGGACTCGCGGGAGTAGGCATAGACTGGCGTCCCGTACTCCTCAGCTAACCTGAGCAGCCGTTCATCAGGCACGGCGAAGGGCCGGGGCAGAGCGGCGCCTTCATCCATCGGCGCGCTCCCGACGGAAGACCTCGATCGTGCTAGTGCCCTGGAAAATGTAGAAGGGGAAGGTCTCCGCCGCGACTGTGTCCAGGCCGGCAGACCTGCAGTACTCCTCGGCGAGATTGGCCCCCGTTTCAGCGAACATCACCAGCCGGGTCCCGCCCGCCTTGGCCGCCTCCACGATGTCCTCCAGCGTATTGGTGGCCATGGTCATGCCGGTCACTATCGCAAGGTCAGCCTCCGCGACCCTTTCGCACGTCACGTCTCCGTGCTCGACGCGCACGCCACTGAACTCCCGCCCCACGACCTCTGGATCCAGATCCGTGGCCGCGACCTGGTAACCTGCTGTGACCAGTCCATCGATCACCATCCCAACCACGCCGACATTGACCGCCTTGGGTCGGCACCCGGCTCGTGGCTTCGTGAGAGCCACGGCCTCGTCCACGATGATGCCCGCCCGCTCCTTGGCCTTCTGGAGCGGGCTTCCCGTAACCGTGTAGACCGAATGAGGAGTGCGTGGCAGGCCGGCGAGGATGGAGTCCATCACTGCAACGCCGATCTCACTCTTGGAGGCGATGATGTCGCGGGCATCCTTGCCTATCATCTCCCGGCCGATGTCGGTCTCAGCCACCGAGTAGCAGCAGCCCTGCCCAAGGGTCAGAGCGAGAAGGAAATAGTGGTCGAAGCACCGCTCAGAGGGTGAGGGTTGGAAGAGGCCATGAACCCGCCACAGCCCTCGGATACGAAGATCCTCCGGCGACAGGTCCGCAGTTCTATCCAAGACGGAATCTCGTATGGTGGCGTATATGTCGTTCAACGAGCTATCTCCCCAAGCAATCGAGTTGTCCAGTCGCAGATGCCACGGGAGAGGGCTTCATCGTGTCCCCGGTAGTTGTGCGGTGCTCCCTCGAGGATGATGCCCTCAAACCCCTTAGCGCTCGACATCTGCGTTCGGATCGCCGTCTGGTAGTCCTCGGCCGTCCCAAGGTAGCCTTCGCCGACGGTGCCGAGAGCCAACAGGACCGGCAGGCTAATCCGGTTCAGTTCAGGGAAGCTGTTCCTGTCCGTCTCGGCAAGGTTGAAGAGGCCCAGGGCGGCCCCGCTGTCGAAGGAGTCCACATAGGTGGCCGCCGACATAGGGTATCCGAAGGATCCCCTTGGCATCAGCTCCCATCCGCGTCCCTCTTTTACCCTTTTGCGGGCCTCCTTGAGAACGGTCTCGTATCGGTTCCCGAGATTCTGACGCTGCAGAGCCATGTCGTCTGAGGGAGAGAGCAAGACAAGGCCAATCACGTCAGGATCGGCGTGTCTGGACGCGTAGTATGCGACCTTGGCTGCCCCGTTGCTATGCCCCTGAAGGATGATGGCTTTGCTTCCCTTTGACCGGCAGAAGGCAATTGCCCCGGCGATGTCGTGTTCGCATTCGCCGAACAGTTCGTAGGCTCCGCCCATCCGCCGTGACTGGGCATAGGCCGCGTCTGGGCCATACTCGACCACGTCGGCGATGTAGTCGTGCCCTCTGTTGTTGAACGTCAGGAAGCTCAGACCAAGGCCCGTGAGGTAGTCGGCCAGCACATCGATGAAGGAGTTCTCATAGAAGTTGCCGGCCAGGCCGTGCGCGTGAACCAGCGCCACATCCGACGCCTGGCTAGCGGGAGACGCAAGGAAGCCGCTAAGCTCCAAGCCGTCACTGCTTGCGAACCGACACAGCTCACCGGTCGGCACTGACCATGCCCCCTTGGACGGGAAGAGGAGTGCCCTGCTCCCGCCAACGGCTCCACTCGCCCTGGCAGGTCCAGAACGGGTTCGGCCCTGCGCGAGGGCTTCCCGTGCCGTATTGCGTTCGCCAGCGATCGCACAGCACCTCCAGACCGTGCGGCGTATCCTACGGGTGCCGCCCGAAATTCCGTGCGGGGGAGGGCGACTGTGAGGTGGGCGGTGGGGTAGGCGGATCAAAGACGGAGGCAGGAGCAGTAGGGTCCATACTGGTCTTCAACCTGGACTTGTACCCAGGGGCAAGGTCAAGATCCTGACCGCCTTCAACGTGCCTGAGCAGTTCATCCTCGCCATCGTCCACGTGGATGACGGCGAGCCGCAGGAGCCCAGATACGTCCGCCGTCCCTTCGAACAGGAACCAGAGTTCGCCGTGACCAGCGCCAACTACCGCATGGACGAATTGCTGAAGAAGTCGGAGGCGCCGTCATGAGCACAACGGTGGACGAGCTGGAGACTTGGATGACCCAACCGGAAGAGGACGAGCACCTCGAGTTCAAGGAGGCCAAGACGCAGTTCGACTTCGAGGAGCTCGCCAAGTACTGCGCAGCGCTCTCCAATGAGGGTGGCGGCAGGATCGTGCTCGGAGTCACGAACCAGCGGCCTCGTAGAGTGGTAGGCAGCAGAGCCTTCCGAGACTTAGGCAACATCAGAAAGCGCCTCTTGGATGCCCTCCGCTTGCGGATCGAAGCCGACGAGATCCCGCATGCTGACGGGAGAGTCGTAGTGTTCCGGATCCCGAGGCACCCCATTGGGAGGCCAATCCAGTACCAGGGAAGCCACTGGATGCGAGTGGGCGAGCACCTGGTGCCCATGACGGCCGAGAAGCTGCGGGAGAAGCTCAACGAAGCCGTCTTGGACTTTTCCGCACAGGTGCGCCCTCAAGCGCAGCTATCCGACTTGCACGAAGACGCCATCGCCCGGTTCCGCGAGCTATGGATGCAGAAGTCCGGGAACGAACGGCTCGGCCAACTCGACGTGCCGCAGCTGCTTGCCGACGCGGAGCTGATGAGAGATGGGCAGTTGACGAATGCCGCCCTGATCCTCCTTGGAACCCGTGCGGCGCTGGCCAGGCATCAACTGGCCAATGCGGAGGTCATATTCGAGTACAGAGGGAGCGACGAGGTCATCCAGTACGAAGATCGTGAGAACTTCCGAGAGGGCTTCCTCCTCTTCGCCGACCGCCTCTGGGAAAAGATCAACCTGAGGAACACAGTCCATCAGGTACAGGTCGGCCTCTTTCGTATGGACGTCCTGACGTTCAACGAGCGAGCCGTCCGAGAAGCACTGCTGAACGCCGTCACCCACCGGGACTACCAGGATCCCGGGTTGGTGTTCCTTAGACAATATCCCCGAAAGCTCGTGATCGAGAGTCCGGGAGGGTTTCTCCCAGGCATCACCGTCCAAAACATCCTGCAAGAACACCGATCACGCAACAGACTCATAGCCGAGAGCCTGGAGAGATGCGGCTACGTCGAGCGCTCGGGCCAAGGCGTGCGGCTCATCTTCGAAGAGTGCATCAGAGAGGCCAAACTGCCTCCTGACTACTCGGGCGTCACGGAGCACGGCGTCACGCTCACTCTGTGGGGAGAGGTCCTCGACGACAGGTTCTTGCGGTTCCTGCAGCAGGTTGAGAAAGAGACCCAGAGTGGCTTCAGAACCGAAGACCTGATCATTCTTGATCTGGTCCACCGCGAGCTCCCCATACCCGATGCCATGAAAGCCAGGGTGCCCGAACTGCGCGCCACGGGCGTCCTCGAGACGGTAGGGCGGGGCAGGGGTACGAGGTACATACTCTCTCGACGCTTCTACGATTTCGCTGGAGCCAGAGGCGCCTACACCCGTCGCCGCGGTCTTGATAGAGAGACCCACAAAGAGTTGTTGCTCAAGCACTTGGCAGACAGAGGAACAGAAGGATCTGCGCTGGCCGAGCTATCGCAGGTGCTCCCCGAGCTTTCGCAGCGGCAGGTCCAGGAGCTACTGAAGGCCCTTCGCGATGAAGGCAGGGCAGAGCTCAATGGTCATGGGGCCGGCGCGAAATGGTCCTTGAAGTCAGGCTAGACGTCTGGGCAGAAGAGCCCTTTTCTGTGCAATTCCGTACAGGTCGGCGCTGGGCCAGATCTCCTGAAAGCCCTACGTAGCTGGGCTTCTCGCCTTCTTGAGAAGAGCAATCTATGCGCTTCTATACCGTGCCAATAGTTGCGCTATTCCCTTTTTCTAAAGAGAAGGTTAGTGGTTTCCAGGTGCTGGGAAATTGCACGGAGAAAAATGGCTGAGCAGCTGATACCGTGCAATTCTCCAACGGGAAGGTGGGCCTGAAAGCCCCAGAGACAAGCCTAAACTGGGTTTTCGATTGCTCAGACAATCGGGGCAATAGTGTGCTATTAGCTGTTCAATTCCGTCTTCTGGAAGGAGCAGCTCAGGTGAGAATGTGGTGCAGTCCCTTTATCGTGACGCAGCCGAGAGACGGCCGGGGCTACCGGCCGGGGTGTTCTGATGAGCTATCGCAAGAAGCTGATTGAGGTCGCGCTGCCGCTGGATGCGATCAACCGCGAAGCTGCGCACGAGAAGTCGGTGCCCCGCAAAGGACATCCTGCTACGCTGCACCTTTGGTGGGCGCGGCGCCCCCTGGCGGCGTGCAGAGCTGTGCTGTTCGCTTCTCTTGTTGACGATCCCGATGAGCCGGAGGCCCCGCCGGAGTACCTGGCCGCGCTCAAGAAACTCCCCGGCCCCGGAAACCCCCGCGAGAAGCTATTCCGCTTCATCGAAGAGCTGGTCAAGTGGGAGAACTCGGACAACGAGAAGATCATCGGCACCGCCAGGAAGCTCATCCTGGCGTCCACCGAAGGCCATCCGCCACCCGTGTTAGACCCCTTCTGTGGTGGCGGGTCCATCCCGCTGGAGGCACAACGCCTCGGGCTGGAGGCCCACGCCAGCGACCTGAACCCTGTGGCCGTGCTCATCACCAAGGCGCTCATCGACGACCTGGGCTACGTGCGCCAGGACCGCGAGGAGATGGAGGTGCTCTTCACGCTGCTGGCGGATAGGTACGAGCGGGGCA
>PMZA01000473.1 GCA_003170595.1 Armatimonadota bacterium
CCCGAAGGCGTCCCCAGAGATGTCGCGGCCGAAAGCCGACCGGCCCGGATTCTAACACAAGTTGGCGGGGCAAGGGGTCGGTGATAGGCTAGGGGGCATGAGACGCGCTAGGTCGATGGCGATGATGATGGGTGCGGTGCTGGCGATGACGGCGGGGATGGCCCTTGCCGCGCCGGAGTTTGTGTTCGATGGGCGGCGGACGTTTCGTGAGAACGAGGCGGTGACGGCGAAGGTTGTGGGGATGGCGGGCGNNCGGTTCATGTGGCGTCGGCGGAGATGGCGGAGTGGATGATCCTCGAGAGGGAAGCGGCGCATCGGGCGCTGAGAGTTGATGAGCCGCAGAGGTTGGCGGCGTTGAGGGCGCGAGGACTTAAGGATGGGCCGGCGATCGCGACGGTCGGGCATGGGGCGGAGGTGAAGATCGCGCCGGAGTTTCTGCCGCCGGGCACTTACGTGTTGAAGGCGGAGGGTGGTGGGGCAGAGGCGCGGGACCTGATCACGATCGTCGCGGATACGGACTGGCGTCGGACGCTGGTGACGGGGATCAACTGCTATGTGCTCGACGACATTCCGGCGATCCACAACCTCGTCGACCTCGGCATCAGCGCCGTGCAGGTTCATGCGCGGCCGAGGGACTGGGACGAGATGGATCGGATGGCGGCGCATGGGATACGCGTCATCAGCGGGGCGACGATGCTGCCGCCGGTGCCGGACGGTGCTGGGCCGGTCCAGTTCGACGGCAAGCCGGGGGCGCGGCAGTTCTACTCGGTCTGCTACAACAAACCGCAGCTGAAGGGGCTGATGGATGCGCACTGCAAGGACGTGCTCGCGAAGGTGGCGGCGCATCCGGATGTGCTCGCGTACTGGACGATCAATGAGGTCGCCGACCACGATGAGGTGTGCTACTGCAAGGACTGCGTGGCGGCGTTTCGGGCGTGGCTGAAGGCGAAGTATGGGACGGCGGAGGCCGTCGCGAAAGCGTGGGGGAGTGAGGCGAAGGCGATCGATGCGATTGAGCCGCCCGAGCCGCCGCAGGTTGATCCCAGCGTGAATCGATACGCGTGGTACGACTGGGTGCGGTTCCGCGATGCGAGCATGAAAGGCTTCCTCGGCGCGGCGATGGATGACTGCCGGCGGACCGATCTGCTGAGACCGGTGGGGAACAAGGGCATCATCCACAACTTCTTCGCACACAACTTCCGGAGCCCGTGGTTCGAGATCGGGCCGGGGTCGGACGTGTTCTGGTATAGCTCGTACATCGCGACGTGGCTCGACATGGGCAACTACGCCGAGGTTGCGACGAGCGTGCAAGAGCCGGCGTGGATCAGCGAGTTCAACCACATCGGGTCGCCGGATGGGGTGCGTGGCGCGGAGGCCTTCAGCGGGTTCATGCACGGGCTGACGGGCGAGGTGTGGTTCTGCTATCAACCCTACGCGGAGGGTGACGCGTACTTCGGAATCATGGACCGCGACTGGACGCGGGGAGAGAGATATCGCGGATTGGCGGAGGCCTACGGGGCGGCGAGGACGATCGAGCCGGTGCTAGTCGGGGCGCCGCTGGTGAGGCAGCCGGTGGGAGTCGTGTGGAGTGACACGAGCATGATCCAGGCGACGGCGCCGGGTGAGGATGGGGCGCTGGAGCATGAGTTCTGCGGGACGGTCGAGGCGCTCAACCGGCTGCATGTGAGCTGCAGGGCGGTGGTCGACTACAAGCTGGCGGAGGAGAAGCTGGAGCGGTTCAAGATCGTCTTCGTGCCAGGGGCGAAGTGTGCGGCGCCGGGCGAGGAAGAGGCGCTGGAGAAGTATGCGAAGGGCGGGGGCTGCGTCGTGTTCGATGCGGGGGCCGGGCAGTGCGACTGGGGCAAGAAGCTGGGGAAAGTTTTCGAGGCGATGATCAGCGAGGGGCGGGCGTACTACTGCGCGTTCCCGCTGGGCGAGGCGTGCTTCAGGAAGGGGGCCGCTGCGCCGGGGCTGGAGGCGGTGCGGAAATATCTGGAGATGGCGGGCGTGAAGCCGAACCTCGAGGCCGATGCGGATGTCGATGCGGTCGTGCGACAACGGGTGGAGGGCGGGATGAAGTATGTGCTGGCGGTTAACTACGGCGAGGCGGGAGTGAAGCACTTCCGCGTGCCAGGAGAGTTCGGGCGCGTCGATGACCTCTACGGGAAGACCGTCGTCACGACTGAGGTGCAGGGGGGAGTGACGGAGTTCGCCGCCGCGATGGATAAGTGGAAGCCCTACGCCTTCGCGCTTGGGCACGGGAAGGCGACGACGTGGAAGGCTGCGGACAAGGGCGATGTGGTGGAAGTTGCGCTCGATGGAGAGGCCGGCGCGATGGTCAGCCTGCAGATGGTGGATGGGCAATACCTGCGGGGGCCGGTCGTGAGGACGCTGCTCGGCGAGAAGACGAAGGTCTCGTTGAGGAAGTACGGGGTGATGCGCGGGCCGATGACTGTGAAGGTGACGGGCGGCTAGGCCCGTCACCTTCACCCCGTCAGCTCAGCAGTCGCTGGCCGCTTCGCCGTTGTAGTTGGGCTCGTCGCTGATGCCCGTGACCGCGTCGCGATAGCGCTCAGGGATGCTGTCCCACTCGCCGCGGCAGACAATGAGCGTCCCCGGGGCGTCGGGGTCGAAGCCGCTGCGGATCCAGATATCGACGCCGCGATAGGCCGCGTAGGCGACGGCTTCCTGCTGGATGACGTTCGGGAAGGGCGCGATGTCGAACAGTTCGCGGGCCCGGAGTTCCTCGAAGCGCTGGGCGTCGGGGAACTGCTTGGGGTTCTTGTCGTAGACCCCATCGACGTCGGAGAACATCGTGCAGTCCTTCTGGCCGAGGGCATCGGCGAGGGCGACGGCGGTGAGGTTAGAGCCTCCCCTGCCAAGAACCGAGACCTCGTCGCGACCGCTGGCGGTGTCGGCGTAATAGCCCTGGAAGCCAGCGACGACGGGGATGACGCCGCTAACGATGAGTTCGAGCAGACGCCCCTCATGCACGGTCTGGATCATCGCGTCCACCGACGGGCCGAAGCGGCGGGCGGCGAGGCGCGTGACTATGCCCGACTCGCGGCCGGTCATCGAGGTGGCTCGGATCCCGAGCATCTGCAGCATCATCGCGAGGCCCGAGTTGGCACGAAGTTCGCCGGACATGAGGAGGCGGGCGAACTCGCCGGGGGCGCGCTGGGC
>PMZA01000317.1 GCA_003170595.1 Armatimonadota bacterium
TCGTCGAGGAGGGGCCGAAGCGCGGGGGCATCGGCTCAGAGATCGCGGCCGAGCTTGCCGAGCGCGTGGGCGACAGCCTGAAGGCGCCGGTGAAGCGTGTGGCCGCGCCGGACATACCGGTGCCCTTCGCGCCGCCGATGGAGAACTACTATAGGCCCGATCCGGCGAAGATTGTGGCAGCGGNNTAAAGCCCCGCCCTACAGCAACCCCGGCTTGCCTCTCACAGTTGGCAGACCGTATTCCTCGGCTGCCTCGGTCACGGCGATCAGGTTCTCCAGCGGCGTGCCCGGGCAGACGTTCGCGCCATCGCCGAGTCTATACCCGCCGCACGGCGCCAGCGCTTCCAGCGCCTTCATCGCCGCCTCCTTCACCTCGGCCTTCGTCCCGTTGAGCATGAGCATCGGGTTGAGGTTGCCCCACAGATACATGCGCCCGCCGAGGTTGCGCGCGGCGTCCTCGGGGTCGACCAGGTAGCCGAAGATGTCGAAGCTGGAGATGCGCAGGTCGTCGACGAGCGCCTGGTGGAGATGCGTGCTCTGCCCGCACATGTGGAGGCCGCGGCCGCACTGGAAGCCCGCGCCGAAAGTGTCGAAGAGCTTGCCGGTGTAGGGGATGCAGAACTCACGGAACTGGGCGGGGGAGAGGATCTGCGCCGTGTCCTCGGCGAGGCCGAAGCCGCCGCGTGGGCGCGGGTCGATCTCCATGAAGTAACGCATGGCCGCGATGAGCCCGTCGGTGATTTTGCCGAGGAAGGCGTGGCATTCGCGCGGGTACTCAATCGTCCACCAGTAGAAGTCCACGCCAATGAGGTCGACGGCGATCATGTGTGGGCTCAGGCCGCCGATGCCGAGAGGTGGCACATCGACGCCGCCCTCGACGCCGTTGAAGGTGACGCGCGTATCGGCGATGAGTTCGCGCATGCGCAGCCACCNNCCCACAATCCGCTCCCAGGGGGCGGACACTCCCAGGCGTTCATGGCCTCGGGCGTGTGGATGGTGGGCAAGGCGTGGAGCGTCTCGTTCTCGGGCCAGGCGACCTCGGCGCCCATCGCCGCCGAGTCGAGCACGTTATCGAAGTAGGGCCCGACGCCGAGCCCCGGTCCGCAGCAGACCATGTCCTCGGGGACGTTTTCGATGCGCCACTTGAGGAACTGCAACTGCCAGTACCACTGGTCGTCCGCACTCGTGAAGATGGCGTTGTAGGGGATGCCGAAGATCGGCGTGAAGTAGCGCGGGACGAGGCAGAAGCCGACCGGCACGCGGTCCACATACTCGTAGGCCGCCGAGGCTTCCATGCGCCGGCGGCTGGCATCCATCTGCTCGATGGGGTAGTCGATGTTGATCTCGAAGCGCATGTGATGCTCCCGTATTCAGGCCTTCCCTGCGCTGCCGAAGAGGTGCAGGAGTTCCTCGACGACCTCGCGCTCGGCGACGCGGCCTCGTGTGAGAAGATCCTGCTGGAAGCCCGAGCCGAGGGCTTCGTAAGGATTGGCGTCGGGCGGGACCGCTGCGCAGCCCTCGCGCAGAGCCGAGAGGAAGCGCTGCTTGAGGACGCTGCCGACGTTGATCTTGCGCACGCCGAGGCGGATGGCCGCGGCGAGGTCGGCGCGCTCGATGGAGCTGGCGCCGTGAAGCACTAGTGGCACCGGGACCTCGCGGCGCAAGTCCTCGACGAGGTCGAGGCGGAGATGGACCTTCTCCCGCCCGTGAAGATGGGCCTGGCCGACGTTGACCGCGAGGCAGTCGACGCCCGTCTCCTCGACGAAAGCCCGCGCGTGGGCGGGGTCGGTGAGGTGAAGCTCTTCGGGCGCGGCGGATAGCTCGCCATCGACGCCGGGAGGCGCGCTCATCTCGGCCTCCACCGCGCAGCCCAGCGGGTGGGCCTTCGCGACCACCTCGCGCACGCCGGCCTTCAACTCAGCCTCAGGCAGTTCCTCGTCGCTGTACATCACAACATTGAAGCCGAGGTCGATGGCGCGAAGGACCTGGTCGAGGAAGGGCGACTCATTGAAGATGAAGCACGTGGGCACGGACAGCTTGCGGCAGACCTCGAGCCCCATGGCCGCGTAGGCCTCGAGGGGATCATGGACGACGCGGCGCGGCTCGAAGAGGTAGAGGCCGCTGAAGCCGAGGATGACCGGGGAGCGGGTGGCCTCGGCGGCGTCGGCCACTGCAAGGAGCGACTCGAGACTCCATGACTCGAAGTAGCCGACGGCGTAACCGCCCGCCTCGGCCGCCGACATCAGTTCCTGGAAGGGCACAAGCGGCATCGTCTTCTCCTCAAGTCAGGCGCCGCGGAAGGCCGCGACGATCCCGGGCAGGTGCGGATTGCGCGGACGGCGCGGTCTCATCGATGGCAGCGCCGCATGGACGTCGTCGAAAGCACAGGTGCCGCGCGATAGATCGCAGTGGAGCGCGCCCGTCGCCTGGGCGAGCCTCACGATCTCTTCGATGGACGTCAGGCCGCGACAGAGTCCAGCGAGGACGGCCGCGGCGAAGGTGTCGCCGGCGCCGGCGGTGTTGCAGGGGCCCTCGACCTCGTAGCCCGGAACGTAGAGGCAGAGGTTGGCCCAGCCCGCGACGTCGCCCGGGACGCAGGGCACGGTTCGCAGGGCGGCTTCATCGCCCGTGCACACGAAGGCTCCATTCGGGCCGAGGGTGAGGATGACGATGGGCACGCCCTGCCCCACCAGGTGCTCGCCTATCGCTACAAGCTCCCCGGGCATCACCACGTCCTCGATCTCAAGGGGCTCACCGGCCTGCGACGTAGCCGCGCACGCACGAGCGCAAAGCTCCTCGAAGCGGCCCGCCACCTGCGACGCCTCCATGACGTTGGGCATGAAGAGATGGGCCAGAGGCAGCGCCGGAGCGAGCATGTCGCGGAGCGTTGTGTCATCGGGGATGGGCGTCGTGTCGAGGGACATCAGCACGCCCGTCTCGCGGACGAGGCGGAGGAGATCGGCCAGGTCCTCGCCCTGCAGGCGGCGGAGGAGCGGCGGGTAGCCGACGTGGAAGGCCAGGCGCTCGCGCAGGACGTCGAGGTAGCGGCGGTCGGGGCCGAAGACGTTGTCGATGCTGAGAAGGTTGTTGGCGCCGGGGCAGTGATAGACCCCGCGCTTGCCGTCGGCGTAGACCGGGACGACGCTGATGGCGGTGCCCGCCTCGGAGGTGCGGACGACGTGGGAGGTGTCGATGCCATCGCGTGCCCAGAGGTCGAGGAGAATGTCGCCGTTAGCGTCATCGCCGAGGAGAGTGAAGTAGTCGGCGGCGATGCCCAGGCGCGTGAGGGCCCGCCCGGTATTGGACGTGGCGCCACCCGCGCGATAGGCCGTGCCCTCGACCATGACGAGACTCTCACGGGTCGGCAGGGGCTCGGTCCCGTAGAGGAACAGGTCCAGGCAGGAGACGCCGCAGCAGACGATTCCGGAGCGCATGGCAAGGCCTCCTCAACCTGGCCCCAGCGGCACGTCAGTGCCGCCTGGGTATTCCGTGCATAGAAGACGCAGCGGCGGTTCGTCCTCCTCGATGGCCGGGAAGCGCGGCAGGTCATCGAGGAAGCGGTTGTCGTGCTGGTCGTCGTTGACCTTTGAGACCTCGCCGACGAGAGCCGTGCCGTGGCCCTCCTCAGCCCAGAAGGTGTGGTAGAGGCGCGGCCCGAGGGTGATGCTCTCGCCGGGCGTGAGACGGATAGTCGCCCCGGCGCCCACCTCGTAGCGGTGGCCGTCGGTGTTGACGAGGACCGCCGAGTCGTCGAGGCCGTCGGCAGGCGAGGCGTTGTAGAGGGTGACCATCAGGTTGCCGCCCGACCTGCAGATGATGTCCTCCATCTTGGCCCAGTGGAAGTGGTACGGCGTGTACTGGTCCTCCTCGACGATGAGCAGTTTTTCGCAGTAGGGCTTGGCGTAGGCGGCGACGGTCGGGTGGCCGTTGCGGATCGTGAAGACCGAGAGGCCCACCTCGGCGAAGCGTCCGCTGCCGAAGTCGGTGACATCCCATCCCAGCCCGCAGTCGCGGACCTCATCATACTCATGCCCGGTGCGGAGCCAGTCGTCGGGCGTCCACTGTGCCCAAGGAGGCAGGTGGAAGCCATGACGCTCGCAGAGCGCGATGCTTCTCGTCAGGATCGCGTTGATCTCCGAGCGCTTCATCGTCAGGCCTCCGTGGGAAGGGCTGGCGATCACTTCGTGGCGTGGGCTGGAAAACCTTCGCGGGGCGGGGCCTTGCAGGGCGCCTCGGACATGCGGCGAACCGCGGTTCCGTGAGCCAAGCCCTCGGAGGTGCAGTCATGCGCGCCTGCTACTGGATGCTTCTGCTGGTGGTCACCCCTGCCCTCGCCCAGCCCTGGCCCGGCGGCCCGCTGCAGCCGGCCGAGTTTCCCCTTGGCTACTGGTGCGGCCCGCCGGCCAAGTACAACACGCTCGCCTCGTGGCAGCAGATCAAGGACTGCAACTTCACCTGGGCGATGTCGGGCGGGTACGACGTCGCGGGGAACAAGCAGATGCTCGACTTTTGCCGCCAGATCGGCCTCAAGGCGATGGTTCTCGACGGCCGTCTGACGTGGCAAATGACGATGGGGGACAAGTGGCGCGACGCGATCCACCAGATGGTCGTCGACTATGGCTCACATCCGGCGATGTACGGATACTTCATCCAGGACGAGCCGAGTTACGCGAACTTCCGCGCGCTCGGGCAGATCAGCCAGGAGCTGCAGAAGCAGGACCCGAGGCACCTCCCCTACATCAACCTCCTCCCCACCTATGCGACGCCCGAGCAACTCGGCACGCCCACCTACGACGACTATCTCGACAAGTTCCTGAGCATCGTCAAGCCGGCAATCCTGAGCTGGGATCACTACTGCCTGCGCGCCGGCGGCAGCGATGGACCCGAGTACTTCGAGAACCTCGAGAAGATCCGCGAGCACAGCCTCAGCTCGGGCGTGCCCGGATGGAACATCATCCAGGCCATGTCCTACGACCCCGCCATGCGCCAGCCCAGCGACGCCGAGATGCGATGGCAGGTCTTCACGTCCCTGGCCTACGGCATCAAGGGGATCATGTACTTCATCTACTGGTCCTACAACGACAAGCCGGCGGAGGTCGGCATCGTCGACAACCTGGGCCGTCCGGCGAAGCTGTTCGCGCCGGTGAGACAGCTCAACGGCGAGATGAAGAACCTGGGCAAGATCCTCCTCGGCCTCACTTCGACGGGCGTCTACCACACCGGGCAGATTCCGATCGGAGCGATGAGGCTCGGCAACGCTGAGGCTCTTCGCCTGCCGGACGACAAGCCGCTTGTCGTCGGCTTCTTCAAGGCGCGGCAGGGGCCGGACCAGTACGCGATGATCGTCAACAACGATCACAACAAGCCGGTGGACTTCGCTGTGACGCTGAAGGAACACGTCGTC
This sequence comes from Armatimonadota bacterium, assembly GCA_003170595.1. Lineage (GTDB taxonomy): Bacteria > Armatimonadota > Zipacnadia > Zipacnadales > FEN-943 > FEN-943. The sequence goes on from PMZA01000317.1 coordinate 5,404, forward strand.
GGCCTGACCGAAATAAGTGCGCGCGACATGTCGGAGATGCCGGCGAAAATCGTCGATCATCAGGTCGCCCTGCACCTCGAGCCCGGCGACGGAAAGCTGTTCCGGCTGACCACCTCCTTCGCCTACCCCGAGCCACCGGCCTTGGTCACGAAGGTGGACTTCCAGTTCAACAAGGACGGCGACATCGAGGGCTGGGGCGAGCAGAACAGCCTGACCGATCTGACCGTGCAGGGCGGGATCCTCACGATGACCTTCGCCGGCGCCGATCCCTACATCTGCCGCGAGTGGCTGAGCCTGACCCCCGACCAGTACACCAAGATCAAGGTGCGGATGAAGCTGCCGAAGTGCGACCCGAACGCGCAGTTCTTCTGGACGACCAGCGACGAGCCGACCTTCGCGGACAACAAGTACCTCGGCTTCCCCGTGCAGCCGGACGGCCAATGGCACGAGTACAAGATCCCGGTGGGGACCCATGCGAAATGGAAGGGGAAGGCCATCCGGGGTATCCGCCTCGACCCCACCACTGGCAATGCCGCGCCGGGGAGCAAGGTCGAAGTCGACTGGATCAAGGGAGAATAGGATGAGGCAAGCGATCCTCGGCCTGGCGCTGACTGCCGGATTTCTGGCGGCCGCAGCGTGTCATGCGCTGCCTGTTGCGCCGGCCTTCAGCACGCCGCTGGCGGTGGATAACCTCGATTCCGCGGCCTTCGCCGAGTGGGTGGATGGGCATGAGCAGCCGGTCGCTCTGCGCGACGGTCCGCGCCACGTGATCTGGACGCAGACCACCGCACCGGAGTGGGACGGCCTGCGCTTTGCGGACTCGAAGACTGCGGGCGTGCGGCATCTGCGCATCGGGTGGGCGACGGCACTACCGGTGGGGACGGTGCTAGTGCGGGCGGGTGGGCAAGTCAGCGTGCTGAAGTCGACGGCGGCCTATCCGGGCGACCTGGGCGATGAGAAGCAGTGGCTGCCGGCGACGCGGCTGCATGGGCGCGAGGTCG
>PMZA01000330.1 GCA_003170595.1 Armatimonadota bacterium
CGACGATGGGGGCCTAGGCCCGGACCTATTTTCATAAGAGAGCTTATGTTGTGCTGTCGACAAGGGCTCCACTATCGTCTCAGTTTCCCCACGGCCCACGCCGCCACGAATATCACGAACGAGCACGCCACGATCGCCGGGCCCGAGGGCAGGTCCATCCGGAACGACGCCACCAGCCCCGCCACCGTCGCCACGCATGCCGCCCCTACCGCCCACACGTAGATCCATCTCAGATGCCGGCTCAGCGCCAGCCCCGTCAGCGCCGGCAGCACCAGAAACGCGAACACCAGCAACGTCCCCGCCAGCCTGATCGCCAGCGCCACCACCGTCCCCAGCAGCACGAAGAAGAACAGGTCCCACGCCCCGACCTTCACCCCCATCGTCTGCGCCGTCTCCGGGTCGAAGGCCGTGAACACGAACTGCTTGTGGAAGGCCAGGTGCAGCACGACCGCCGCCACGCACACTGCCGCCGCCCATACTAGCTGCGACGGCGCCACCGTCAGGATGTTCCCCGACAGCACATCCAGCAGATGCGCCTCGCCCTGCGCGCTCTTCGCCACGAACAACACCGCCAGCGCCGACGCGATCGCGTAGGCCACGCCGATGAAGTTCTCCTGCGCCGTTCTTCGGTCCCGCGCTTGCGCCGAGAATGCCGCCACTCCCCCCAGCGTCATCAAGAGCGACATCAGCGCCGGGTTCCAGTTGAGCAGAAGCGCCAGGCCGACTCCCGCACTCGACACCTGCGCTAGCGCCGCCCCGACGAACACGATCCTTCGCAGCACCACGTGCACGCCAAAGTATGCGCACACCCCGCCCACCACCAGCCCCGTCAGCAGCGCCAGCCGCATGAAGTCCGAGCCGAAGACGCTACTCATTGCTCCCACCCGTCACCACGACCCTTCTCCCCGCACACACATCGACGGCCACCGGCACGCCGTAGATCTCGCTCAGCTTCGCCGATGTCAGCACCTCCGCCACCGGCCCGGCCGCCTGCACTCCCCCGTCGATGATCACCAGGCTCTCGGCATAGTTCGCCACCACATTCAGCAGGTGGCTCACCATCACCACCGTGATCCCATCCGCCTCGCACAGATGCTTCACCAGTTCCATGATCGAGTGCTCGCTGGCGATGTCCATGTCGTTGGTCGGCTCATCGAGCACCAACACATCGGTCTGCGCAGCCAGCGCCCGCGCGATCAGCACCCTCTGCTTCTGCCCGCCCGACAACTCGCGGTACGACTTGTCCGCGAGGTCGACGATGCCCACATGCGCCAGCGCCTCGATGACCAGATCCCTATCCCGCTGCGACGGTCGCGAGAACACGCCCATGAGCGGATACCGCCCCATCAGCGCGATCTCAGCCGCCGTGAAGGGGTAGACCTCGTCGACGAACTGCCTCTGCGGCACATATCCGAACCGCAGGTCCGCCTTCCGCCGGATGTGCCCGCCCATCGGTTTGATGAGCCCCAGCAGCCCCTTCAGCAGCGTCGTCTTCCCCGATCCGTTCGGCCCGACGATCGCCAGATGATCCCCCGCCGACAGCGTGAGGTTCATGTCGACGAGCACTCGCCTCGCGCCATAGCCGAGGTCCACATGCTCGAAGACGACCAGCTCCCCTGCCCGCCGGTTCTCTTGCACTGCCACTGCCGTTCTCTCTGCTACCGCGGTCATCTCATTTCCCGTCCTTGGGCGGGCGAAGCTCTCGGCCTCGCCCGCCCTCTCTTTGATGTGCTGATCTTGCCGATCTACTGCAGCGCTTGCTTGTACTTCTGCACCCACATGTCGATCATCTCGAAGTAGCTCTTCGTCCCCAGGGCGCCCACCGAGTACGGCACGACCTCCAGCTTCGCACCCGTCGCCGCCACCACAGTGTTCGGGTAGCTCAGCGGATAGACCGACTCCACGCACAGCGCCGTCACATGGCTGGCCTTCATGGCGTTGATGACATTGTTCACGTGCGCGGCCGACGGCGGCACGCCCGGCTTGGGCTCCAGCGTCGCGAACTCCTTGAGCCCGAACCGTCGCAGGAAGTAGATCGCGCTCGCGTGGTAGATGACCACCGGCCGCCCCTTGTAGGGGGCCAGCTCGTGGAGCCACACTTTCATCTTCGCGTCGGCCTCGGCGATGAACGCCTGGTAGTTGGCGTTGAAGTACGCCGCGTTCGCCGGCGACACCCGGTCCAGGCCCACGCAGATGTTGTATGCCACGACCTTGCCGTTCTGCGGGTCATAGATGTAGTGGGGGTTGCCGTACGCGTGGATGTCTCCCGACGCGCCTGTGATCTGCGAATTCGGCAGCTCCATCAGCTTGACCCCAACCGAGCAGTCCACGTACCCCGGTCCGCCCTTGTTCACCTTCGTGTTCCCGGACTCGTTGATCAGCGCATCCATCCACATGTCCAGGTCCAGCCCTACCTTCAGGATCATGTCGGCCTGCGCAATCTTCGTCACGTAGCTCGGCCGCGGCTCGATCATGTGCAGGTCCTGGTTCGGCTTGGCCACGCTCTCCACCGACACCTTGTTGCCGCCGACGGACCTCGCGATGTCAGCCAGTTCCGGCGACGCGGCCACTATCTTCACCGTCGCGTTCGCCCTCGGCGCCGCCACCATCACGGCCGCCGCCATCAAGCTCACCATCACCATCATGTGCACCGTTAGCTTCTTCATCTTCATCACTCCTTTTGATTTTCACTTGGTCCCTACGTAGGCTTACTCAAGGTTGTGCGTGTGAGGCCCGATGCCCCAGCACCAATGCATCCACAGCTCGTTGTAGCTGCTCGCCCCCGGCCGCGACCCATGCGTGAGTTCCCACCGGAGGTAGTACTGCTCGGTGAACTGCTTGGTGTAGATGAAAGAAATCGCCGACTCATGCATCGTCGGCGCCTGGGGGAACTCCGACCAGTCGTACAGCAACCCGAAGTTCGAGAAGTTGTCCGGCCGCCAGTTTCCGAAGAGGTAGTAGCCCTGTGCCGTGCTGCCTTCGGGACCGAAGTTCTCCCGCCGCCGCAGGGCTTCTCCCCGCAGCAACAGCCGCGCATCGGCCTCCCCGAACTTGCGGAAGGTCACGTCAACCCCGCTCAGGTCCACCGTCCCCGGCCCTGCCAGCGCGAACCCCTGCCCCGGCCCTTGCGCAAGCGACCCGCCGACCTCCAACTCCGACGTATCGCTGGTGCCCTTGCTCAGCCATAGCCTCGCCGTCTGGAACTTGTCGCTGAAGGCCGCTCCCGGCCCGATGGCAACTTGCGTTCCGAAATCCGAGGCGGGCGTGAAGGTCTCCGGCCCATCCCCGGTCCACGTCCCCAGGTCCAGCTCTCCGGAGAAGCTGGTGGGCGTCGGCAGCACGTAGCTGATGTCCGCCCCCTGCCCCTCCAGGCTCTCGCTGGCCACCAGATTCCGCAGCACCTTCGGCGGGTTCACGTAGAGCCAGGAATGGTTGTGCAGTGTGTTCACGCGGCCGAAGGGCACATGCCTGCGACCGACGTGCAGGTTGAGCCCCTTGGCCAGGCCCAGGTAGCTCACGTACCCCTCCTCCACGTTCGCCCCACCGTTGGGCGGTGTCATGGTCACGAAGAGGTCCAGCTTGGTATTCGTGTAAGCCCATCCCTGGAAGGCAAGTTCAGCCTCCGTGACCAGGAGCCGGTCGCGATTGTCATCGCGTGTATCCGTGCTCAGGAGCCCCTTGGATTGGAGGATTACGCTGATGTCCGGCAGTAGGAAGAATTTCCCGCCGCCTCCTGTCGCCGTGGGCGTCGGACTACCGGGCGCCTCGGTCGGAGGAAGAGGACCCTCGGTTGGGGCGGGGGTCGTCTCACCCGGCGCTTCTGGCGCCGGCGCCGTAGGCGGCAGTCCCGCCGCGGTTTCCAGCCGCTTGATCGCGGCCTTCATTGCCTCCCACTCCGCCTTGGGCACAGTGATCATCTCACCCGCCGCCGCTGGAGTGGTTGCTTCCGGCGCCGTGGCCGGGGTCGCTTCAGTTGTCGGCGCTTCCACTTCCGGCGCCGCGGTCGGCGGGGGCGGGGCCTCAGCCCCGGCATCCGCCCAGACCATGCACTGCATCGCCAGGATTGCCACAACGCAAAGAAGGAGGCCTGTGCAGGCTCCTCTCATGATGCTCACCCCATTGTTGGATTCTGGGGGTCAGGTATGGCCGCCACGCCCGCGGGTCCACAACGGGGCTAGCCGCGAAGGCACGCGTGCAAGCGCTACCTGACCGCCAGTGACTGGGTAAATCGGAGCATCAACCGAGGTTAAGCCTGGGGGGGACCACGGATTCCTGCGGGGTCATGCGTGGGACACGGGTACGCCGAGATCGGCTGCTCGGTGACTATCGCAACCGACGGTGCTCCCGTGCTCAGGGTCAGGGCATGCCCTGGACTTGCCGAAGTGCTGTGGATCCATTCGCATGCGAGACATTCGCCACTGCCTTGATGTTGGGCCTGGGCAACGTGCGGCTGACTATGCGACGGCCGCCCGCCCAGGCCAACCTCATCAAGGTCGTGGGTGTGGAGGAACGGCACAGCCAAGCACAGCACTGCGTAGGGCAGCAGCAGTGCCAGTATTCGCCGTCTCCTTTGTCCCTGCTCCGCCCTGCTCATATCCATCCCTCCGGGCGTCAACACGGGGCGGATTGTTCACCAACCCACCCACCCGTGTCAACGCCTCCCCGCCCGGCCCTTGTTCCCACCACCGCGTCCTTAGGCACTCGGTGCCCGGCACTGAAGACGAGGGGAGGATCTCCTAGTCATGCTCGCCCGGCATAAGGCGGTTGCATACTCAGCCCAGCGCCCATCGTCATCTAAGCTAGCTTATGAAAATAGGCCCGGGCCTAGGCCCCCATCGTCG
>PMZA01000016.1:0-14736 GCA_003170595.1 Armatimonadota bacterium
AGGCGCGGCGATGGGCAAGATGGGACGGCAGATCACGCGGCAGGAGGCGAGGAACCTCACGCGCCGCACCAAGAAGAAAGGCAGGCTGGCGATGAAGGCGAAGCAGATCCCGTTCGTGGCGCCGATCCAGGTCAAGAACCTGGACGGTCAGAACGTCAAGCGGCAGGACGGCAACAACAACGTGGTCGAGTGGGTGATGTCGCAGCGGGACTTCCTGCGGCTCTTGATGCAGGACCCGCTGTTTCTCGGGGAGACGCAGGGCTACGCCGGCATGGAGGTGCTGACGAACGCCCAGGCCGTGCTCGCGGCCGCGCCGGACGGGACCGACCTGCTGGTCGAAGGGGAGCTGCACGCGCGGCTGCTCCGGAGCCTGAAGGACACGAAGAACTTCTCCCCGGTGATCCAGCCGAGCGTGTTCCCGTTCGCGAAGTCCCTGATGGACGCGAAGGACGTGGAGGTCGCGCCGGTGGCCGACCCGCCCGCTACGTCTTAGCGTGGTAGCCTAGGGTCTTGCAGCCCGGGCCTGGCGTGCGACTCTCCCCCCGGAGTTCCGTCGGCCCGGGCTGCTCTTTGTCCGGAACCCGGCCGGGCGCCGGCGGAACCGGTCCGTGCTGCCAGGCTGGCCCAGGGGATGGTGGGGTAGGCCCAGGGAATTTCAGGCGCATCCTGGGGGCTCCTGGGCGGCCTGGTGGGGGTGCGAAGATTTCACGCAATCTCCACCGAAATCGGGCTTCAAAAAACCACAGCTAGCCTCGTTCCGCGTCAAGAAGAGCATGCTCTTCGGAGCGCGGGGACTTTTTACGATGTCAGAGATCTGAAGTACTAGATTGGAACCAAACCGTAGGTTTGGTTCCTGCGGCGCCAGGAGGCGCCGCGGCGCCCTACCGGGCGCCAGCCAAGCGCCGGAGGGAGATGGGAAGATGGTTCAGCCTTCGGCGTAGCCCACCGGGGCAGAGCAGAACCCCCTCACCCCCGTGCGGCAAGATGCAGGTGATGCAGGTCGTAGTCGACAACCGGATCCGGGTGCCGCTGGAAGGGCTGCCGCGGGCAGCGCGGGCGCAGCTCGAGTTGGTCTTCACCTACGAGAACCCGGACGTGAAGAAGCTCAAGTCGTTGGGGTTCCGCCGGCGGCTCTCGCCCACCATCTGCACCTGGCGCTACGAGTCGGCCGCCGGAGAGATCACTTTTCCTCGCGGGGGGCTCGGACGCGTGCGGGCGGCGATGCTCGCGCACGGGGTGGACGTGAGCTTCGTCGACCGGCGGTCGCTAGGGGACCGGACGGTGAAGATCCCACCGCACCGGCGCGACCTCTGGGCGTGCCAGGTGCTGATGGTAGAGGCGGCGCTGGCGCAGCAGAATTGCTTGTGGAGGTCGGGCCAGGCGTCGGGCAAGACGACGGCGGCCATCGCGTTGGCGTCCCGGGTGAGCCTGCCGACCTTGGTCATCGTGGCCACCGGCAACTTGCAGGAGCAGTGGGTGCGCCGGGCGACGGACGAGCTCGGGGTTCGCCCACGGGACGTGGGAGTCATCCGGGGACCGAACACGGAGATCGGTCGCTGCGGCATCACGGTGGGCATGGAGCAAACGCTGCGCAAGCGCGTGGGTCAGCTCCGAGGTCGGTTCGGCGTGGTCATTGCTGATGAGGCCCAGCTGTTCGGTGCCGCGGGGTTCGAGTACGTGATCGACGAGCTCGATGCGAAGTACCGGGTGGGCATCACAGGGGACGAACGCCGGGCGGACCGCAAGGAGTTTCTGATCTACGACCAGTTCGGCGAGGTGGCAGCCGAGATCACCAACGACGAGCTGGTTGCGGCCGGCTCGGTGCTCGAGGTCGAGGTACGGGTGGTGCCGACCGATTTTCGCGCCGATTGGTACACGTCGCTGACGCACCAGCAGAAGGTGAGGAAACTCGATCAGCTGTTGAAGGAGATGGGGAAGGACGTCGACCGCAACGCGATGGTGCTGCAGGTGCTGCGCAGCGCGACGGCAGAGGGGCAGCAGGCGGTGGCGCTCACTCACCGGCGCGAGCACTGCCACATCATCGACTCGCTGGCGGCGGGGGCCGGCCTGCGTCCGGGGCTGCTCATCGGCGGGCAGGACTATTCGGCGGAGTTCGAACGCACGCGGTCGGGGTTCGAACGCGGCGAGATCATGGTGGCGGTCGGAACCTACCAGGCGATCGGGGTGGGGTTCGACGTGCCGAGTGCGAGCATCGGGGTGTGCATGACGCCGGTGGCGAACGGCGAACGCGGAGAGATGCAGTTCCGGCAATTCCGGGGCCGCTTCGCGCGCACCTGCGAAGGGAAGGAGGGGGCCGTGCTCTACTACCTGTGGGATCGGTCGGTGTTCGGGTTGCGACCGGTGCGCAACCTGAAGCGCTGGAACAAGCGCGTGCTGGTGCTCGACCGCGACGGCTGGGTGCCGGCGTCAACATACGTGAAGGAACGGACCGGAAATCACCAGGAGGACGACGATGCGGCGTAGAACCGATGCCAAGGCCAACCCACCCCCGGCGGAAGACCGCCACGATGCTGAAGACCAGACCACTCCGTACGTCGAGCCGCCCCCGCGGCCGGCGCCGGCGAAAGTGGTGGCTGGCTACGCCGAGCCGCACACGGTCGCGACCGGGCGAGAGAACGCGGGCGGTACGCCGGACTCCGACGAGGATGTGCTGGTGCTCGAGGTGGGCGACTCGCTCACGGTGACCATCGGCTGCGAGACCTTCTGTCCGGTGAAGTTTCATCCGTACCAGGTGGGACCGCTGTCGACGACGGTGCGGGTGCGCGAAGGTGAGACCGGGTTCGATGCCTACCTGCGTGCGCGGGGGTTTCTTGCCAAGCTCGTGCAGGTGGAGTTCGAGGTGCACACGAAGGAGATGTTCGGGCGCATCCGGCAGGCGGCGGCATCGGCTGAGGTTGAGGTTCCGCGGTGAGAATTCGTCGCGGATCGGAGGATGGGGGCGTAAAGCGGTTTGACGCCAAACCGCCCGCCCCTGGGTTCGATGGCGAGCGGCCGCGGCGCAAGCCGAGGTCGGCCGCCTCGAGGTCCCGGGCGTCATTTGCCCTGTCCTGCGAGAAGGCCCGGGCGGTGCTGAAGGCGGTCTCGGTGGGCGACACCGAGGTGCTGCGCCAGATCGAGCCGAGCGAGCTGGTCGGGCTCTACGCCCTGCTGCACACCCACGTGTACGGGGTGGAGCCCGGGGAGCTCACCGAGGGCACGGCTTTCGTGGCGGCTCGCAGCGCGGCATCCAAGCTGATGCGAGACCTCGGCGGCGCGCTCGAGGCGGTGATGTTCGTGCGCTGGACGTGGAAGCGGGAGGCGATGCGGGAGAAGCGCCGGCGCGAGGAAGGCGCCGTCACGTCGTTCCGGTTGGGCTGGCGGCTGCAGTTCGTCTCGCGGGTGCTGGTGGCGGACTACCGGGTGGCGCAGGCCCGAGCCGGTGGGGTTCGGCGGTGAGGCGGCCGCTGCGCCCGCCGCCGGCGCCGCCGCGCGTTGAGCCACGGCCGGCGGCTAACCCGGCGCTGCGCATCCCGCACGACGTCGTCAACGAGGTGGTGCTGCTCGCCGCGGTCATCGTGGATGAGACGGCGGCGAAGAAGTACCTCCCAGCGATCCCATCCGACAACTTCTACGGGTCCGGGCATGCCGCGGCTTGGACGGTGCTGCAGGAGATCCAGCGGCGGGGGTTGCACTACGACCCGGCGACGGTGCAGCAGCTCTCGGGGGGAACCGTCGATGCCAGCGTGCTCGAGGAGTACGTGCGGGAACGGCCGGAGCCGCCGCCGAACCTTGGTCATCATGCTGACATGATCCGGTGGGACCGGGCGCGCATCGAGCTGGTGCGGGGGCCGTTGCAGGCGTTCCTGGAGGCGCTGCGCAATCCGCGTACCGACCCGGACCAGCTGCGGGCGATGTCGCGTCGGCTGCCGGAGTCGCTCGATGGCTACAGCTCCCAGCGGTACCTGCGGGATCCGGCGCATCTGCTGCGGGAGCAGGCAAAGGAGCTCACCGACCGGCGCAAGGGCCACGCTATCTTTCCGTTCGGGCTCGATGGACTCGACGTCTACAGCGAGGGGGAGCTGCTCGCCGGGCGTGTCGTGGCGGGAACCTCCCGGCTCATCCCCGGGGCGGCGCCGGGCAAGGTGACGGTGGTCACCGGAGCGAGCGGGTCGGGAAAGACCACCACTACGATCGGGGTGGCGCTGGCGCAGGCGAAGTTGCAGCGGCGGGTGTTGCTGGGCGCCTGGGAACAGGGGTCGGGGCTGACGCTGGAGCTAGCTGCCGCCATGAGCCTCGGCTGGTCGCGCACGCTGCTGTCGCTCGGCGAGTACACGGAGGCCGGCCAGCACGAGCTCGAAGCCGAAATGGAACGGCTCTCGGAGTACCTGCGCTTCTTCGAACTGCCGTTCGGGCGGGCCCGCGGGGAGCGTGGTGGGAACGACCGGAACCTTGACCTCATCCAACAGGTCATTTCGGACAGCGCATGCGACCTGTTCATCGGTGACCTCTACCGGCGGGCGTTCAAGGAGACCAACCCTGATGACGAGGAGCAGGCGTTGTACCGGACGCAGGCCATTGCGCAGGAGCAGCACTGTCACGTCATGCTGATTCACCAGCTGCGGCTGAAGGACCTCGAAGCGCGTGAGGACAAGCGACCGACGCGGGAGGGCATGAAGGGCAGTTCGGGCTGGGTGGAGGTCGCGGACACGCTGCTCGCCTGGTATCGCCCCGGGCTCTACAAGCGCATCCCGGACGACCGGGTGCAGTGCCTGATTCTGAAGCAGCGGTACGGACCCTGGCCGCTCGCGGTGGAGTTCGAGTTCGACCCGGAGTCCGGGTGCGTGGCCAACGGTCGCGGTATCGAATACGAACGCCCGGGCGAGCAGGGTGAAATCGATGGGTTCCTGGGTGAGCAGACGGTGGGGCGCCGCCGGCGCAGGGCTCCCTGATGTTCGACCTTGTGGAGTTGCTCGACAGGCTGGGAATCCAGAGCACCCGCAAGGGGCACCGGATCTGGGCGCGCTGCCCGAGCCGAGACCACGATGACCAGGACCCGAGCTGGGCCATCATCACCGACGAGGGTGGGGAGAAGCATGGTCGGCACCACTGCTTCGGGTGTGGGTTTGGTGGCTGGCCCATCCACCTCGTGCAGGAGGTGCTCGATTGCGATCGCAACGAGGCGCGGGCCTGGCTTGCGGGCGAGGGCATCGACGTGCCGGTGCTCGATGTCGACCTGGAGATCGACCTGCACGTGCATGGTGGTCGTCGGCGCTGGGTGACGTTGCCGCCGGAGGCGGTCTGTGGTGCTCTCGAATCGTGGCCGGTGCCGGCGCGACGCTACCTCGAGCGGCGCGGGTTTGGTGCGGATACGGTTCGCAAGTGGAAGCTCGGCTACGCTGTCGACGGCGTCTACTCCTTTCGCATCATCATCCCGGCGCGCAACGAACGCGGTGAGCTCGAGTCCTACACTGGTCGGTCATTCGTCGATGCCAACCCGCGGTACTACAACCCGACGGTGATGGGACCAGCGATGGTGGGTCCCGAGCACTGGCCGCACCGCAAGAAGCGCGAACGCATCGTGGTCTGCGAAGGACCGTTCGACGCGCTTGCGGTCGATCGCATTGGCATGCCCACTGCGGCGCTGCTCGGGAGTAACCCGCACCCGCTGCAGCTGGTGCGGCTCTCCTCGTTCCAGGACGTGCTCATCGCAACCGACCCGGACTCGGCGGGGGCGAAGGCGGCAGTGGAGCTCGAGGGAGCGCTGTCGCGCTGGGTGAAGACCATCCGACGCGTGGCGTTGCCGCGGGGGCAGGACCCGGCGTCGATGCCGTGCGCCGAGCTCCGGGCTCTGCTACAGTAGGTCATGGCCTTCCGGGTGAACGAGATCGGAGTGCTGCTGCAGCGCGCGGAATTCTCGCGAGTGCAGGAGGTGCTCGCTGCGGCCTTCCGGGTCTTCAAGTCGCGGCGCGCGGTGGCCCGAGCCTTGAGCACGGACGAGCGCACGATTGGTCGGTGGCTTGCCCGGTTGAAGCTCGCCGGCTACTCCCCCCTGGCCGAGCCGCTGCGCCGGGGGCGCCCCCGCCGGAGCGAGGCCGCCTAGTCCTACCCCGACCAATATGGGCCCGGATTCCGCAAGGTTTCCGGGCCCTAGCTTTTTTTGTTGGCTAGTGTTCCTAGCTTGCCCTATATATTGGGTGGCCCGGGTGGTCCGGGCTGAACGGAGGACACGGAGATGGCACGGACAAATGATGGTTGGAGGCGCGAGATGGTCGGGCTGCTCGGGCAGCTGAAGTCGGTGGCGGCAGGTGGGATGCGCTACCGCACCTACTTCGCGGATGCGGTCGAGGCGTTCCGCCTGGGTGAGTACGATGACGCCGCAGACGCGTTGGTGCTGGCGAAGCGCTGCGAGCGCAGCCGACTCGACGTCACGCAGGGTGCCGCGACGATGGCGCTCGCGATCGTGGAGGGTGCGTGGGACGGTGCCTACTTCCGGCTCGGCTCCACGATGTTGCGCAGGGAGGACTCGAACTACGTGGTGAGCACCACCTACTTCGTCGGTGCCTACCGGAAGCATTGCGACCAGTGGCGCGGCGAGGACTTCGAGCTCGCGGTGCGAAACTTTGGTGCGCTGGTGCTCGCCGACATCAACGAGACGCGGCGGGTGGCGCTCGGATTAGCCGCCTACTCGCTCGCCTACGCCGTCGGCACCACCATCACCCTGCAGAGGGCGTCATGACCACCTACGCGGCATTCGACACGGCGATCTGTATCGCCATCCGGATCAAGCTCGTCGATCTTCTGGTTCCGCCCGGCGGTGACCGAGACAAGCTGGAGCTCGACGAGTGCGATGACGAGACGTCGCCGCTCGAGTACTCGGTCTGGCTCGACGGGGACATCATCGGCGCGGGAATGGACGCTGACCTCGCGATGGCGGATGCGCTGAAGACGGTCACGGCCTGGGTCGCCGAAGGGACCCGCGCGTTGAGCTAGGTGGATACCCCCGGCGAGCGGCGCCCCGGTGCGAGCCCGGGGCGGGGGTCTGGCGGCCACGTCCTACGGTGGCAGAACGGAGCACACGGATCATGGCAAAGCAGTTCAGGGTAGCGGTTGGCAGCGAGATTCGGGTGGTGGACGAGACGATTCGCGAGTTCGAGGACTGGATGGACGTGCGCGGACTGAAGTGCAAGGCTCACCACTACCGGGGCAAGTGGCACGTGGTGCTCTACGGGCAGAACACCGACCGGACCACTCGGGCGTGCTTCGTGTCGCACCAGCACTTCTCGCTGGCCTGCACCGCGGCACGGCTGGCCTTCGAAGCAGGAAATCCGGTATGCGCCACTGGCTGACCGCGGTGCGCAAGGGGGAGATTGGGTTCAACACCTTCGCGCTGGAGACGCGCGGGGACTGGGAGCGCCTCTCGCAGGTGCTGGTGAACCGGTGGGTGGTGCCGTCCACGGTCACGCTCGAGGATCTGGTGCAGGAGATGCTGATCGAGGTCTGGCTGCAGCTGCCCAACTGGAACCCGGAGCGTGGCACCCCGATCGAGAAGTTCGTCGTGTTCACGGCCTGCGTGGCGGCGAAGCGGTGGATTCATCGGCAGCGCAAGGCGAAGCGTCTGGACGGCAGCGCGCACTCGCGCAGTGCGATCACGTTCGCCGAGCTCGATCGGCGGCAAGATGGGGCTGTGCGCCAGATCCCGGACGAACGCGAACCCGACCTCATCGCTGAGCTGACGGCGCAGCGCCGGGCGGTGGAGATAATTGCCGAGCTCGAGCCGGCGGACCGCGAGATCGCGCTGCTGTTGTTCGAGACCGGGGGTGATGTGCGAGCGGCCGCGGCGCGGGTGATGCGGTCCGGAGATCTTCGGCTGGCCTGTCGGATCGATTCGGTCTCGACAGCCTGCCGGGTGGTGCGGTGTGTGCTGAAGCAACTGGAGGAACGTCATGGCAATTCGGCTGGAGAAGATGAGCGAGCAGGTGATCGACTACTGGTGCAAGAAGCTGAAGGTCGACGTCAGCAAGGCGGAGGTGTTGCGGGACAAGGTGGCGCTGCTCTGCGAGCAGCAGGCTGAGCATGGCAACCTCGCCGACTGCGACGTCTGCGGCGCGGAGTGCAGCGTGGACCTCCCGGTCTGCCCCTTCTGCGGGGTGGGCGACGATCCAAAGGGTGAGCATGCCCCGACGACTCCGCCGCCGGCTGCGGCGGCCACCGCCACCTTGCCGGCGGAGCGGACGCCGAAGAAGCCGCGCAAGCGCAGCGCGGCGGGCAAGCCGGAGGCGCCGGCGGCGCTGCCGACTGCCATCCAGAAGGTGAGCGTCACCGACCTGGCGACTGCGGGCATCACGGTGGAGAAGCTCGACGCTCAGATCGAGCAGGTGAACCAGCTGAAGGCATCGGCGGTGCTTTCCTACTGGGAGCTTGGGCATGCGCTCTACGGGATCTTCGAGACGCAGTCTTGGAAGCTCCGGATCGAGGCCGCGACCGAGGCACCCAAGTACAAGAGCTGGGTGCAGTTCGTTCAGGCCGAGCTCGGGTTTTCCGGCATGCAGTCCTACAACCTGATGGAGGTCTCCCGGGCGTTCGGGCGCGAGGATGTGCAGCGGGTCGGAGTGACCAAGCTCAGCCTGGTGGCCAAGCTTCAGCCGGCGGACCGGAAGGAGCTACTCGCCCGGCTGCCGTCGATGTCTCGGAACACGGTGGCGGACGAGGCGCGCCGGCGGGCGGCGGCCCATGGCAAGGCGCCCAGCGCCGCTGCTGCGGCCTCGACCAAGAGTCCGCACGCCAGGTCCGGGGAGGCACTGCAAGCCGCGCTGGACGCACAGGCGGAGGCCAGGAAGAAGCGCCAGCAGGAGAAGCCGCTCACCGAGACCAGCAAGGTGACGGTGGCGCAGCTGCTCGGCAAGCAGACGATCCCGCTCTTCTGCAAGGGGGCGGACGAGAAGCGGGCGAAGCGGCTGGCCGACGAACCGGTGGGCAGTGAACAGCTGCTCAACGGCGTCGTGGTGAACTACCGGGTGGTGCTGCAGGCGAAGGGGCTGGTGATCGTCGTCGAACGGCGGCGAGAGGCCGAGTGAGGCGGAGAGCCACCGAAGTCGCGGCACGGCGAGCGGCACCCTCCCCGCTCGCCGTGAACGCCGTCTGGGACGGGGTGGGGGCGTTGACGGTCATCAGCCGGGGGGAAGACGGCTGGCGGCAGGTGCGGGAGGTAGCGGCGGCGCCGGCCTGCTTCCTGCGCCTCACGGACGTCGATGTTGACACCCGGAGGATGCTCACCAACAGCCGGGCCATCGTGGCGCTCAAGATCGAGGGAGACTGGCTGCGGGTTGAGTGGCGTTCGCGGGACGAGTTGAAGGCGGCCACTTCCAAGCCGCGGTGGGGCAAGGACGGTGAGAGCTTCTTTGACCAGTTGAAGCTCGCGACCTACGAGGCGGACGTGCATCCGGTGCGCCGGTGGATGGTGGAGAGCGATGCGGTCGTGCAGCGGCCCCGGGGCTGCTACCTGGATCTGGAGACCGATAGCCGGGTGCCCTTCTCGAAGAAGGAGTCCGCGCGCATCCTCTGCTGGAGTGTGCGAGACGCGGTCACTGGGAAGGTGGCCGGCACGGGCGTGCTCGACACGGACGATGACGCGTCCGAGAAGCGGCTGCTGCAGCAGCTCTGGCAGGTGCTGGCACGCTACGACCAGGTCATCGCGTGGAACGGGTCGCGGTTCGATTTTCCGATGGTGCGGGCGCGCACCCGGGAGATGGGGGTCAACGTCAACTTCCGGCACTGGTTGTGGCTCGACCACCTCGAGCTGTTCCGGAAGCTGAACGTGTCGGCGTCCGAGTCGGGTGACGAGAAGCAGTCGATGGCGCTGGAGGCGGTGGCCCAGGCGGTGCTCGGCGAGGGCAAGGACGACTTCGATTCGTCGCGTTCCTGGGATGCGTGGTTTGCCGGCGGTGAGGAGCGTGCGCGGCTGGTGACCTACAACGCGCGGGACACCGAGCTGATGCATCTCATCGAGCAGGTGACCGGCTACATCGAACTGCAGTTCACCATCTGCGAGCTCTGCGGCACGTTCCCGGACGACTACGGATCGCACGGCACGCAGTTCGTGGAAGCGTTCCTGATGCGGCTGGCGCGTCAGCGGCAGATGCACTTCAAGACGCAGTGGGACATCGGCGAGACCAACCCGTTCAAGGGGGCCTTCGTCATGGAGCCGACGCGCCGGGGCATCCTCCATGGGGTGCACGTGGCGGACTTCTCCGGCATGTACCCGAGCATCATCGAGAGCTGGAACCTGAGCCCGGAGACGCTCACCGACATCTTCCTGCAGGAGAACGCGGCGTTCCGTCCGAGCTACCTGGTGCACGTCCCGATCAAGAAGCGGGAGCGCCCGGCGGATCTCTGCGAGGTTCCGAACTACGGCTACTGCTTCAAGACGCAGCCGGTGGGGCTGCTGCCGGAAGCGGTCACGCACGTGGGTCAGCTGCGCAAGGCGTGGAACGAGAAGAAGAAGCAGCTCGCCCCGGGCACGCCGGAGTGGAAGGAAGCGGACCGGCGTGCGACGGCCTACAAGATCGTGCGCAACATCTTCTACGGCGTCATCAGCTCGCCGTTCTCCCGGTTCTTCAAGCGCGAGGTGGGTGAGTCCACGGCGGGCACTGGCTCCTGGCTGATTCAGGAGACGATGAAGGTGGCGGAGTCGCGCAGCCTGCTGGGCTTCTACGGTGACACGGATTCGGGGTTCGTGCTGGGGGGCACCGACGCCGAGTTCCAATCGTTCGTCGACCATTGCAACCGGAAGCTCTACCCGCGGCTGCTGGCGGAGCACGGCTGCCAGCGCAACGAGGTGAAGCTGGCCTACGAGAAGAAGTTCAAGCGGCTGATCATGGTGGGCAAGAAGCGCTACGCCGCGAGCTACGAGCACTTCGCGGGAACCCCGGCCACGGCCGATTCCAAGCCGGAGATCAAGGGGCTGGAGTACAAGCGGGGGGACACGGTGCGGCTCGCCCGGGCGATGCAGAAGCAGCTCATTGATCGGTTGCTCGGCGCTGAGGACCCGGAGGCGATGCTGCACGAGTTCATCGAGCTGGTCACCACCTGGAAGGAACGGGTGCTGCAGGGGTCGCTCGAGCTGCGGGACTTCACTCAGGCGGAGAAGCTCGGTAAGGAGCTGCGGGAGTACCGGACCAAGAAGAAGAAGGATGGGTCAGACGCGGCGCAGCCGGCGCACGTGCAGGTGGCGAAGATCCTGAAGGCGCGCGGGTCGGACGTGGGCGAGGGGGCCCGGATCGAGTTCGTGGTGGTCGATGCATCGAGCTCGCCGATGAAGGTGATCCCGGCGTGCGACTACGCGTCTGGGGTCGAGGACCGGTTCTACCTGTGGGAGTCGCTGGTCTATGCGCCGAGCCAGCGGGTGCTGGAGGCGTGCTTCCCGGCGCACCCCTGGGCGAGCTATGCGAAGTGCCGGCCGCCGAAGTCGCGTCCAGCCCCGAAACCTCGCAGCACGGCGAAGCATCGTGCTGCGCCGACTGGGCAGGCCAGCCTGTTCGGGAACGACGGCGCCAAGATGTCAGCGAAAGGAAGTGGTGATGCGTAGGCGAAACGATACCAAGCAGCTGGAGCCGGCAACCCTGCCGGTGACAACTCCGGCATGCAGCATGCCGACGGACGACCGAGATGAGCGTGTAGGTGGCGGCAAGCTGAACGTGGGCCTTGAGACCGAGCCGCCCGAGACGCCGGTGCAACCCGCAGCGACGGCCGATCCGAGTCCGAGTGACCTGCTCAAGCGTGAGCTCACCGACGAGGTGCCCGATTTCGACGAACGCTACGAGCCGGTCATCCACCGGGTGTTCGATCTGCCCAACCCGGACAAGGTCTACACCCGCGTGGAGGAGTTCCTGAAGTTCAGCATCCGGGCGAGCCGGATGGACTACGGCTCGCTCACGGATGCGCTCAACGATGCCCAGGCCATCGTCAAGGACGCGACCAGCCTGCTGGTGAACGCGAAGATTGCCGCGCGCCGATTCGAGATCGACTCGATGCCGGTGGCGTCGCAGATGCACCTGTCGGCTTCGCGCAAGCTCGAGCAGGAGAAGGACCAAGGGCTCCGGAAGAAGGCCATCACCAACGACGACATCGAGGCGGCGACGGCCTCGATGTATCCAGACGAGTGGCGCAACCTGGAGATGAAGCGTGAGCAGAACAAGCGTCTCATCCAGGACATCGAGGGGCTCTATGAGCGTGCGAAGGAACGAGCTCGGGACATCCGGGCGATGGTAGTGACTGTTCGCAGTTGACCGGTCACGCGCGAAATAACGGAAAGGACGGATCGATGGCACGAGAAATGGAACTGGACGACTTCCTGGCGGACCGCGGGTCGCGCTCGGCTGGGGGTGGTGGCAGCTACCTCTGGGACTGGAAGAAGGACGGCAAGCTCGACGTCTGGCTGCATCCCGCGGGCAAGCCGGTGAAGATCTACATGCACCGCTGGTACACGGTGGGCAAGGACCGGGAGACCAATCAGCCGAAGCTGCGGCCGATGCGATTCAACACGCTGGAGGACGACACGGTCATCGAGAAGCGGTTCTTCCGGGATCGGGACACCGGCGATCTGGAGTATCCGCCGGAGATCTGTCCGTTCGCGAAGCTGCTCGAGTGGGTGCACCAGGCGTGCAAGAGCGGCGTCATCAACTGGCTCGACCACATCTTCCGGTTCGAGGTGGGAGACCGCACCATCCGGATGCGGGCCGGCGGCTTCACCGGAGCCTTCACCTCGCGCAAGCTCACCGAGAAGCAGCGGAAGGAACTGCGCGATGGCGGGGTGGTGCTGACCGAGGCGTGGAAGGAGAGCTGCCAGCCGCGGGCGCAGTACGTGTTCCGGGTGGTCAAGAACGCGGAGCCGGAGAAGGGCTGCCTCATCGCCATGGAGGCCGAGGCGCTCGGCCTGGCGGTGCAGAAGGTCATTCGCGACCGCATCGAGGACCTGGCGCAGAAGCACGGGGAGGCCGATGCGAAGCGGCTCGGGTCGCCCTGGACCAACCCCTATTGCATCCGGTGGAAGTACGACGAGACCAAGGACTTCTCCGATCGGTACGACGCGAAGGCCATGTTCTCGATCGACATGAGCGACGAGGTCAAGGCCGCGCTGAAGGCGGACGCGCCGAGCGTCGGCGAGGACACGGGTCCGGGCAACATCGCGATGCTCCGTGCTTCGTTCGAGTCGCACTGGTGCCACCAGGTGCGGCCCCCGTGGGACGAGCTGTTCGCGGTGGCCGAGGAGAAACTGGCGGGGACGCCGGCAGCGGCATCCCCGGACAGCTTCGACTACGGGGCCAACGCCAAGGACGAGGAGCCGGCCGAGACGTTCGTCTGCGACGAGTGCGGCGGCACCATGCAGGCGGACGAGTTCGTGTGCCCGAAGTGCGGCGCCGAGTACAACGAGGAGGGTGTCCTCATCAAGAAGCCGGAGCCGCCCAAGCGGACGCGTTCGCAGGCGAAGGCAGCGAAGGAAGAAGCGAAGCCGCTGCGGCCGGGCAAGATCGCCGAGGGCAGCGACGATCTTCCCTGGGGCAGGTAGGCGATGCGGCACGCGAAGCCATCGCTCGCGGGCCAAGCACGGACGAACCGCGACCTTCTCCGCAACATGGGGAAGGTCGCGGGACGCTTCCGGGAGTGGCGCCCGCAGGAGGAAGTGCTGCTGGATGTCGAGGCGGTGCCTACGTGCTTCCCGGCCTACGATGTGGCGAACGGAATCGGAGGGCACCCGGTCAGCCGCATCGTGCTGGTGCACGGTCCGAGCAACGAAGGGAAGACAGCCTTCGAGCTCGGGCTGCTAGCGTCGTTCCTGGCGCGCGGCCACTTCGCCGGGTTGGGGGATGCAGAGCGCACCACGCCGGCGAAGTGGGTGACGACGATGCTGGGGGGACTGGCCAAGAGTCCCGGGTTCGTGGCGCTGCCGATTCGTACCTACGAGCAGGTGCGGGATGCGGTCCGGTCGATGTGCGAGGGGGTGGCCGAGGCCCGGGTGAAGCGAGAGATCCCGGAGACGACCTCGGCGATCATCGCCATCGACTCGATCCGGAAGCTGGTGCCGAAGAAGCTGTTCGACGAGCTGGCCAAGGCAGAGAAGGCCGATGGCGAGGAGAAGAAGGCCAAGGGCAGGTTCGCCAAGAAGCCGAAGGGCGTGGACGGCTACGGTGGGAGGGCGGCCCAGCTGAAGGCGGCGCTCAACGCAGCGTGGATGGACGAGCTCGTGCCGCTGCTCGCTGACACGCGCACATCGATGCTGCTCATCGCCCGAGAGACCAAGCTGGACGACGCCAACCCCTGGGGCGAGGCAAAGCGTGACTGGAAGATTGGTGGTGGGACGGCGCTCTACTACGAGGCGAGCCTGGCGGTGCGGGTGACGCGCGAGTTCATCCACGTCGAGAAGCGGCTGGTGGGCGAGCGGCACGACCTGGAGATTCACAAGACCAAGGTGGCTGGCAAGCAGGAGGAGGCGCCCACCGCGTTCTTCCACGTCAGCAACGGTGCCATTGCGCCGGAGGGATTCGACCGAGCTCGGGACGTGGTGGCGTTGGCGATTCGCACCGGCGCGCTCATCATCCGTGGGTCGTGGATCGCCGATGGGAAGACCGGTGAGGCGCTGGCGCAGGGCGAGGAGAGCGCGGTCAAGAAGCTGCGCGTCGACCCGGTGTTGGCGGCGGAGCTGGAGCGGCGGTGCCGCGCAATGGGGGTGAAGCCGTGAAG
>PMZA01000016.1:14754-17161 GCA_003170595.1 Armatimonadota bacterium
GTGACTGGCATCTCGACTGGTCCACGGCCGGGCTGGAGCGGTTCGACGACATCGCCGAGGCGGCCCGGGCGGTGGTCAACGCGGCCATCGACCTCGAAGCCGACCTGTTCTTGTTTCTCGGGGACCTGGCCAACCCGGACCAGCGCCGGGCGTGGCGAGCCTCGGCGTTCTCGATCGAGGCGGACCGGGAGCTCACCCAGGCGAAGGTGCAGACGCTCTGGATCGCTGGCAACCACGACGTCATCGAGGACGGGTCGGGAACCACCACGCTCTCCCCGCTCGCTTCCGCCGGCGGAAACGTGGCGAATCTGCCGCGGCTGTTCGATGTCCGGGACTGGAAGCATCAGGAACGGGTCGACCATCTCGCGTCGGTGGTGGCGTTGCCGTACACGGCACGCGACCAGAGCTACGACCCCGCGATGGTGTTGCGGCAGGTCTTGGATCGGCTCGACTCGGTCCGCCTCGCGAAGCCCATCATCGTGGCTGGCCACCTGATGATCGATGGGGCCGAGCTCGGGAGCGAGAGCACGGACATGGCGCGCGGACGCGATATGACGTTTCCGAGTCTGGCCCTACGCGAGCTGAGCTTCCCGTACACGTTGGCGATGAACGGTCACTACCACCGACGGCAGGTCATCACCGACGCACACGGGGTTCGCATCTACATCCCGGGCAGCCTGGCGCGACTCACCCGTGGTGAGGCAGCCAACGCGCCCGGCTACCTGGTGGTGGAGGTCTGATGGCACGCCGAAGGAAGGAAGCTGGAAACTCCACGGTGGTCGGGGTCGATCTCGAATCACGTCCCCTGGTGGTCATCGACAGTCGGAACCCGATCTGGCGTGACATGGAGACGATGAGTCTGGGGCCGTGGCTGGTGCCGCCCATCATCTGGGTGGAGCCGCCGGCGGATGCGACCGACGTCCGGATCGAGTCGGTGGTCGGTTGGCTGAAGGGATTCAAGCCGGCGGCGGTGCGGGTGCTCCCGCGGGTGTCCGGTCGTGCGGTGCTGCCGGCAGATGAGGTGCAAGACGCGGCGGCGCGGCAGCAGGAGGCCGAGCCGGCATCGCGGGTGCGGGAGGTGGTGGGCGAGCTCGTCGCGGAGACCACGCTCGGTGCCGAGGACCAAGCTGCACTGGCCGGGATGCTGGACGGCTACCTGACGAGGGCTGGACTATGAGGATCGCTGGACTGCGGGTGCGCAACTGGATGCGGTTCCTTGGCACGCACGAGCTCGACCTGGGGCCAGGTGTCTACGCGGTGGTGGCGCAGCACCAGGACGATCCCGGGCGCAGCAACTGGCTCTGCAAGTCGGGGTTGCTCGCGGCTATCCGGTTCGCCCTGTTCGGAACGGTGCCGACGGACACCATCGACCAGGCCATCAGCCGCGGGACGGACAAGCTGGACGTGGACCTTGAGACCGACGACGGGATGTTCATCGCGCGCAGCCGGGCGATGGGCGTCTCGAAGAAGGTGCTGAAGGTGATCGTGCCGGGGCTCGACGGTGGCGAACGCGAGTTCAACGGTGACGATGCGCAGGTAGCCATCAACGAGCGGCTCGGCATCGACGAGGACGACTTCCTCGCGACGTCATTTTTCGAGCAGAAGGAGATGAGTCGGTTCGTGAAGATCAAGCCGGCCGATCGAACCGCCATCGTCAACGGCTGGCTGAAGCTCGAACGGCTCGAGCGAGCCTGCCGGTTCGCGAGTGACGACCTGGCCGCGGCCGGACGCGAGGTGACCGGCTACCAGGAGTCGTTGTGTCGGCTGACTGAGCGGCGAACCATGCTCGGGAACGCGACGGACCAGCGGGCGCTGGAGCAGCAGCTGGTGGGAATGCTGTCGGAGGCCGAGGAGGCCAACCGGGTGCGGGAGGCGTCGGTCGTGGCGCATGCTCGGTGGGAGCAGGACTGCGCCCGGGTGCAGCTGCGGGAGAAGCTCTCGGCTGACCTGCGGCAGGCCATCGAGGACCGCCAGCAGCTGCCGGAGCCGCCGGTGCTCGACCCGCTGGTGCTGGAGGTGCAAGAAGCGCATGGCCATCTGATGGCGGCGAACACCGAGATGAAGCGGGCGGCGGCGGTGGCGCGCGGAGAGTTCGATGGGGTCTGTCCGGTGGCGGGGATTCAGTGTCCGGCGCAGGGGCAGATCAACCAGGATCGCAAGCAGGCGCGGGCGCAGCTCGACGAGCGAAGGAAAACCACGGATCAGGCGCGGGTGAAGCTCGACACGGCGGAGGCGGCGCTGCGGGAGGCGCAGCAGCAGGTGGAACGAATGCGCGCCGCCAACGCGCGGGTGAACGGTCTCACGCAGCGGATCGGTGACGAGGAGTGCGGGATCCCAGGGCGGGAGCCGGAGGTGCTGAAGGCGGCATCGGTCTCTGAGACTGCTTCGAAGCTGGCGATGGTCCGGA
>PMZA01000491.1:0-3293 GCA_003170595.1 Armatimonadota bacterium
CTAAGGCGATTCCATGGCCTCTTCGCCGTCCGTCAACCGGCAATTCTAATTGTCGTCAGCGACAACTAACGCTCCTTTCGCCACCCCTCGACCGGCAATTCTGCGTGTCGCTAGCCGGCAGTTCTGATTGTCGCTCATCACTCGTCCTCGTCCGCTTCGACCCGTGGTGGTTTGGTAGGGACGAGGACATCATCGAACGGCTACTATCCGAGTTGCTGAAGTCGGCCCTGCAGGAGGTGCAGACCGCCCGGTCTGGATACGACGCCGCGCTGGCCGATACCACGGCCTGGATGTGCGCGGTCATGGCGGGCATGGCAGGAACGGCCCAGGACTACAGAACCATGATCGTCGCCATGGGGCTCGGGGTCATGTCGCAGGTCTACGCCGTGCTGAGAAGGGTCGAAAAGGAGGCAGCGCCCATGACGCTGTGGGAGCGGCACCAGAAACTCGTCAGCCGTATGTCGCACCTCGACAGGCGGCGGTTCCTCGTGATGGTGGACGATCTGGACCGTCTGCAACCGCGCGAAGTCTACGACGTCCTGCGGGCCGTCCGCGGTGTACTAGACCTTCCGAACACGACCTTCGTGCTTGCGCTAGACCTCGACCACGCCGCCGACTCCATACGCACCTATGTCGGCGGAGAGGGCACGTCGGTGGACGGCAGGAAGTACCTCGAAAAATTCTCTGACGCGGAGGCCTTCCTCCCGCGCTTCGACGCGGCTCCCCCAGCGAGCAGGCTGAGGGTCTCGCTCGACTACCTAAGAACGGCGTGGGTCGATCTAACCGTCGGGGGCTCCTCCTCCAGAGCGGGGGATGCCTGGCGCCTTTGGGAGGACCTGTTTGACGAGTATCTCCCGGCCCTCCTGACCTCAACGAGGGAAGCCGCAAGGGTCTTCCAGCAGTTTCGCGCGGGTTGGCAGCCTTACGTGCGGAGCACGATCAACCCGGCCGACTTCCTAGCGCTCACCGTCCTCCAGGTCGTAAGGCCGGATGTCCACCGAGCCGTTGGCGACAGCATGGAGGCCCTCACCAACGACGGCATCCCAGCCAGGCGCTCCAGCGGCCTCGCGGTCGTAGAAGCCGCTTGCCGATGGCCAGGCGATCCTCTCAGGCAGGCCGCCCTCTGGGCGATGATGGGGGCCCTTTTCCCCGTTCTGCGGCCCGACCCGGGCCCACCTTCAGGCAAGGGCGACAGAAGGGTCCGCACCCGTGGCGTCCTTGAAGCTTACTACCGGCCCCGCCCGGATTACACTGAGGACGAAAGTTTCTGAGTCGATCCCCCCACAGGAGGCGACAGCGTAGTGAGATCCACAGAAGACGAGGTTGGGCAGTTGCAGTCAGAGGCACTCGACGGCGCCAGCGCGGCGGCCCTCCTGGCACAGCTCGCGACACGCCTGCGGGAGGGCGCCGCGATCGACAAGGCCACCGCCCAAAGGCAGCTTGACGTCTTGTTCGCCAAGGGAGACGACATCCTCAGCAAGGCCGCCCAGGCGGACCCCTGGGCCCCCGGCAACCTCGGTACCGCCATGTTCTTCCTGCTCCGCGCTCTCGGTCCCGAAGGGGCGAGCAGGGCCCTCGACGAGGCAATGCGGGCGTCCCAGAGCTTCATGACGATGGTGATCGTGTGTGACTGGCTGTCGATCCGCCCGGACGACGCGGGGCCGGGAGCAGCGGTTATCAGGGAACTTGTCGAGAGCCTCGACGAGGGCGCTGTGGCCAGGGCGAGCGACCGGACCCTGGAGGTGCTGGAGGAGCAAGCGAGGGGCCCCCAGCTACTGAGGGCGCCGTACCCTTGGTGGGTGCTGCGCTTCTGGAAGGACAAGGTGGGCGAGGTCGAGCCATCCGAGGCACTGCTCGACGCAGCGGCGGACGACGACTCATTGGTCCTCTTGGCCCACAGAGCCTTCAATCCACCGCTGCTTATGAGCGACGTGTGCTGGCTGCTTGTGCGGGACCCAGACGGCTGGACAAAGCGAATTGACGAGGCCCGAGGCAGCATGAAGGCGGCCGGGCGCGACGACGACTGGTTACTGCTGGGGAAACTCAAGGGCTTAGTCCAGCGATGCCAGATGCGGGATGCTGGAGGGCCGCCCTGGGGGCGTCCAGGGATCACTGACGACGACCTACTGCCATAACTGTGAGGGATGAGGATGGTGCCGGGCATCGACCCGCTCGGTCTCATCGAAGGGGCAATGGGGGAGAGGAAGGAAAGCGTCCAAGTGCTGGAGGTCGCCGACATCAAACCCAATCCAGTGCAGCCACGCCAGACCTTCGGCGATGAACCCTTCGGCGAACTCGCCGATTCCGTCCGCCAACAGGGCGTCCTCCAACCCATCGTCGTCCACGCTCCCCGTCGATGAGGCCACCGTACGGATGCTCTCCCTCGTCGAGGACCTCCAGCGCGAAGACCTCAATCATGGTCAGGTCGGTGTCTCTTAACCGGCATTTCTAATTGTCGTTCATCACCAGCCGGTCGATGGCTGCCGCCGTNNCCGTAGTCATCGGGTCCTTGAAGGCGGCTTCCCACCTGGAGAATGACCCAGCCCCGTCGATGAAAGCCAGCGGTCAGCAAGACCTTCCGGCAAATTTACCGGAAGGTCCACGAGTCGGACGAGGAGCGGCTTGCGATCAGGCAGGGGCGCTTCTGAGGGCGCTGGATAAGCAGTGGTCGATAGGGGAGACGAGACGCTCCGGGCGGCCGCGCAGTGGGAGGATCGAACGAAGGCGGCTGTCGGTCCAGATTGCCCGCCATGCCGCGTGGGCCAATTCTGGGCGCACGGGACCGCGGGAGGCGCCCCATCCCGCGGGAAGCCTTTGCATAGGCCCAGAACGCAACTGGGAGCGAAATGCAGCGGTGATCGCTCAGGCGTAGGGTGCGCCAGTTCCTCCACGGCCTTGCCCGGCCAAGCGAGATGGCGGCAGGCTTCGGCCTCCCTGCTGCTTGACCACGAGCCGATCGTTTTCGCGCACAACTGACCTGCCCCCAATGGTGGTCCCACGCCTTAGCGTGAAAAGCACCGAAGCATGGCGGGTCCACCACGAGATTCGGTTCACCGTCTGGGCCGTGGAACCTTTCCAAGGGTCAGGGCCCCCGGACAACCCGAGGTGCGCAGTGAAGGTGCGTGAGCAAGAATAGCCGCGTGGAGGCACTATAGCTGTAGGGGACGTCGAGGGGTTGGAGCGCGAGGGAGGGACGAGATGGAAGCCTGGAGTGCCGACGCCAAGTCGGACACCGAACTGGTGCAGCATGCCCGAGAGGGCCAGGCTGAGGCCTTCGAGGCGCTGGCTCGCCG
>PMZA01000491.1:3323-7253 GCA_003170595.1 Armatimonadota bacterium
ATCGTGGCGGCCTTCCGGCAGATGGCCCGGTTCCGTGGGGAGGCGTCGTTCGCGACGTGGCTGGGGCGGATAGCACTGCACAAGGCGATGCGCGTGGCTAGGCGGGGAAAGCGTGAGGTGGAGGCGGGCTGCGAGGACGAGCCGGAGTCTCAGGCCTCGGAAGCGACTGAGGCCCTGGTGGTGAGGCAAGCGGTCGCGAGGTTGCCGGAAAGGCTGAGGGTGCCGGTGGTGCTGCGGTTCTATGAGGGCCTCGAGGGCCACGAGATCGCTGAGCTTCTGGGATGCAGGGAGAGCACGGTCTGGACGCGCCTGTACCGGGGCCTGCAGAGGCTGAGAGAGGAGCTTGGGGGAGGTGATCCCCAATGAAGGACCCAAGGATGGATGGGACGCTGGGGGCGGTCGGGGAAAGAGTGGCGAGGGCGAAGCCACTGGCGATGGAGATCGAGCGGGATCTGGTAGGTGCCGCCATGGAATGCCTGAGGGCAAAGGGGGCCCGGCGGCTTGCTGTGCCACACAGGCGGACGACAGCCCTGGCCTTCGCCGCGCTGCTCGTCCTGGCCGTCGGCGCGGCGTGGATCGTACAGAAGAGAGGCGAGCCGGGGCGGCTGCTGGCGCTGGCGGAGGCGGCGACGCTGGCAACACCGAGCCATGTGGTGCAGAGCATCTATCAGGGCGACGGGAAGCTCGTGGAGAGGGCCGAGGTCTGGTCGGGACCGGAGGGCGACAGCTATGTAGATGGCTGGACCGCCGGTGAATCCGGGCGCCAGCTGTCTCTGGAACGCAAGAGGGAGAAAATCCAGTGGACCTGGGGGCCGACGAAGACCGAGTACCAACTGCACTGGTCGGGGTCAGGGATGGGCGAGCACACGGCGGACGCGTTGGGCAGCGCGGAGCGGGCCGTCCGGAAGGCGGCAGATTACATTGACATGGGCGGGGTGCAACTCGGCGGCCTTCAGCTCCTGGCTATCGCCCAGATCAAAGCGTCCGACGGGAAGCTGACCGTGCGCGAAGCCTGGGGGAATCTGGAGGGCAAGGACGTCAGGATCATCGAGATCAGCGCCACACCCGGGCAGAGGGGCCAGTCGGCGCCGGGAACAGCGATGAAGGCATGGTACTACCTAACACCAGATGGATCTAGGCTGGTTCGGCAAGTCACAACCTTTCTGCCCGCTGGAACCCCACCCTTCACCGTGGACGCCTGGCCGATCGAATATGACACTGAGCTGCCCGCCTCGGTATTCGACTTCCAGATTCCCGAGGGCGCGGCGGTCACGTTCGAGGGCGAGAAGATCAAGCCGGTGTGGGAGAGCATGGACGGGGCGGAGAAGCAGCAGATTCGCGAAACCGTCCTCGGCCTGGGGCGGGCATGGGCGGCGGGCGACGCCGACGGGTTCTGCAAGTACTACGACTTCGCCGCCGGGCTGGAGTATGGCGTGAAGGGCAAGTTCACCGCCAAGTGGCTACGCGCCTACTGGACCGACATGGTCCGGCGCCAGGCGCGACGATGGCGCGAGGACCAAGTCTTCTTCGACTATGCCTTCGGAACGGCCAAGCCGCCGAGTGAGGCGTTGGCTTTCTGGTCCATCTACCCAGGTCCGCCGGTGCACGGCGACCACTGGGTCGTATACGGGGCAACGCCGAGCACGGAGCCGGGCATCATGGTTCTAGCGCGCGAGCGGGTTGTGGATCGGCGCGGCGCGGTGCAGGAGCACGGGACGCACATGTTTCTGCGGAAGATCGCGGGGCGGTATAGGGTGATCCTGTGGCGGCCGCCCTTTGATTGAGGAACACTACGGGCGCGGCTGCAGTTGTTCACCCATGAAGCCCCATATGAAGGCTTCGGGTGACCTTGCCCCCGGGAACTCGTCCGGAGTGGATCTCAGCGTGGACCAGACTTGGGCTCAGCTTTGAGTGGGCGAGAGGCACGGCCAAAGGGCTTGTCGGCCGACCCCAAATGCCCAAGAGCAACGTCGACGGGAGGGTTGTGTTTGACGTCAACTATTTTTGCCTGTCTTCCCCGGGGTGAGGTGGCTTGGCTGGAAGTCGGGGGCTGTCCCTAACTTGAAGACAGCCTTTGCCGCTATCCCCAGCCGCTGGCCTCAACTGTCTTTGCCGCCGGTGCCAGCGGGTCGCCACTCCTGTTGGGCTTGCCCCATGCCGTGGCTGGGCAGGTCAGTCTTCCCGCGGGCTTGATGTCCAACTCGCCTAAGGCTTAGGTGGCGGGTAGGGGTCTCTGATCCAGTCCTGTATCCACACCTTCCCGGTTGCATCCACGTCCAGATAGGTCGCGTGTTGACGATCCTCTAGGCTATCCCCTGTGCCGACCCAGGTGCCGCTGTTCAGATACATGCACTGCTTTTCGTCCACGGTCCACTGGTCGTAGTCGGGCACATGCGTGTGGCCCATGACGCAGTACATGACGGGGCGGTCCAGCTTGTCCGCGCCGCCCAAGTAGTCGTCCACAACGCTGCGTGCGGCCTGCCTCCAGATGAGGTGCTTCACGGGGTCGCCTAGGGCCTTGACCACGGCATCGCACGCGCCCTGGATGAGGCCGCTGGCTGCGCTCTGGTCCTCGGAGGAAGGTGTGGTCTGCTGCTTTGCCTGCTGGATGACCTGGTTGAAGCTGCTGGCCGCGCTCTGGTCTTCGGGGGACGCTGGTGCCTGCTGCTGGATGGCGTTGTAGATATTGTGCGCCGGCTCTCTGTCCAATCCTATCGTTGCTGGGGAGCCGACCCCAGGGGTCGGGCGCCCTGTTCCGTCAATGGGATCGCGCCGCTGCTGGACCCACTCGAAGGCCTGGAAGTGGCTCACCAGATAGGTGCGCACATCCAGGTCTCGCAGATACAGCAAGAGCGCCGGATCGTAAAGATGCCCGTGCTGAAGGAGCAGGATGCTGCCGTCGGTGGGCAACACGTAGCCAGGGTAGTAGAGGTTGGCACGCTGGAGGGGGGCGATGCTGTTGCCGCCGACACAGCGTAGGCCGCTGATGCCGATGTCGTGGTTGCCGTAGATGTAGGTGACGGTGTGCTGGGCGGCATACTGGAGCAGCCGCGTCACCGCGTCCCGGGCAATCCCAGAGGTGAAAGAGCCGTCGCCGATGTAGGGAGGAGCATCCATCAGGTCTCCGTCTATGATGAACTCATCGAGTTGTTGCCCTTCACACCAGTCGAGGAAGTCGCACCAGTGCTCCAGCTTGCTCTTAGAGCGATCTCCCGACCCGAAAGCTTCTTCCGTCCAAGTATCGATGTGCAGATCGGACACGATGACGTAGCGAGGCATCTGCATCTCTCCTTACTCCCGATTGGCCACAGACCGGTCGGATGGTCCGCCTGCCGTGACCCGCACAGATCAGCCGGGATCATCGGCCCTCGCTCCGAGAACAGGTCCAGGCTGAACGTCAGTGTAGACCTGACTTGGGCCCAACCCAAAGAGGCGAGAGGCATGGCCAAGCGGGCCTGCCCGCCCGTGCCGATTGCACAAGAGCCACGCCAATGGGAGGGTTGACTGGGCACGGACGTGACGTCGGCTAGTACCGCTTATGTTCTTGATGAACCTGAAGCAGTGCGGCCTGGCACAGGCGGCGTGGCCTTGGTGTGCAAGGCGTGTCTCGTTCCGGGTTGCAGGTCGAGCCCTGGCCATGCTTGGAGACTCGCATTGCAGGTGGACCAGCACTGGGGACTCAGACCTGGGTCAGCTGCACAACCGAGGGACCTGCGAGGCGCCTACTCCTGCCCTTCCTCTGCCATCTGCCCGATGAGCTTTTTGAACACAGCGCAGCCGTTGCATATCTCCTGCTTGGCCGCCCAGTCGTGCAGGCGCTTGCCACCGCAGAGCGTTCCGGTCAGGAACCAGCACAGGTGTCCCTGCCGCATGCGGTAGGCGATACACTCGTCGCGTACTTCCGGCAGGCAGTCGGTCTCCTCCCAGCAC
>PMZA01000333.1:0-22194 GCA_003170595.1 Armatimonadota bacterium
GCCCTGACGCAAGGGTTCAGAACCTCTTTCGTGAACCAGCGCTCTAGCCGGTCACCAGTGGCGGGGTTGGCCCTGACTCAAGGGTTCAGAACGGGACGGCCCACTCGTGAAGGGTCTCGACGCAAGTGGCGGGGATGGCCCTGACGCAAGGGTTCAGAACAGGAAGACCTTGGTCTGGACGTAGCCGCTCTCGTGGCGGGGATGGCCCTGACGCAAGGGTTCAGAAGTTTGAGCGGTCGTAACTGGTGACGCCTTCCCGGTAGCGGGGATGGCCCTGACGCAAGGGTTCAGAAGTATTCATCGATCGTCCGGATGTTGCTGTCCGCGTGGCGGGGATGGCCCTGACGCAAGGGTTCAGAAGTTCTCCGAAGCCTTCGTATGCCACGGTTTTTCTTGTGGCGGGGACGGCCCTGACGCAAGGGTTCAGAACTTGGGCGAGAGGAGAGCCCCGTCCATGAAGTTGGTGGCGGGGATGGCCCTGACGCAAGGGTTCAGGGCCCCTTTGTCGTGCCCGGGAGCGCGTCTGTGGCACCCCGTTCCTCCGGCGCGCGGGGAGGTTCGGCGGCGGCGCCGGTGAACAGGCGTCTCTAACCATGAGCCCCCACCAGCGCCTGCACGAGGAAGGGAAAGGCTTGTGTTGCCTGCACATCGCCCTGCGCCCCATCAAGCCGCTTACCTATGAGGGCCACCCGGGGCGGCACGTGCACGCCGCCGTCATGGGGCTGCTCCAGAAGGCGAGCCCGGCGGCCAACAGCTCGGCGCACAAAGACAGCCTGCTGGCCATCGGGCCGCTGCTGACGCCGCCGGAGGGCGGAGCGGTGGGCTATGTCGGGCCCGGGACCGAGTGCAGCCCGCAGAAGACCTACTGGTTCCGGGCCGGCTGCGCCGCGCCGGAGGTGACGCGAGCGCTCCTGGAGGGCTTCGCAAGCGAGGACGCGGTCACTCTCGGAAGGACGCGCTGGAGCATCGATCGCCGAGACCTGGAGGACGATGCCGAGCCGCTCGGGTTCGGCGAACTGGCAGCGAGGGCCGGGGGGGCGGCCACCTTCGGGATACAGCTTCTCTCACCCACGTACTTCTCGTTCCGCGAGCGCGGGGCAACGACGGTCCTGCCACAGCCGGCGATGGTCTTCCGCAGCCTGGTGAAGAGGTGGGAAGGAACGCCCGGGGCGCCGGAGCTTGAGGTGCTCTGCCAAGACAACGTGACGGAGATCGTCGGGCGGTCGGTGGCCGTGGAGTGGCTACAGCTTGAGATGGACGAGTATGGGGCTCCGCCGATGCTGTTCCGGGGAGCAGTAGGCCAACTGCGGATGCGGGCGGTGGGTGCGGAAGCGGTAGGGGCGCTGCTGCGGGACCTCAACGTGCTGACGAGCTTCGCGTCGTACGTGGGCGTGGGCGCAAAGACTTCGCTGGGCTGCGGACAAGCAAGGCGCATAGGCTAGAAGGCGGCACTGCCGACACCGGCGGGACGGTACCGATCCGAGGATGCGGTCGAAGACGAACTTGCCGAGCAGGGAGGGTCCCAGATGTCACTGCAGAGGGCTATTGCACAGCAGAGGATCGCGCTCGAGACGGCGGGCCACGAGGTAGCGGCCCGCAGCATGACCGAAGCATGCGAGAGGTGCTGCAAGCGTGGGCACCGCCCGCACGAGCCGGACTTCGTCGCTTCGCTGTTCGCGATCGGCACGGGGCTGCTCGAGAACCGATGGCGCCCGCTTCTCGGACAGTGCGGCGTCCAGATCCATATAGGCGCAGTCTTCTGTCACCAGAGCCCGCTGGTTGAGTTCTGGAGCCCAGGAGGACTTGACCGTTGCGAGCTCGGCGATCTGATGTACGTGCACTCGCACTGCCGTCCGACCGGCGAATGGAGCAGGACGGCCCTGCTATACCAGGCGAAAGTCTCGCGTGAGCAACCGCTACGGGTTGGGGCAGGGCCCCAGCTCGATCTCTACACGAAGTGGCCCACCTTCGAGTACGTGAGGTCAGGGCCTGACCTGAACGGAAAGGGCCGATCGGTGACGCCCAGTTGCCAGAGCGCGGGGGCGCAGTACCTTCTCATAGACGATAGAGCGCAAGCCAGTACTGCGCCCCCAGGTCCCGGGGCTTACCCGATGGGCTCTTGCATCGCCGACGAGTACCTTTGCCCGCATGCCGACCTGGGGTCGGCGCTGGTGCGACTGCTCGGGTTCGCGACTGGCAGGCCCTTCGACAGCCTAGCGGAGACCGAGCGCCGCGGCGACCAGGGATGGTCGCGCGTCGTCTGGGACCTTATCATTGCAGCCGCGAGGAAGTGCTTCCGTCGCAGCAGATCGGGCTTCTTCATGGAGCCGCGAGCGTCCGGAGACCTTCGTCCGGATGAGCTGGATGGCTGCATGGTCGGGGGCGATGCGATCCGCCGTGGCGGGTACCTCGCTGATGCGCTGGGCCCCGAAGGAAGCGCGGCTATTCTGGGCGCGCCGGCTGGGGATGGTGGCACTATGGAACGCGGGCGGAGATTCCACGACGAGGAAGCGCGTGGCGTCACAATCATCTTCGTGGTCAGTGCTGCCGCATCAGAGGAAGGCAAGTAGCAGGCGGCCCCCAGCGGGGTAAGCCGCGCCGGCCCCTGGGAAAAGCCTGCAAGTGCAGTTGGGGTCGGGAGGTGGCGGGCAGATGAGGGGTTCTGAAGGATGCCCTCTTCAGGGCGCGGATCGCCGGACTGTGGCAACTGAGGTGACAGGATTGGACAACCCGGGTAGATTGGCACCCGTCCTTCTGCAATCGAGGAGCCGTTGACTGCGTGTTCTGGCTGATGCTGTTCGGTTTCTGCGTCTGGCTCTTTGTTCGAGCCGTCATGAAGGCATCGGCCCCGCGATCCGGGGCCAAGAACGCTCGTGTTCAGCCCCAGCAGTTCCGGCCTCCAGTCGCTCAAGTCCCGCGGCCTGCGGCACCCTCGCGAAGGCCCTCAACGGCAGGCCGCCAGGTGTCAGCCGCGCGCAAAGACATCCTTGAAGTCGTTCTCGATGAGCCGTCGACCAGGCCCAGGGCCTCGGCACAAGCGTTGACCCCGCAGTGGATCCCCGCCGGGCAGCGAGTGAGCATCGGTGAGATCACCATCCCAGACGGGATGGTTTACGTAGGTCGTCGACCCTCGGCGTTCGTCGACTACCACCCGGACCCGGCGTTCATTGATACTGGCTTGCCGATCGGCCGGGCGCCTGCCACGGCGGCTGAGCCCCCGGGTCTCTGGCCATCCTATGGCCGCATCAGTCCTGGTGCCCGCAGGGCTTATCTTGAGTGGCTGGCCGGCGGGCGGACGCAGCCCGGCGTCGACATCGGCTATGTGTACCTCTTCTTCTATGGCCTCGAGCGGCGGATGTTGGAGGACCTGCCGGGCAGCCCCGATGCCGATATTGAGTACCCTAAGCTTATCGTGGAGGTGAGGCGGCTACTCTCGCTGTATGGGGGACCGTCCAGCCCCTTCAAGACTTCCGCCACCGGACTTCTCAGCTTCCTGGACTTCCAGGACGGGAACCCAGACCTGCGTGACTACCGCCCCCAGGACGAGGAGCGCACCTGGGTATGGCCCGAGAGGCTGAAGTGGGGATTGGCGGCGTTTGCGGCGAACCAGCAGCCCATCCCGTGGAACTGGGCGCTGGGGTGGTATACGTGTAGTCAGGAGGCGGGCTACAGCCTGCGCACGCCGGCCACGCGCTGCCGCGAGGAGTTCCACCAGCTGTTCGCCCGCCGCTACGCTGCGAAGTTCGGGCCCGGCCTGATGCTCAAGCCGAACGCGAAGAAGCTGTCCATGTCCTACCAGCCCGCTTCGTCGGTGCTTCGCCCCTTCAGGATAGACTGCCGGGGCCTCAGCGACGTGACGGCACTGACTGCGCCTCTGAAGAAGATCGATCCCATCGTACAGGAATGCACCGATGCCCTGGATGCCTACTCGCGGTACCTGGGCCGCAACAAGGGCGCCGAGGACAGTCTTGCGGCCGTTAGTCTGCTGCCAACCGAACTGGTGGCGAGCCATTCCGGGCAGGAACTCGTCGCCTTCCGTCAAGGGCTTGCGGAGCTTCTGCGAGAGCGAGAGACCGTGGTCGTGAAGGCCGAAGGACTGATCCTGAAGTACCTGTGCGTGATGGTGGACGGTGGGAAGATGGGGCGCAAAGACATGGAGGGCCTGGCGGCTCTGCTCGAAAAGTGCGGCTACGGGATGGAGCCAGACCTCCGCTTCGGCGGACCATGCCTTCAACTCGGGGACTGCGTCGCGCTCTTCCGTTCGCCGCAGGGGATCACCGATGCGCCGTCGGAGCAATACCAGGTGGCGCAGCTTGTGCTCCACCTATTCTGGCTCGTTGCCAGCGCGGACGGCGTCATCAGCGAGGAGGAGAATGCGCACCTCACGGAGTTCGTCAGAGACCAGTCGGGGCTGTCGGGGGCGGAGAAAGCCAGACTCAAGGCGCACGGGAAATGGCTCGCCCATGCCAAGCCAGGGCCGGCGGGACTGAAGAAGCGCATCGGTGCCCTGTCAGCGGAGCAAAGGCATCTGCTGGGGCAGTTCCTGATCGGGGTTGCAGGCGCCGGAGGCGGGGTGTCACCGGATGAAGTGAAGGTGCTTACCAACCTATACACCTTGCTGGGATTGCCGGAGCAGGACCTGCACTCCGACATCCATGCCGTTGCCTCGGGGATGGCCCCGACAGATCCTGTCGTCGTCGCCAGAGGCGGCAAGGCAGGCAGCGGAACGCCGATCCCGAAGCCGCCAGGCAAAGCCGGGCCTGAGAACGGGGCAGGACTCGACCGCGGGCTCATCGAACAGCGTGCCAGGGAAACGGCACAGGTGGCCCAGCTGCTGGAGGGCATCTTCTCCGAAGACGACCCCGAGCCATCCGCCTTCGTGGACACTACACCAAGTGAGGGGTGCCTCCTCGGGTTGGACGCCGCACACTCGGCCCTCGTGCGAGACCTGGCGGGCAGGGACTCGCTCAGCAGAGAGGAGTGGGATGGCCTGGCCCGGAAGCACTGCCTTCTGCCTGAGGGCGCTTTGGATACCATCAATGAATGTGCACTGGAGGCTTGCGGCGAGTGTCTCTGCGAAGGCGAAGAGACACTCGCGATCGATGAGCAGACGCTCAAGGAGATGCTCGAGTGAGTCCCCTTGTCAGCATCAGACCGAAGGACCGTGATGCCATCATCCAGTCGCTCCGCGCCGGGGTGGTGCCACGCACGGGCCTGCAATACGTACAGGTAGGTCGCAAGAACGAGATAGAAGCCCTCATCAAGGACCTCGATCGCGTCATGGACGGCGGCGCCGGGATCCGCTTCGTCATAGGCGAGTATGGCTCGGGGAAGACCTTCCTGCTCTATCTGATGCGGTCCATCGCGCTCGAGAAGAAGCTGGTCAGCGCCCACGCAGACCTCTCGCCTGATCGCCGTCTCTATGCCACCGACGGACGTGCGCGGTCCCTGTATGCCGAACTGATGCGCAATCTCTCAACACGGGCCAAGCCCGACGGTGGAGCGCTTCCGGTCGTCGTCGAGCGGTTCGTGTCGTCCGCCCTTGCAGAGGCAACGGCCCAGGGCTGCGCGCCTGCCGATGTGATCCAGGGCCGCCTGGCGCAGTTGTCCGAGATGGTCGGGGGCTTCGACTTCGCCAACGTGATCGGAGCCTATTGGCGCGGGTACGACACGGGGCAGGATCAGCTGAAGCAGGATGCCGTTCGATGGCTGCGCGGGGAGTTCACCGCCAAGACCGACGCACGGGCTGCCCTCGGCGTGAGATCCATCGTGGACGACGCGAACGCGTACGACCACCTGAAGCTGTTCGCCAGGTTCGTGCGGCTCGCCGGCTTCGATGGCTTCCTCGTGTGCCTCGATGAGATGGTGAACCTGTACAAGCTGACAAACAGCATGGCTCGGGTGAACAACTACGAGCAGCTACTGCGCATGGTCAACGACTCCTTGCAGGGCATCGCGGTCGGGCTGGGGTTTCTGCTGGGAGGGACACCCGAGTTCCTCACCGACACCCGGCGGGGCCTCTATAGCTACCAGGCGCTCCAGTCGAGGCTGGCTGAGAACACGTTCACTGCGAACGGACTAGTGGACTACTCCGGGCCGGTGATCCGGCTGTCGAATCTGACTCAGGAAGACTTCTACGTGCTGCTAACGAAGCTGCGCGATGTATACGAGTCCGGCGACGGCGGGCGGCCGCTTGTCTCGGACGACGGGGTCCAGCAGTTCATGTCCTATTGCTCTGGGCGGATAGGCGACGCCTACTTCCGGACGCCTCGCACCACCATCCGGGAGTTCATGAACCTGCTGGCAGTCCTCGACCAGAATCCGGATAAGTCGTTGACGGACATCATCGGTGCCATATCCCTAACGGAGGAGGTCAACCCCGACCTCCAGCCGCTGCAGGACGACGAGGAAGGACAAGGACAGCCTGCAAGCGATGACGGAGAACTCAGGGCCTTCAAGCTCTAGCGGTTTTGAGAGACTCCATCCTGCCATCCAGAACTGGATCTGGAGACAGCGGTGGGAGGAGCTGCGCGATATACAGGAGCAGGCCATCGGCCCGATCCTGGAGGGCGAGGACGTCATCATCGCCGCGCCCACGGCCTCGGGCAAGACCGAGGCCGCGTTCTTCCCGATCTGCACAAGCCTGAAGGAGACCGACGCCTCAACCGTTCAGGCCCTGATGGTCAGCCCCCTGAAGGCGCTGATCAACGATCAGTATGACCGCCTGCAGTACCTTTGCCAGGAGTTGGACATTCCTGTGCATCGCTGGCATGGCGACGTGCCCGAGGGGGAGAAGAAGCGGCTGCGTGAACAGCCGGGCGGGATCCTCATCATCACCCCCGAATCCCTGGAAGCGATGTTCGTGAACCGCGGCACGCAACTGCCCCGCTACTTCGCCGACCTGCGATACGTCGTGGTGGATGAACTGCATGCCTTCATTGGCGCCGAGCGTGGCAAGCAACTGCAGTCGCTGCTGTGGAGGTTGGAGTGCGTTCTGAAGAGACGAGTGCCCCGGATTGGCTTGAGTGCCACGCTCGGAGACATGAGCCTGGCGGCCCAGTTCCTGCGTCCCTCGTGCTACGAGCAGGTGCGCCTCCTCGAAGCGGAGCAGGGCGGTCAGGAAGTCAAGCTCGTGCTCAAGGGATACCTGACAGTCGATGACGCGGACGTCGAGGACGACGTCGAGACGGGATGGACTGCGGCTGACCCCGAGATCACTGCTTACCTGTACGACCGGCTGCGATCTGGCAAGCACCTTGTCTTCGCCAACGCACGGAACACCGTCGAGCTATACGCCGACGCCCTTCGGCTCATGTGCGAGCAGCGGCGGGTCCCCAACGCGTTCTTCCCGCATCACGGCAACCTCTCGAAGGATATCCGGGACGAGGCGGAGACACGCCTGAAGGATCCATCCATACCAGCCACGGCTGTGTGCACGAGTACGCTCGAGCTTGGAATCGACGTTGGCCACATGCAGAGCGTCTGCCAGATAGGAGTGCCGCCCAGCGTAGCAAGCCTCCGCCAAAGGATGGGACGGTCGGGGCGTCGCAAGGGCGAGGCGGCCGTCCTGCGGTTCTTGGTCGAAGAGCGCCAGATCGGGAAGGACACCTGGCCGCAGGACTGCCTCCGCCCCCAGTTGGTGCAGAGCGTAGCGATGATCTCCCTGCTCCTGAGCCGGTGGTGTGAACCGCCCAGGGCTGGGATGCTGCATCTCTCCACTCTCGTGCAGCAGATCCTCTCGGCGATCGCGGAGTTCGGCGCGGTCCGCGCGGAGGACCTCTGGCGCTTGCTGTGCGCGACCGAACCCTTCGCTGAGGTCAGCAAGCAGCAACTTGTCGAAGCGCTGAGAAGCATGGGCAACGAGGACCTCATCACGCAGTGTGACGACGGCTCCCTTATGCTTGGGGGCAAGGGCGAGAGGATCGTCAACCACTATGCCTTCTATGCCGCCTTCGCCACTGCCGAGGAGTTCCGGATCATGGTGGGTAGCAGGACGCTTGGGACAATGCCCGTGTTGGTGTCGGTCACCGAGGAGCAGTACATCATCTTCGCCGGGCGTCGCTGGCGTGTCGTGGCCATTGACACTGAGCGCAAGGTCCTCGAGGTCGAGGCTGCGGCCGCTGGCAGGGCCCCGCTCTTCGTTGGCTGCGGACAAGCTCTGGTGGATGACCGCGTGCGCGAGGAGATGCTGGGCGTCTATCTGGGATCGGACGTGCCTGCGTACCTCGATGCACGGGCCGTTGAGCTTCTGGGGGAGGGGCGCACCTGGTTCCGCCAGTATGGCCTGGACAAGCGGCGGGCGCTTCCGTATGGGGATAGCCTGATCCTGTTCCCCTGGGTCGGCGATCGCGCCATGAATGCCCTGGCGCTGATGCTCGTGCCTGCAGGGCTTCAGGTGGCACAGGATGGCGTGGCTATCAGTGTGCGGGGGGCCTCACTTGAGGAGTTGGGCAAGTGCCTGCGGCAGGCGTTGGCCAGCGGGCCGCCAGACCCGGCAGACCTGGCGAAGGTCTGTCCGATCAAGAAGCTCGAGAAGTACCACTGGTGTCTGAGCGACGCCCTGCTCGACAGCGACTACGCGCGCTCGATGATCGACGTCGAGCGTGCCTGGTCGGCTCTGGCTGACATCGCCTCCGGCCTGCGCTGACCTCCACCCGGGCCGAAGGATGACGTGCGCTGCTAGGCGAGGGATGGCAGACGGCTTGCACACAAGACCGCGCCCGAACGGATTGCTCCGATGGTGACAGGCGGTAGCCACTGGCGGAGAACGCCAGACGAGGTGGGAGGCGGAAACGATGCACCTGTCCAAGCTCACGATCGAGAACTTCAGATGCTTCGGCGACGGCGAGGAGACGTTCGAGTTGGAGCTGGGCCCTGGGCTAACCGCCCTAGTCGGGGAGAACGATTCGGGCAAGACCGCCGTAATCGACGCACTGCGATTCGCCCTGGGCACCACGGATCAGGAACGGTTGTGGCTCGACGACACGGACTTCCACGGCAAAGAGGCCAGTCGCCAGATTCGGATAGTCTGCAGATTCAACGAGCTGAGTGCAGCCGACAAGAGGGCTTTCCTGGAGTACCTGACCTATCCACCCGACAAGCCGGAAGAACCCGTCCTCTACGTCAACTGGACTGCCAAAGGTGCTGAGGAAACCCGTCGCGGCCGGGGGAATCGTCGAGTGGAGGTCTGCTCCGGCGCGAAGGGCGACGGCCCAGCGCTGGCCCCGGAAGTGCGCGAACTGCTGCAGGCCACCTACCTCCGGCCTCTTCGGGACGCGGAGCAGGCGCTTTCGGCAGGCCGGCGTTCAAGGCTGTCGCAGGTACTCTACCAGACGGA
The DNA here is from genome assembly GCA_003170595.1 of Armatimonadota bacterium. Lineage (GTDB taxonomy): Bacteria > Armatimonadota > Zipacnadia > Zipacnadales > FEN-943 > FEN-943. The sequence continues at coordinate 9,338 of PMZA01000333.1, forward strand.
TAAGGTCAAGAAGGCCGGAACTCCATATGATCCCAACGCCCAGATCACCCGCGAGGCCCTATCGAACCTTAGCGTAGTCGGCATCGGTGACCTCGCCAATGAGCTTCTCAGGGCGCAGGGAGGTCTTGCGGATGCTCGTGGCGTGATCGAGGACCATCTCGCAGGATTCGTGCTCACTGGCGACGCTCTGGACACGAGCCTGGAGGTCAGTGGCGCAGGGGCCCTCGACGAGACGAAGCTCCGGCAGTTGCTCGAAAAGCTCGACTTGGCGCTCAGTGGTCCTGGTAGACCTGGACTCGGGTCCGACAACCTGCTGTTCATAGCTTGCGAGCTGCTTCTACTGGGCCAGGAGGATGTGGGCAACAAGATGCTGCTCATCGAGGAGCCGGAGGCCCACCTCCACCCGCAAAGACAACTGCGGGTGATGAGATACCTGCAGGAGCAGGCGAAGGAGAAGTGCGTCCAGATCCTGGTCACTACGCATAGCCCAAACCTTGCGTCGGCGATCCATCTCGAGAGCTTGGTGATGGTCCAGAAAGGTCGCGCCTTCCCCCTCGGTCCAGGCCACACGAGGCTGGAGAAGTCGGACTATCGCTTCCTTGAGCGTTTCCTGGATGTCACTAAGGCGAATCTCTTCTTCGCACGGGGAGTCATGATCGTTGAAGGCGACGCGGAGAGCATCCTGCTGCCGACGCTGGCGCGCCTTCTCGGCAGAGACCTCACGGAGCACGGGGTGTCCATCGTGAACGTCGGAGGGGTAGGTCTCCGGCGTTACGCCAGGATCTTCCAGCGCGCTAACCTCAACAAGGATGGGGAGCTCAACATCCCGGTCGCATGCTTGACCGACCTGGACGTTAGGCCAGACTGTGCCCCGTCTATCCTAGGCACGGTCAACGCGGGCGGGGACTGGCCGCCCGTATCCAAGCGGCGGTGGCGGGCAAAGAGAGACTTCAAAGAAGATGGTCTGCAGGACCGCCGGGCTGCGCTTATCGACAGAGCATCGGGGCAACACGTAAGGACCTTCGTCTCCGACGAATGGACCCTCGAGTACGACCTGGCGCTTGGCCCGAGGGGCGACGGAGGGAGTTTCACCGGAGGCCTGAAGGATGACGTCTACGTCGCTGCCTGCCTCGCGGAGAATGACGAGGCCATATGCGCCCAGGGCAAGAGACGTGAACAGGTCGAGAAGGAGGCGATCGAGGGATTCGCATCCGAGACCCAATGGCTCCTCGTCCCAGAGGGTGGTACGGCTGAGGAGGTCAGCGCCTGCTTCGTCTATGCCAAGTTCGTCAAGGGCAATGCCTCAAAGGCCGTCGCTGCTCAGTATCTTGCAGAACGGCTGGAAGAGAGATTCGCCCGAGGAGAGCTAACGCCCGACGGTCTGAGGAACCGGCTGCCGAGGTATCTGACTGAGGCCATCGACTACGTCACCGGGGGGCCACCCAAAGAGGAAGTGGCACCCGGCCAGGGGGACGCGTGATGGGCGACATCTCATCTTTCGAGCTTCCCACCGTTGCCGATGAGGACATCGTCCGAGCCTGCGCCCTCCTTGGGCTGGGCGAGCAGGCGTTCTGCGGTCCAACCAGATGTGACCCACGGAACGCTGTCCTCAAGTGCATGGACCCGATGGATGTGGCGGCTTGCCCAGGCAGCGGCAAGACGACCCTACTCGTTGCGAAGCTGGCAATTCTAGCCGAGAAGTGGTCCTACCGGACGCGAGGCATCTGCGTGCTCTCGCACGCCAACGCCGCCCGCCGGCAGATAGAGGAGCGCCTCGGCAACACGACTGCCGGCAGGCGTCTGCTCGCGTACCCACACTACATCGGTACGATCCACGGCTTCGTAGATGCGTACTTGGCTGTGCCCTGGCTGAGGTCGTGCGGGTATCCCATCAAGGCCGTCAACACGGAGATATGCCAGGAATGGCGCTGGCGGAAGCTATCGCCGAAATGGCAGCACGCCCTTGAGAAACGTCATTGTGGGCGCGGGTCTCTCTCCATAGCGACAGCCAGCTTCGATGTTCAGATCAAAGGCATTGGGGCAGGAACCGACACATGCGGTGCCTGTCAGGAGGTGTGTAGGCAATCCGCAGAGGCAGGCTACTTCTGCTACGACGAGATGTTCGTGTGGGCAGAGGACCTGATGAAGCGGGTTCCGAGCGTGGTGGCCACGATCCGCGACCGTTTCCCGCTCCTCTTCATCGATGAGGCCCAAGACAATAGTGAGGAGCAGTCGCACATCCTGCACCGGATCTTCCTGCGCGGGGGCGGGGCGGTAGCTCGGCAACGTCTGGGCGATGGCAATCAAGCCATCTTCGACTCGGTGGGTGCCGGTGAGGCCAAGACCGATCGGTTCCCGGACGACACCGTCAAGAAGGACCTCCCCAACACTCATCGCTTCGGGCAGAAGATCGCGGACCTTGCCGATCCGCTCGGGCTTGCCCCCTACGGTCTGGTCGGCCAAGGTCCCGGCGAACCGCTCCAATCAGGGCAAGCCGGGGCACATACCATCTTTCTGTTTGGGCATGGTGAAGCCGGTAAGGTCCTCCCGGCTTACGGGGACCTCCTCCTGGCGACCTTCTCCGAGCAGGAGTTGCGCCGAGGAGTCTTCGCGGCCATCGGCCAGGTGCACAGGCCGCCTGAGAGCACGGACAAGTACCCGCACAGTGTCGGCGACTACTGGCCCAGCTACGATCCGCAGTTGACAAGCGCAGACCCTCGACCGAGATGCTTCGTTCAGTATGTATCGGCCGGCCGGGGAAGGGCGCGGACCTCAGGGGAAGCCCATCACTGTGTCGAGAAGATAGCTGAAGGGATACTTCGCCTCGCGAGCACCGTGGAGGCGGCGCAACTGGTGCCCCGTCGCGCGCACAACCATCGGTATGTCAGAACGCTTCTGAAGGACCACCCCACCGAGCGGGATCTGTACGACCAGCTTCTTGCGACCACCGCTGTAACCCAATCGGACCTGTCGAAGGAGGAGTGGACCGAGCATTGGCGCGACGCCGTGAAGCGGATCGTTACGGTACTCGTTGGATGCAAGCCGTCCGGCGACCAAGCCGATGCCTTCTTGGCTTGGCCTCAGGGCGCACAGGGCTCTCAGACACCAACGGTTACTGGCAAGGGCAGGGACAACCTCTACCGCTACCCTAAGAACGGGCAGCGTGTCGGGATCCGCGTGGGCTCGATACACTCCGCCAAGGGAGAGACCCACGCTGCCACTCTGGTCCTGGAGACCTTCTACTACGACTATAACCTGGAGAAAGCAATACCGTGGCTGGAGGGGAGTAAGTCAGGAGGCACAGGCCAGACTCGAATGGACGAGCGACTGAAGCTTCACTACGTCGCGATGACACGCCCAACGCACCTCCTGTGTCTGGCGATGCGGCGGGATTCCTTCTGTCAGGATGACGATCTGGATCAGGAAGCGGTCGAGCGGCTGGAGAAGCGAGGTTGGCGCGTGCAGTGCATCTGACCAAGCCGCCGGCGCTGGCAGTCTGCAAGCCGCCGCGCCGATGAGCATCCATTGAGCCAGAGATCCCCGGGTCCGGGGCGCACTTCGCGCAGCAGTTGCCGACGGTGTCCGGGAGGGCTTCGCCAGTCATGTCCTCGGCCTCCGCCTCGTGCGTCTGGGCACCTCGCGCCCCGGCCCAGACTCGGTTCAGCATCGTCCACTAGAGGGGCTTGGACTGCTGCACGCGGGTCTCGTCGCGGTATCGATGGGGTAGCATCTCTTGAGCAACGCCCTGGCCTCCATGCTGTATGGTGAACGACGGATCGAGCCGGGCAGCGGTCTGCATAACGCTATGTCTTTGAATACTCTAGGCTAAAGGGTGCGACTACTGTCGCGACGCGGAGTGCCACGGACGAAGGGCCGCCGCCGCGATGCTAGGTCGGAAGGAGAAGGACAGGGCCGGATTCGACATGGCGCGCCAAGCGCGTCATGTCGTATGCGGCCCTTCCGAACAGCGATAGCGAGCCGATCGCGGAACGTGTGGTACGCGAGCGATGCGATGATGCTACGGATGCAGAGCCAAAATGAGATCCTTCGCGCCAAAGACCGCGCTCAGGATGACAGATCAAGGGCAAGAGCAAATACGAAAAGCAGGGCCGGATTCGCGATGACGCGCCAGCGCGTCATCGTTGATTCGGCCCCTCCTAAGAGCAAAGGCGAAGGCCGGCGGGCATAAATACCCGCCCTACAGAAGGCGGAAAGGCGAAGGCTCAGCGGAGGGCTTCGTCGAGCATCGTCAGGTAGCTCTGCACCGGGATGTAGCTCGGGATCGAGTTGCCCGATCCGACCGCGTATCGGCCGCCGGAGTTCGCGTCGATGATGCCGCGGACGTACTTGCGCAGAACGTCCAGCGGCGCTCGCGTCAACATGTCCACGTCGACGCCGCCCAGGATCGCGATGCGGTCTCCATAGCGCTTGTACATCTCAGTCACCGGCACGATCGCGTCCTCGAAGGAATGCTTGCCGTCGATCTTCACCTCGTCGATGAGGTGCGGCATGATCTGCTCCAGGTTCCCGCACGAGTGCAGGAAGTACGGCAGCCCCTTCTCATGTGCCATCGCCGCGAAGCGCTTATGCCACGGGAGCGTGTACTTGATCAGATCGTTGGGCGAGATGAGCGTCGCCGAGCGGAAGCCCATGTCGTCGCCGGGGAAGACGACGGCGAGGTGGTCGAGGTCGAGAAGGTGCTTGTAGAACTCGAGCTGCAAGGCGCCGATGCGATCGGCCACCGCCTGCACAAGGTCGGGCTGATCCATCAGGGCGATGCAAAGGCCCTCGTAGGAGAGGATCGCCGAAAGGTGCTCGTAGACGCCGCCGCCGTGGGAAGAGATGAGCCCCATGCCCTCGGGCAGGTGATCGTTGATGTACTCGAGCCAGTAGAAATCCATCCCCTCGACCGTGGGCCAGGGATAGGTCTCGAAATCGTCCCACGAGGTGATCGTGCCGTGATGCTGATCGACCCAGCCGCGCTGCCCGGTCGCGCCGGGGGCAGGGTCGTCGGCGACGAGGCCGTGCGTGGGGAAGCCAAGGCCGATCTCCATGCGCACGAAGTCGTAGCCCATGTGATACCAGAAGTCGATGAAGTTCTCCAGGTACCCGGCGTGGGAGGCGCGGTCGTCCCAGACGACGTCGACCCAGGGGCGGCCGATAAGGTCGGTGACGATGGGGCGCATGACCATGGGGTCGACGATGTACTCGACCAGGGGCGGACGGGCCGGCGTCTCGTGGCCGAGGAGGATGCGAACGAAACGCTCGCAGTCGGGCTGCGGGCTCTGAAGCGGGACGCGGAAGTCGGACATAGGAAAACCCCCCTTAAAGAAAAGGAAAGGGCGCAAGGCCCGTAACTCGAGCGCCGAGAGTCTAACAGCCGACGAACTCGAAGGCAAAGACAAAGGAGAAACCTCGGGGCTCTGCCCCGAACCCCGCTGGAGGGACCTGTCCCTCCAGACCTCCCGCGCTGCACAAAGCGCAGCTGACTCGCGAGGAAGGGTGAGAGGAGGAAGGCCGTTGGAACCGCGAGCTAGGAGGAGAAGGAGAGGATGGAGAGAGAAAGAGAAGAGAGAGAAGAATGACCGAAACCGCTTGCGCGCAGCTGGCGCCCGCAAGAACAGCGGGCGCTCAACTTCGCGCAAGCTGCTTTGGACTCTCCGGCGGCAAAATGCGCCAAGGACAGGCGCGTTTTTCCGCCGAGTCCGCTGCGGGACGTGGAGACAGGACCAAGGGAGGAAAAGGCGAGAGGAAAGGACCAAGGCGGAAGGAAGGGCGGATAGATGAGACTGACAAAACGCACTGCAAAGCTAGGGGCCATCGTGGGGGCGATCGTCGCCGCGAGTTGGTGCTTCGCCGCGGAGGTGACACCCGTGCTGCAGGCGGGGCATGACAAGGAGTGGCGGTTCGTTGAAGGGCGCTGGAATATAGGCGATGGGGTGCTCTTGCAGGGGAATACCGATCGTGGTGGCGCGGCCATCCTACGTGAGCCAGCCTTCGCCGACCTCGACATGAGCGTCGACTTCAGGATAAGCAGCAGGGGGAACGGCGTTAAGGCCGCGGCAATCATCTTTCGCGCGACCGGGACGCTTACGTACTACTGGATACACCTCGACTCGCGCAACGGTAACGTCATCATGACGCGGTCCGAGCCGGGGAATACGTGGATCGAAATCGGGCGCAAGCCCTGCGCGATCAGCGCCGATGAATGGCATACCGCCGAGGTCGTCGCGCAGGGGAAGAGCATCGCGGTGAGGATCGATGGGAAGGAGATCATCGCCGCTGAAAATGGGGCGATCGGAGCGGGGCGAGTCGGCGTGGGGACGAGTCAGGGGAGCGTCGAGTTCAGGAACCTGAAAGTGCAAGGGACGGTGGTCAAGGTGGAGCCTATCAAGGAAGAGCAGCCGCCGTACAAAGTGATATCGCAAGGGCCGGCGGCCGGGACGTATCAGGCGTTCCCCGATGCGTGCCGACTGAAGAACGGGGACATACTGGCCGTCTTCTACGCCGGATACGGGCACGTGTCGCTGCCCACGAAGGAATGGCCCAGGGGCGGACGGATCTGCATGGTGCGGTCGCGCGATGAGGGGCGGACGTGGAGCGCGCCGGCGGTGCTGTATGACGATGAGATCGATAATCGTGACCCGCATGTGGCCCAGCTTGCCGACGGGACGGTCGTGTGCAGCTTCTTCTCCCTGTTCGCGAAGGCGGATGGGTCATGGGGGATCACGGGTGTGCAGCTCGTGCGGTCGCACGACAACGGGAAGACGTGGGATGCGAAGGCTGAGACGATCGTGCCCGGCTGGGCGGTGTCGGCGCCGGTGAGGCAAATGCCGGATGGGACGTGCGTGCTGGGCATCTATCACGAGGCGGACGGGCAGGCGTGGGGCGGGGTCACGCGATCGACGGATGGCGGAAAGACGTGGAGCGGGGCGATACCTATCGGCGAGGGGTCGGGGGTGTACCTGGACGCGGAGACCGATGTGATAAGGCTCAAGGATGGGCGGCTGTTCGCGGCACTGAGGAGCAGTAAGGTTCACGAGCACTACGCGATCAGCGAGGATGAGGGGCTGACGTGGGGCCCCGTGCAGGACATCGGATTCCCCGGGCATGCGCCGCATCTGAACCGCCTGCGGGATGGGACGATCGTGCTCGTGCAACGGATTCCCAAGACGGCGATGTGGGTCAGCCGCGATGAGACGAAGACATGGCAGGGGCCGTACGTGATCGACAACGTCGGGGGCGCGTATCCGTCGACCGTGGAGCTGAAGGATGGGACCGTGCTGTGCGTGTACTACGAGGAGGGCGAGGGCAGTGCGGTGAGAGCGGCGAGGGTGAGGATCAAAGCCGATGGGATCGAGCACCTGCCACTGTAAAGCTAAAGCAGACTTCGGGGCTCGGCCCCGAACCCCACTGGAGGGACCTGTCCCTTGCGGACCTTCGGTCCGCTTAACCTCCCACGCCGCACAGAACGCAGCTGACTCGCGAGGATGGGAAGAAGACTGCAAAGCGATGCGCCGCGGAGGATGAGGAGAAAGAGAGGGGAGAAAAGAGAAGAGAGAAAGAGATCGGAAACCGCTTGCGCGCAATCGATACGCGCATACCGCGCGTATACTATTTCGCGCAAGCTGCTTTGGACTCTCCGGCGGCAAAAGGCGCGACAGACGCGCGCGTTTTGCCGCCGAGTCGGCTTCGGGACGTGGAGACACGGGGGTTGGGCTAGCGGCGGCGCCAGAGTTCGATGGCGCCGATCGTAGTCGCCGGGTCGTAGGCCGATGAGATCATGCCGCGCAGGCGCTCCGTCGCCGCCACTTCGCGCGGATCAAGCGAGCGGGCTGGCGAGGCGAGAAGGATGAAGAGGGGCCGCCGCTCGGTGAGGTCGCGGGCGACGATATCCCACGTGTCGGCGAAAACCGCGTTGATGGGCGGCGGCGCCGGTGCCGGCAAGGGGAAAGCCGACGGAGCGGAAGGCCAGGTTGAGAAAGATCTGCGCAGCCACCAGCAGGAGCAGACACAGCAGCGCGTAGGTGCGAGGGCCGCCGCCGGTGAAGATCGTCATGGCCGAAAGAAGGTAGTGGATCACCGGGCCCTTGTTGTCCCAAACGTCGCGGTACATCACCTGGCCGTGAATAAGGGACCACGCGGCGGCGCCGTAGTAGGCCTCGTCCGGGCGGCCGAGAGATGCATTGGGCGGGAAGGCGACCACAGCGACGAGAAGGCTAAGGGCTGGCATCGTAACACCAAGAGAACGCGAGGCCACATGGCCTGCATGGGCAAGCTCTCGCTCGACTGATCTATTAACACCGACAGAAACCGCCGCGTCAGCCACCACGCGTTGAGCCAGGCGAGACTAGCGCAAAGGCGCCCGAGTCGCCGAGGGCCTCGGCAAGAAGAACGGGAAAGACGGGCGAGCGGTGAGGCCCGCTGTGCGTGGGAGTATAGAGCAAGGCCGGGACGGTGAGAAGAGAAAGAGGACACAAGGAGGAGGGCGGCGGAGGTGACGGGGTGCGCGCGACGAAAAAACAGGGTGGCAGGGCGGTAGGCGGAGGTCAACTTGCAGCCGGCATGGACCGGACCTAGTCATCCCCAGGGGGCGATTGGCATGCGCAGGGGCTTCACACTTATCGAGTTGCTTGTCGTGATCGCGATCATAGCGATCCTCGCCGCAATCCTGTTTCCAGTGTTCGCGAAGGCTCGTGAGAAGGCCCGGCAGACGGCGTGTCTGTCCAACATGAAGGAAATCGCGCTGGCGGGCCTGATGTATTCCCAGGACTACGACGAGGTCCTCTGCGGCAACCAGTACGGCGGCTACGGCTACGTGAAACTCCTGGACCCGTATATCAAGAACGCGCAGATCTGGACATGCCCGTCGGGCCGCATCAACACCTGGTATCGGAACTGCGCTTCCTGCGGCTCCAATCCCAACTTCTGGGTCTCGTGGTACGCGATGAACGAGCAGCTTGAAGCCAACGGCGGGTACCCGCAGGCCTGGCTCAAGCGCCCGACCGACAAGATCTGGTTCGTCGACAGCGGTCGGCAGTGCGCGGTCGTCTGGGGCGACGCCGATACGTACGGCAACGACGGCGTAAGCGACATCCACAACGGCGGCTCCAACTGCGCCTACTTCGACGGCCACTGCAAGTGGCAGATGAAGCAGACCATCTGCGGCAAGGACCCCGTTACCGGCCTTGCCAAGGACTGCTGGAAGCCGCTGAACAACTAGGGCGCCACGCTCTGAATACCTTAAAATCTCCATGCCTCGCCATCCATAACCGTGGGCGGCGAGGTTTTCTTTCCCGGGCTCAAAGGCCGAGCATTGGAGGTGAAGGCGTCCGTCCGGCGAAGTTGCTGGTCGACTCGAACAGCAGGGCCGCCTTTCATTCGACCGCTGGCTCGAACCAGCAGGAGGACCGAAAGATGAAACGTGGCTTCACGCTCATCGAACTACTGGTTGTGATCGCGATCATCGCGATCCTAGCTGCAATCTTGTTTCCCGTTTTCGCCAAAGCCAGAGAAAAGGCGAGGCAAACCGCGTGTTTGAGCAACATAAAGCAGTTGATGCTTGGGGCTTTGATGTACGTGCAGGACTACGATGAGGTCTTCCCACCGGATGGCGAAGGCAACCCGAACATGGGGTTCATAGACTCGTTGAACCCATACATCAAGAATACGCAGCTCTGGGTATGCCCGAGCCTGCGGACGCAACCGTGGCGGCAAGGGTGCGGCTGCGGCGGCTTCCCGGCCAACACCGGAGGATGGACCGGGACGTACCAGCGGTCCATCTGCGCTTCGAACGGGGCCTTCCCGATCGGGTGGGTGAAGTGGCCGTCGCAGAAGGCCTACCTGATCGAGATGTCGCGCAACTGCGGGTTCTTCTGGCCGGGGTGCCACAAGGACACCAGGTCCAGCGTGGGTGGCGAGGACGTCCACAACGGGGGCCTCAACCTGGCGTTCTACGACGGGCACGCGAAGTGGATGCAGCCTAGGGCACTGCTGTCGGCCAAGGACGGAGACAACAGCACCGATCCGAACATCCTGGACCCCTACGACCAGCCGCTGTAGGCAGTCGAAGGAAGGGTGAGAGGAAACGACGCAGCCTCGGGGAGAACCCCGAGGCTGCGTTTCTTTGCGGATACGGGTGCCGGGGATCCTTCGGTCGGCGTAAAGCGCCTCCCGGCGATGCTACGCATCGCAAGGATGACAACGAAAGGACGAAGGCTGAAGGACGAAGGCGACTACTGGTTGTTCAGCGTCTCGATCATCGCCAGCACGTTTTCCGGCTTGGCGTCGGCGGGGATGTCGTGCGCGGGCGAGCAGATGTAGCCGCCCCCCTTCCCCACCTCCGATACCAACCGTCCCACCTCGCGGCGGACGTCGTCGGGCGTGCCGTAAGGAAGCAGCTTCTGCGTGCTAACGCCACCCCAGAAACTCAGGCGGTCGCCGAAGGTGCGCTTCATCTCGAAGACGTCCATGACCTCCGGCTGGAAGGGGTTGAAGCAGTCGAGGCCAAGGTCGAGAAGCTGCGGGAAAAGCTCCTGCACCTTGCCGCAGCAGTGGATCGAGACGAACTTGCCCCCGCGCTTGGCCGCCGCATACTGGCGGGCGAGGCGGGGTTTGATGAAACGCTCCCAGAGGCGCGGGCCCATCATGAGGCCGCGCTGGGTGCCCCAGTCGTCGCCGAAATGCACGCCGTCGATCGGGAACTGCACGGCGCGCTCGACGATGGCGCAGTTGAAATCGCAGATCGCGTCGAGGAGGGCGTCGACGAACTCGGGCGCCTCGATCATGTCCATCATCAGCTTGTCCATCCCGCGCAGACTCCAGGCGCGCTCGAAGAGGCTGAAGCGGACCGAGAAGGAGACGTACTTGTCGGCGTTAGCCGCGCACTTCTCCGCCAGGCCCTCGAAACGGTCGGGCGAGGTCGGGTCGGGCAGCTCGAGGAGGTCGAGGTTGCGCTCGGAGAGCATGGGCTCGGTCACGTTGCCGATGTCGCGGTCGATGCTGCGATCCCAGCGCACGCCGAAGGAATCCTGGAAGGTGTGCTCATCGACATAACCTTCGCGGGAGGTGGGGTTCCAGGTGAACTTCACGAGATCGTTGTCCATCAGCTTGAAGAGATCGTCGCCGCCGAAGTGGGCGACCATCGCGTCGTGGGCGCGCTCGGTGAAGCTGATGAAATACGGGCAGCGGTCGGGCTGCTCATGGGCGAAGGCAGCGTAAACGCGGTCTTTGTGGGTCATGGAAAAGCCTCCTCGAAAGCGGAAGGATAAGCGAAAGGCAGAGCAAAAGCAAAGAGATAGACCGTGGGGCGCTGCCCCACTCCCCGCAGGGGCCCTGGCCCCTGACCCCACGCCGCCACAGAACGGCGGCTTTGACCGCGGCGAAGGGGACTCACCTGAGGATCGCGTGCTACGCGAGCGATGGGTCGATGGGAGTGAGGCAAAGCCAAAAGGAGATCCTTCGCGCATAAGACGCGCTCAGGATGACAAACAAAGGCGAGGGCCGGATTCGACAGGACGCGCAGACGCGCGTCCTGTCGGATGCGGCCCCTCCGAAAAGCCCATGGCGCCGCAAGGGGCGGAGGAGGAGGGCGAGGAAGGGGGAAAGGATGAGGCCCGTTCAGACGGGAGTGGAGGGAAGGATAATGGCCGACAGCAAGTTCACCATCGGCTTGGATTTCGGTACCAACTCCGTGCGCGCTCTCATCGTCGATGTCTCCAACGGCGAAGAGATCGCCACCTTCGTGCACAACTACTCGCGCGGCGATCAGGGAGTCATCACCGATGCCTCCAACGCGCACATCGCCAGGCAGCATCCCGCCGACTACCTCGAAGGCCTCGAAGGCTGCGTCAAGGGCGCGCTTGTGCAGGCTGAGACCGCGCCGGGCTTCGCGGCCGAGAGGATCATCGGCATCGGCGTGGATACCACCGGGTCGACGCCGATACCTGTCGATGCGGAGGGGACGCCGCTCGCCTTCCGCAAGGAATTCGACGGGAACATCAATGCCCTCGCGTGGCTGTGGAAGGATCACTCGTCCATGGCTGAGGCGGAGAAGATCACTGAATACGCCGAGGCGCACCGGCCGCAATATCTCGCGAAGTCGGGCGGGACGTACTCGTCGGAATGGTACTTCTCGAAGATCTGGCACTGCCTCAAGATCGACCCGGAAGTGTTCGATGCGGCGGTAAGCTGGGTCGAGTTCTGCGACTACGTGCCGGCGGTGCTCGTGGGCGAGACGCGGCCGGAGGTGCTCAAGCGCGGGGTCTGCGCGGCCGGGCATAAGGCGATGTACTGCGAGGAATGGGGTGGCCTGCCCGATGCGCAGTTCCTCGCGATGCTCGATCCGAAGATGGGCGAGCTGCGGCCGCGGCTGTACGAAAAGGCCTACGCGTCAGATACGGCGGCGGGTGGGCTGAGCGCTGAGTGGGCCGCGAAGCTCGGGCTGCCGGAAGGCATACCAATTGCGGTCGGGGCCTTCGATGCGCACTACGGTGCCGTCGGGTCGGGCATCGCGCCGGGCGTGCTCGTGCGGATCATCGGGACATCCACGTGCGACATCGCCGTCGCGCCGAAGGGTGGGGCGTCGCTGGACATACCCGGCGTGTGTGGGATCGTGGACGGGTCGGTGCTGCCCGGGTACTACGGGATCGAGGCGGGCCAGTCGGCGGTGGGCGACATCTTCAACTGGTTCGTCAGCCACGTGTGCGAGTGCGACGCGGGCATCCATAGTCAGCTGAGCGAAGAGGCGGCGGCCCTGCGTCCCGGGCAGAGCGGGCTGCTAGCGCTCGACTGGAACAATGGGAACCGGACGATCCTCGTCGACGCAAGACTGACCGGGCTGCTGCTCGGGCAGACGC
>PMZA01000333.1:22260-22635 GCA_003170595.1 Armatimonadota bacterium
ATGCAGATCTATGCGGACGTGACCGGGAATGTGCTGGAGGTATCGCGATCGGCGCAGACATGCGCGCTCGGGGCGGCGATCTTCGGCGCGGTCGTCGCGGGCGCAGAGGCCGGTGGGTACGACACCACCGAGCAGGCGCAGGCTGCGATGACGGGGGTCAAAGAGCTAAAGTACGTGCCCAACCCGAAGGCGCAGGCGGTGTATGCCGAGCTGTACGAGCTGTACAAGCGGCTGCACAATACGTTCGGGGTGCGAGGGCACTGCGATTGTCTGTATGACCTGATGAAAAAGCTGCTGGATATCAAGGCCAAGAGCTAAGGCGAAGGCCCCGGGGGCGCGGGGTTCGAACGCGGCCACCGCAGATCCTTCTGCGAC
>PMZA01000381.1 GCA_003170595.1 Armatimonadota bacterium
GGTCGGGGTCGCGGTCGTGGTTGAACAGTTAGGCGTGGGCGCCAGGAGGTTTCGTGGCTGACGTGATCGTGATCATCCTAGCGGCAACGCCCGCCCTACTCGTACTGACGGTCGGGGTGGACTGGACCGTGCGGCGGTGGGGGCGGCGTGGCAATTCGTAAGCCCAACGACCCGGTGCTCGGGATCTGCTTCCAGGCGCGTTCCACGGCCCCCGACTGCCGGGTAGCCGCGGCCGTCCTGGAGGCGACGGCACTGGCGTACGTACCGGGGACCGAGATCCGCGTCAACGAGCTCCTCCGCGAGGCCATGGAGACGCTCCAGGGCGGGGGCGCGCCGTGACCGCCCCCTCTCCTCTCTCTCCGCCCGGCAAGCCCCGCGCCGAGCTCGAGGCTGCACTGGTCGGCCTGCGTCGAGAGTCGGACCTGCTGGCCCTGCGGATCTGGAGCGCCGAGGAGCAGCTCGGGATCGAGCACGGGGCGGGCGTGGTGGTCGAGCAGCGCGAGGTGAGCGCGCCGGCGGGAGGGGTCGATGCCTGAGCCGCTCCGCGCCCCCTTCCCATGGTACGGCGGGAAGCGCCGGACTGTGGACGTGGTCTGGCGCGCGTTCGACCCGGAGGTATCGAACTACGTCGAGCCGCTGTTCGGGTCCGGCGCCGTCCTGCTGGGCAGGCCTGGCGGCGCGGGCAAGATCGAAACGATCAACGACCTGGACGCCGACGTCGCCAATTTCTGGCGCGCCGTTGTCGCTGCCCCCGAGCTCGTTGCACACCACGCCGACTGGCCCGTCAACGAGGCCGACCTCCACGCCCGGCACGTCTGGCTGGTGGAGCGGCTGCCCGAGCACCGTGCGCGCATGCACGCCGAAGCCCAGTACTTCGACGCCGAGCGCGCCGGACTCTGGGTGTGGGGACTGTGCCAGTGGATAGGCGGGGGCTGGGTCGCCGAGCCGCGCAGCCAGAAGCGACCGCGGCTNNCAGGCCTGACCTCACCAACGCCCACGGCGTCCACCTGCCGAGCCTAGGCAACGATCGCGGTTTGAACGGCGTCGCTGCCGCGCCCTGCCTCGACTGGTTCCGCGAACTCCAGGCCCGCCTGCGCCGCGTACGGGTGGCCTGCGGCGACTGGTCGCGCGTCCTCGGCCCCAGCGTCCTCGGAAAGGGGAAGAACGTCGGCGGTCGCCGGCCGTGCGCCGTGTTCCTCGACCCGCCGTATCCGCCTACCGAGCGGGTTCCGGGGCTCTACCGCGAGGACGCCGAGGGCGTGGCGGAGCAGGTGCGGCTCTGGGCCATCGAGCACGGAGACGACCCCGATCTGCGCATCGCGCTCTGCGGCTACGCCGGCGCCTGCGACATGCCGGGCAGCTGGACCGAGCACGCCTGGAAGGGCGCGCGGGGATATGCCGGCGAGGCGAACGCGAACCGGGAGCGGGAGCGGATCTATTTCAGCCCGCACTGTTTGCCGATCGAGCCGGCTCAGGCCGAACTTCGGCTGGAGGCATGCCGGTGAACCATCTGGCGCACCGGTCGCCAAGTTGGCCCCGAGCGATCCGCGCCGGGTACTACCTACGTCACGAGGCCCGCCCATGACCGTCTACGTCGACGAGCTCCGGACCCACGCCCAGTCCCCCGCGTGCCTGCTCGGCGTGTCCTGCCACCTGACCGCCGATTCGCCCGAGGAACTGCACGCGTTCGCCCGCCGGCTCGGGCTGGAGCGCTGGTGGTGTCACGAGCACCGGGGGCGGCCGCACTACGATGTGTCGGAGAAGCGTCGAGCCCGTGCGCTCCAGCTCGGGGCGGTCGAGATCACGGCGCGCGAGCGGGTACGTGAGCTGCTGCTGCGCGGCAGGGACGGCGCGCTCGAGGTCGACCAGCGGATGGGTCGCGTCTGCGGGCGCAGGGGGTTCCCATGACCGCCACGGCCCTCACGGTGCTCCGCTCGAAGGTCGACCTGCCCTGGTTCGAGGCGCTGTTCGCCGACGACGGGGCCCTGCTCGCGGTCAAGTCGGTAGCGCCGCCCGGCAAGGGACCGGTGCTCGGGATCTGCTTCCAGGCGCGCAGCTTGGANNGCGGCGCGGATCGTGTCGCGGGACATTCGCGACCCGAAGGAGATCGCGGAAGTGCGGTCGCAGTGCGCGCCGCCGCTGGTGGCGTTGCGGATTCCGGACTGGGCGATGGACATGGACATCGACCCGGAGCTGCTGCGGAAGATCGCGCACGGTGAGCCGGAGGATGACGAGTCGATCTCGGTCGGGAAGTAGACGCCGGAGTTCCCGGCTCGGACGGACACGATAACGACTCCCCGCAGAGGACAATCCGGTTTCTGCGGGGAGTTGCTTTCGTTACAAACTCCCCCGGCACTCTTACCGCCTCGCTCCGCCGTCGTTGATCCTATCCGCCCGGACCGTGTACCATCTCCCTGAGCCAGCACCCGCTTCGCTGGCCTCCACGGATCCGGCATGGGACGCCTAGCTTTCTCCCGCAGCCAATACGACCTGTTGCTCCAGTACTTCCGAGAGAACGGCCACCATCCCTACCGAGCTGCCGTTTTTGCTGGCGTCTGCGTCGGCACCGCTCGCCGAGCTTGGGTGCAGGGCTGGCCCAAGCGCAAGATGCCTCCTATCAGCTCGATCATCGAGCAGGACCAGCTGCAGGCCCGTGCCAACCTCGCCAATCGCGAGCAGCAGCAGCAGCTTGATGTAGCGGCGGAGGCACAGCGGGTTCGGAAGGATGCAGCTGCTCAGGCGATTCGAACGCGAGAGCAGGAGGGCGAGTTGCTCGAGGTCTGTCGACGCAATGCCTCCCGGGCAGCGGCAGCTTCGCTTGCGATGGTCAAGCATTGCGATGAGCTCGCCAACTTGGCGAGCTCGAGTATCGAGAAGGCGGTGCGTACCGGTAGCATCGACCCGGACAAGGCGATGGTGATGCTGCTGAGAATGTACGACCTGGCGCTCAAGACGCAGGCGCTGGCCGATGGTCTAGCCGTGGCTGAGCGCCGATTCTTGGGGGAGCCGGAGAAGTTCTTTGGGGTGCAGGTGGAGAGCCTGGATCCAGAGGAAATCAAGGCGAGGATTCAGCAGGTGCTGAAGTCTGTTACCGGGTCGCGCGTTGCTAGCGGGTTTGATGCTGAGGCGACGGGAGTTGCAGTTCCGACGATCGGACAGCGGGTGGTGCCACAGCTACCGGCCAAGGTGTCGTGAGAATCGCGAAGGTGCCGCGTCCTCCGTCGATGGAGGATGAGAAACAGCCTTCTCTCGACGTGACGCTCGAGAATGTGATCGAGCTGCAAGTGATGCGTGCTCGCAAGGACCCAGCGGTCTTCGCCGCCTACGTGCTCAAGGACGAGGAGACCGGCGGCACCATCGAGATGCAGCCGATGCATTTCGAGTGGCACGACCTGGCGTTGCAGCATTCGAAGCTGCTCATCTGGAGCCACATTGAGAGCGGGAAGGGATTGGCGCTCGACACACCAATCCCAACCCCGTCTGGGTGGAAGCAGATGGGTGAACTGCAGCCTGGCGATGTCATCTTCGGGGGAGATGGCCGGCCTGCGAACGTTACATTCGCGACGAACCCACAGTTCGGAAGACCGTGCTTTCGAGTGAAGTTCGATGACGGCACCGATCTCGTGGCTGATGACGTGCACCGCTGGAAGGCGATGACGCTGGACGATGCTGCTCAAGATAGTCGAGTCAGCGTGGAGCGAGCGTACGCTCCGGCCCGGATGGTCACCGGCTCGCCTTGTGAATGCGGGTGTGGTGAACGAGCTAGTGCTGGGAAGAAGTACATTCGCGGACATCACACGCGGCGACGCGCCGCGGGTGAGTGGCGCGTGGTGAATACGGCAGAGATGATCCGGGCAGGGACCAAGCGGGTGTCCGGGGCGAAGCGAGCCGATGGTACGACCTATTCGCAGTACCGCTGGCGAATGCCGTTGTCCGGAGTGGTTGACTATCCAGAGTGCGAGTTGCCGATCGACCCGTACTGGCTTGGCGTGTGGTTGGGGGACGGAGACTCAGCTGGCCCCACGATCACGATGCATGCGGACGACCGCGAGATAGGTCAGCGATGTGAATCCGTCGAAGGACCGGCACGTTGGTATGGCGACTTGCGAAACCCGAACGTGATGCGTGTGGCGTTTGTGCACGAGCGAACGACCGGGAGGATGCGAACTCGCCTACGGTTGCTCGGATTGATCAACAACAAGCACATCCCATCCGTCTACCTGATGGCGGGAGTCAAGCAGCGTCGAGAATTGTTGGCCGGCCTGCTGGACACCGATGGAACCGTTTCAGATCGTGGAGGCGTCGAATTTGCCAACATGAACGAGCGGATCGCGCTTGGAGTGGCTGAGTTAGCGCGATCACTTGGATTCAAGACCCACGTGCGAACTAAGCCGATCACGGCACCCGATGGTCGTCCGCTCGGTGACTGCTTCACCGTGAGTTTTTCCGCGTCCTGTCCGGTGTTCCGGTTGCGGCGCAAGGCTGAGAAACAGCAGGCGAAGCCTCCGTTTGGGAGAGCTTCCTATCGGTCGGTGGTGTCGATCGAACCAATTGTTCCGGTTCCAACGCGTTGCATCACGGTTGATTCTCCGGACAACACCTATCTAGCGGGCGACTACGTCGTTACGCACAACACCCAGCAGATGAGCATTGCCCGGGTGCTCTGGGAGCTCGGGCGCAACCCGAAGAAGCGCATCGTCATCCTCTCCAACACCGATCTGCAGGCGCAGAAGATCTGCCTATCAATCTCCCGCTACATCGAGCACAGCCCGGAGCTGCGTCGCGTCTTCCCCGACCTCAAGCGGGACCGGTCGATGCCGTGGAACCTGCACCAGCTGCACGTGGTGCGAAATACGCAGGCCAAGGACCCATCCGTCCAGAGCATCGGCATCCGGGGCAGCATCATCGGCGCCCGCATCGACCTGCTCATCATCGACGACATCTTGGACGTGGAGTGCACGGCGACAAAGGAACAGCGGGACGAGCTCCACACCCGGTTTCAGACCACGCTCGAAGGCCGGCTCACCCGGTTCGCCAAGGTCATCTGCGTGGGAACCGCCTGGCACCCGGATGACCTGCTGCACCGGTTCGCGGCACGCTCTGACTGGTTCGCGGTGCGCTACCCGGTGGCCGACGACAACGGGGCGAGCACCTGGGAGGGACGCTGGCCGATCGAGCGCATCAACGCCAAGCGCATCGCGCTCGGACCGCTCGAGTTCGCCCGGCAGATGCTCTGCGTCTCGCACTCGGACGAGGAGGCGCGTTTCAAGAAGGTCTGGTTGGATGGCTGCCTGACTCGGGGCGCCGGACTCGACTTCACCTACGCCCTGCAGGCGGTGCCACCTGGCTTCTTCGTCTACACCGGCGTGGACCTGGCCACCGGCAAGAATCCCGGCAAGGGCGACTTCACCTGTCTGTTCACCATCATCGTTCACCCAAACGGCGACCGGGAGGTGCTCTGCATCGAGTCGGGTCGGTGGCAGGGGCCGGAGATCCTGGACCGCATCGACGACACCCACCGACGCTACCAGAGCATCGTGATCGTCGAGAACGTCTCGGCGCAGGAGTACATCCTGCAGTTCGCGCGGAAGCGGTCGGCGGTGCCGGTGCTGCCGTTCACCACCGGCAAGAACAAGCTGCACCCGGAGTTTGGGGTGGAGTCGCTGGCGGCGGAGTTCGCCAACCACAAGTGGATCATCCCCAGCCGCGATGGTCGGCCGCCGGCGGAGGTGGAAGCCTGGATCGGGGAGCTCCTGTTCTACGACCGGCGCAAGCACACCGGGGACCGGGTGATGAGCTCGTGGTTCGCCCGGGAAGGTGCGCGGCTGGCGCAGCCGAAGCGGGGTCGGGTCGGACGCCTGGACGTGATGACCCGGTAGCGCGGCAAGATGGGGAAGGAATCGGCGTAAAGCAGGTTGACGCCGAATTGGAGGAACCGACCATGACTGAGGACTTCGAAGCTACTGATTGGGAGCTCGCAACCTGATGGACAGCCGGCTGCTTTTCGTCGTGTTGGTCTCGGCGCTGGCCACCACCATCGTGCTGCTCGCCTACCAGGTGGCTCGGCTCCGCCGGCGGCTCGCCGAGAGTCTCCAGGACGGCCTGCAGTGGCGCCGGGCCTACATCGACGTGCAGCAGCTCTACCAACAGCGCAACGACCCTCGTCCGGTGGTGAGGACTGGTGATCTGGTTCGGCAGATCATCCCGGTTCCCATGAAGGTCGTGGGCCTGGACCTGGGAACACCGGGTGGTGACCATTCGGTGCTGACGGTTGGCAAGCTCGGACCGGACGGCCAGCTCGAGGTGGAATCGATCGAGGAGTACCCGCCGGACGACAACGACGACCTGGATGCGTAGGCGGCGCGCTGCGTGCCGTCGGTGTAGGCTGGTCGTCAGGAAGGCGCCGCACCCTGCCAGCCGGGTGTAAGCGGCCCCCGCCGGGACCGGTCGGCGCCTTCCGCTAGACCCACCGGAGACCACCCAGATGAGCAGCGCCACCCGCGTCGACATGAATGCCACCCGCAACCTCATCGGCGGATTGCAGATCGTGAACGAGGGAGACGGGCCGACCGACCATCTGAGTCTGCGACAGCGTGAGCTCGACCGGCTCTGGCGCTACTACCGCTGCACGAACTACGACGGGCGCAAGTACGACTGGGACGGCCGGGAGAACCTCGACCACCTTGAGCACGAGGCGTTCGCGATGCAGGGGACGACGCCTCCGGGCTACTACGACGCCGGGGGCGCCACCACGCCGCTCAAGTTCCGAAAACCCACCGCTCCGTACTATCTGGGACGCGTCATCCCGGATCGGTTCACGGGCATGCTGTTCGGGCGCAAGCGCCGGCCCCGCGTCACCGTCGACGACCCCAAGACCGAGGACTGGCTCATCGGGTTCGCGCAGGCCACCCGGTTCTGGGCGCAGTGGATCAAGGCGCGCACCTTCGGTGGTGGCATGGGCACGGTCTGCGTGGGCTTCGCCTTTCGCAAGGGCAAGCCGTCGGTCGAGGTGCACGACCCGCGCTGGTGCTTCCCGGAGTTCTCGGACCGCTCTACGCACGAGCTGCGCAAGCTGGAGAAGCGTTACCAGTACCCGGACGAGGTCAAGAACGGCGACGGTGAGTGGGAGACGAAGTGGTTCTGGTACCGGCGGGTGATCGATGCGCAGACCGACACGGTCTGGCCGCGGGTGCCGGTCGAGGGCAATCAGGAGCCGGTCTGGACGCAGTACCCGCACAACACGGCGACGCACGGGCTGGGCGAGGTGCCTGCGGTGTGGATTCAGAACCAGCCGGTGGACGACGACATCGACGGCGACCCGGACTGCCACGGCATCTACCCGCAGATCGAGGAAATCGATGCGCTCTGGAGTCAGGCCGGGCGTGGCACCAAGGCGAACTGTGACCCGACGCTCGAGATCAACTCGAATCTGGAATTTGAGGAGGGTCTGCGCAAGGGCAGCGAGAACGCCATCCAGGTCGAGATTGGGGGCAAGGTCGGCTACCTGGAGATGAACGGGGCGGGCATCGAGACGGCCATGGGGCTCGCCGAGAAGCTCGAGGAGAAGGCCCTCACCGTGGCGCGTTGCGTGCTCGACCGGAACGAGGGCGGGGTGGCCCGGTCCCCGGACGAGGTAGATCACAACTATTCGGCGATGATCGACCAGGCGGACATCCTGCGCGAGCAGTACGGCGAGCTCGGCATCCAGCGACTGCTGGAGAAGGTGCTACGCGCGGCCCACAAGATGATGGTCGGCAGCATCGACCGAGGGCTGCGGGTGGTGGGCGAGCCGGAGCCCAACCCGAAGTTGGTGCGGCAGAAGATCCAGCTGCCGAAGCGCAAGCAGATCGTCGACGAGGAGAACGGGACGTTCGAGTACGTGGAACGTGAGCTTGGTGATGGGGAGCAGGTCGAGCTGGTCTGGCCCGATTACTTCACCCCGAGCTCGACGGAGATCGCTGCGGTGGTGGACGCGGCCGGCAAGGCCAAGACCATGTACGGCCTGCTGGACCTGGAGCATGCGGTGGGGGCCGTCGCGTCTTACTTCCACGTCGAGAACGTGGCGGCGCTGGTGAAGCGGCTGAAGGACGACCAGGCGGCGCAGCAGCAGGCTCAGCAGGCGATGATGGGTGGCTACCCGCCGCCCGGAACCTTCTGATGCCCAGCGCGATCGTCATCGGGGGGCGGGTGCACTGGGCGAATTTCCGTCTCAAGACCAAGCCGGTCGACTGGGGCGGGCGGGACCGGAACGGGGCGAGGCTCGAGGCCGCTCCGATCGCAGACACGCACCGGAAGGCCCCCTGGCGCGCCGGCGTGCCCATCTTCGACCGGCAGGACCAGCTGGAGTACCGGTGCGTGGGAAGGGGTGTGCTCAGCCCGCTGGAGGGTTGGGCGACGGCCGGATTCTGGATGAAGCGATGGGGTATCTCCCGGATGGCGCTGCTCGAGCTGGCCCGGCGCGGGTGGATCGATGCCGCCGCCGAGGAGGGGAGCGCCATCCGCCGGTTCCGCGTCCGGGACGAGCGGATGGTGAAGGCGAGCCAGTACTTCCGCCGGGCACGGCAGACCGAGACGGACGCCCGCTCTGCCCTGGCCCGCGCGAAGGCGGCGGCCTTCCGCGCTAAGATGGGATCATGAGGCGACTCGGCTGGTTGGTGGTGCTCGGATTGACGGGATGCGGCGCGGACGCAGGCCCGGGTGGGGCGATGCCCATGGGGGTGGGGCTGGTGGGTGCCGGGCAGGCCGGGGCTGTCACCGAGGCGCTTGGCGGTAACGGCGGTGGTGCCGCTGGCGCGCCGGGGCGTCAAACTGCCTTACGCCCCGGGGGAGCCGGGGGGCTGGAATCCTGGCCCGCATCTGGCGGCCTGAGTGACGCCGGGGTCGGTGGCGGGCCGCTTCCTGCGGCCGGCTCCGGCGGTCAGTTCAGCGCGGTCATCTGGTGCCGGGACCGAGGCTACTCCTGCGGGTACTTCGCGGAGGTCGGGTTTTCCTGCGGGGGCTGCTCGAAGGAGCAGGATTGCGGCGTGTGGGGACCCGGGAGGTGCTCGACTTGCCAGCGTAATCCTGATCGCGCCTTCGAGGCGCAGGTGTGCGGTGGTGGTGACCCGGGCATGGTGGAGTTGTGGGGCTATTGTGGGGCGCAGCACCGGCCCGACCAGTGCCAGCCTGCGCCGGGCGAGCCGCTGACGCAGTGGTGCTGCCCGGCGGGGAGCGTGCTGCCATGAGAATCTCCAGCACGCTGTCGGTCTTCGCCTGCTACCTGCTCGGGTTCTTCTGGTGCCGGATGCACCCGGAGCTCTACAAGGACGTGCCGCAGGCGCTTGACGGTTCATCGCTGTGAATCGAGCCGGCCTCCTCGCTGACTGGCGCCTGTTCTCGGAGCTGGCCCAGGAACGGACACTATCACCAGCCACTCGCCGGTGGTGCGAACAGGCTGCGCAGCGGTCGGCAGCAGCGCTTACGGGGGTGCTCGCGTGACCGGCCTCATCATCGATCTTTTTGCGGGCGGCGGCGGCGCCTCGGCGGGCATCGAGGCTGCCACCGGCCGGCGCGTGGACATCGCGATCAACCACGACCCGGTCGCGCTGGCGGTCCACAAAGCCAACCACCATGGCACTCGCCACCTCGAGGCGGACATCTGGGAGGTGCGACCGCAGGACGCCACCCAGGGCCAGCCCGTCGATCTGCTCTGGGCGTCCCCGGACTGCACCCACTTCTCGAACGCGAAGGGCGGCGTCCCGCGCGACCACAAGAACCGCTCCCTGGCATGGGTCGTGGTGCGCTGGGCAAAGGCGGTACGGCCGCGGATCATCTGTCTCGAGAACGTCCAGGAGTTTCGCGGCTGGGGTCCTCTCGGCGCGGACGGGAAGCCGGACAAGGCGCGCATGGGCTGGACCTTCCGGCAGTGGAAGGGCCGGCTCGAAGCGCTCGGGTATCAGGTCGACTACCGCATCCTCGACGCCTCGCTCTACGGGGCGCCCACGCGCCGCCGGAGGCTGTTCCTCGTGGCCCGCTGTGACGGACTGCCGATCTGTTGGCCCGAGCCCACACACGGTCCTGGGCGCCTAGCTGTTCATACCGCGGCCGAGTGCATCGACTGGAGCCTCCCGCGGCATGATGGGGGCATGGTGAAGTTCGCAGTACAGACGGAGCGCACCGAATTGCTCGCGTCGCTGTCCAGCATCATCCGGGCGCTGGTCGATGCGCGGATCGCGGCGGAAGGGCCGCAGGCGCCATGACCGCCCGCGACGACCTCCGCGAACGGGTGGCGCGGGAACTGCTTCGATTCGAAGATGATCGCGAGGAATGGAGGCGCTGCTACACATGGGACACATGCAGTTGGGTACGTGACAGGTGCCGCGCTAATGCCGACCGCATCCTGGCCATCCTGCCCGAGTTGGCGCCGAGTGCGGAGCTGGCGACCGACGTGGACCGGGAGGCGCTGGATAGTAGGCTGGCCTCGCTCTGGACTGAGCACAGCATCCACCAGCAAGACCCACAACATCGCGATGAAAGAAACGGTGCACGTCGGGCTATCTACCAGCTTGGCTACAGCGAGGGATCCACCTCCGCCGCCGCGCGTGTGGCCGAGCTCGAACAGCGACTCGCGGCGGTGACTACGGAGCTGGTCGAGTCCCGCGCCGAGGTCGAGCAGTTGCGGGGGCGCCATGATGCGCGCTGAAGCCCTCGAAGCCGTCGCCACTCACGCGCGAGCTTTCCGCGATGGCTACGACGTAGCATCAGGGCGTCCGGACTTCGACCTGTTGCGCCGACTGTGGGAAGCGCTGTGCACGCTCGACGCCACCACTCCGGAGCCCGCCCCGCCCGAGCCGGCGGTGATGCCGGAGGGGTGGCGGTGCGACCAGGTTGATGGCGTTACCTGGTTGACCCACGACACCGACGATGCTTCCCACGCCTGCGCATGCGCCGTGACGCTGTACGAGTGCAGCACGTGTGGGCAGTGGCACGACAGTCGTGAGTCGGCGTGTGTCGTCGGAGCAGTTTTCCAAGTGGTGGACATCGACGCGCTCCGCACCGCACTCGTCTCCACCCGCGACCTGCTGCGGGAGACGGCGGAGGTCCTGGAGAGTACGATCGAGCAGACGGAAGCACGCGCCAACTGGCTCGACTCGCTCGACCATCGCGGTACCGCTGCGCAGGTGCGCGCTGTAGCGGACCGCGCCCGCGCCCTACTGGCCCGCGCGAAGG
>PMZA01000093.1:0-623 GCA_003170595.1 Armatimonadota bacterium
CCTACGTCAAGAACACCCAGCTCATGGTCTGCCCCAGCACCCGCACCTATCCCAGCTACGGCGCCAACCGCAGTCTCATGCCGGACGCGCGCGACGATTTTGACTCCTCCATGGGCAAGATCACCAAGCCTTCCGAGACCTTCCTCGTCTTCGACGCCTGGCAGGCGGCCTCATGGTGTGCCGACGGCAACTGGTACGCCGGGCACCCGGGCTGTGGCTGCTATGGTGCCAGGGCTGCCGGTACCCGCAATGACGGCCTCGATATCTCGGCCCACAACGACGGCTTCAACGCCGCCCTCGCCGACGGCCACGCCAAGTGGTACCGCCGCGGCACCGCCGACTGGGACTACGCCAACTTCTGGCAGAAGACCCGCTAGGGCTTTCCCCTCGACAGCGCGGAACGTGCGAGCCCGCCTCCGGCGACGGTGGCGGGCTCTCTCCTCGCCCGGACCTTCGCGCAGGTTTCCCCCCGCCTCATCGCGAATACCCCCCCACGATAGACGGCGTGCAACGAGGTCTCTGTCCCTATGAACCTGACCAATCGTGAGCGTTTCCTCAGATTGATGCGCGGCCAAGAGGTCGATCGCGTGCCCTTCTTCCCGTGCTTCGGCCCGTGGGGCGAG
>PMZA01000093.1:639-14384 GCA_003170595.1 Armatimonadota bacterium
CTTCGACGGCGACCTCCGCCACGTCGTGCCCGTCAACGCCTACCTCTGCCCCTGGCCCGAGTACCAGGTCCTCGATGACGAGGGCGAGACCCTCATCGTCATCGACCGCGGCATCACCCAGCGCATCCGTAAGGACTACGGCTCGATGCCCGAATTTCTCTCCTACCCCGTCGAGAGCCGCAGCGACTGGGAGTTCGTCCAGCGCCTCCTCGACCCCGACACCCCCGGCCGCTTCCCGCCCAACTGGGACGAGTTCTGCGCCGCCCACGCCGAGCGCACCGATCCCGCCTACGCCGGCGACCTGCCCGTAGGCTTCTTCGGCGGCCCCCGCGAGTTGACCGGCTTCGAGCGCCTGGTCCTTTGGTTCTACGACGATCCCTCCCTGCTCGAGGATATCCTCGACACCCTCTGCCACCTGTGGAAGACCCTCTTCGCCCGCGTCCTCCGCGATGCCCCCGTCGACTTCTTCTTCGTCTGGGAGGACATGTGCTACAAGAACGGTCCGCTGATCGGCCCGGACCTCTTCCGCAAGTTTCTCCTCCCGCGCTACCTCCGCTTCACGAGCATGCTCCGCGAGGCCGGGGTGGACATCATCATGGTGGACAGCGATGGCGACCCGCGCAGGCTGATCCCGCTCTGGCTTGAGGGCGGCGTCACCTGCACTTTCCCCTGGGAGACGCAGATGGGCCTCGACATCACCGCCGTCCGCCGCCAGTACCCGACGATGCAGATGATCGGCGGCATCAACAAGCACGCCCTCGCCCTCGGCCGCGACGCCATCGACGAGGAGTTGAAGAAGCTGCCCTTCATGCTGGAGAGCGGCCGCTACCTGCCGGCCGTGGATCACTTCGTTCCGCCCGACGTCTCGTGGGATAACTACCGCTACTTCTGCGAGCGTCTGCGCGACCTCATCGAGCGCCACCAACCCCAGTCCGCCGATGCCTGACACCGACGCGCGTGCAGGTCGGATCGCCCTGGCCCTCGGTGTCGCCATCGTCCTGCTCGCCCAGGTCCCCTACCTCCTGGCCTACCACGCCCGTCCGCCGGGCACGCACTTCCTCGGGCACATCTTCAACGTCCCCGATCACGCCGCCTATACGATGATCATGCGGCAGGCGGCCGAGGGGCACCTCGCGTGGAACGACTTCTACTGGCCCGGCTTCCCGGGGCTGGCGCCGCCGGCGTGGTTCTGGACGGCGGTGGGCTGGGTCTCTGGCCATGTCGGCCTGCCCGTGACCCTCGTCTACCACCTCGTCCGCGTGCTGGCGTCCGTGGCCTACCTATGCTTCCTGTGGAAGCTGATGGGCCGCTGGACCGTTAGCTTCAAGGCGCGACTCCTGGCCTACGCCCTGGCCGGCGGCGGCCTTGGGCTGGGCGTCCTGGCCTCAGCCTTCCACCTGAACCTGAAGCCTCCGGACCTGTGGATGCCCGAGGCCTGGGGCTTCTCGTCCCTTACGGTGTTCCCTCACATGGCCTTCAACCTCGCCCTCCTGACCCTGGCGCTGTGGCAGTTTGAGGAAGCCCTGCGTGCCCCGCGTGAGTGGCGCCACGTCCTGGTCAGCGCCCTGGCGGCTGGGCTGCTCGGGGTCGTTCACCCGACGACGGCGGCGCCCTTCGCCCTTGTGATGTTGGCCATGGCCGTCGTCCTCGCCTTGACGCGCCAGGGCTTCGCCCGCGTGGCCGAAGCTGGTCTGGTCGTGGCGGCGGGCGGGGCGGGGGCGGCCTGGACAAGTCTCGCGATCAGTCACAGCCCGCTCCAGCCACTGATGTCCACCATCGAGTTCCCGCCCGCGAGCCCCGTCGAGTACCTGCTCGGCTTCGGCGTGGTGGGAGTGGGGGCTCTGTGGGCGCTGGTCAGCAGAGAGGCCTTCCGGCCGAGGCCGCCATCGCTCCTCCCGGCCGTGTGGATCATCCTGCTCCCGGTGATGGTCTATTCCTATGCGCGGGTGCCGATAAGCGGGCGCTTCGTGATTGGAGCCTTTCTTCCGCTCTGCGCCCTTGCCGCGCCGGTGTTGTTGAGACTTGTAGAAGTTCGCCCGATAAAGTCTGCACGGACCCTAGCGAAACTTCTGCTAGTACTTGTACTGGTGCCAGCGCCTTTGTGGTATGCCTTCCGCGGCGCCACCCATCCGGCCGCCTATGTCACCGACGCCCAGGAGGCCATGTGGAGCTATCTTGCGCAAAACGTCCCCGACGGCGAGGTCATCTTCTGTGCGCGGCAGGACGGCCAATATATCGGGGCCTACGCCGGGCGGCCGGTCTTCGACGGCCACTGGCACCTCACGCCCCACGACGCCCCGCGCCATGCCGTCGCCGAGGAGTTCCTCCGTGCGACGACCTCGCCCGAGCGCAGGCAGGCGATTCTGCGGATGAGCGGATGCACGTGGATCGCGGCCAGCGGCCCGGACGCAGCGGCCCTCCGATCCGACCCGGTGCTCGGCAAGTGGATGACCTTCAGCGAGGGAGACTCCGTCGTCGCCCATGTCCCTTCTACCGCGCTTCGTCGACGATGAGCAGGTACGGATAGTCCGCCGCCGTCAGCCCCAGCTTCACCTTATCCTCGCCCATCGCCGCGGCCTTCACCGCCACCGCCTTATCTCCGATCGGGTCGTACACCGTGATCTTCGCGCCCTTCGCCTTGATCCCCGACACCTCGACCGTGAACTCCCTCGGCTCGTACGCCTTCCGCACATCCCGCGTCATCACGTAGTACGCGATCGCGAACCGCCGCGCGTTGACCTGAAACGGCAGGAAGGCGAACACCTCGCGGTCATACAGCGGCGGATGCGCCGCCGTCCCATCGCCCGCGAGCTGGAAGTGATCGTGCGTGTCGCTGATGCCGTCCACCGTCAGCGCTCGCGTCTGCGTCAGCCCCTGGTCGAGGCCCTCCCCCATCTTCGCCGCCATTCGCCCCATCACCCGCAGCGCCGGCGAGGTGTACGGCCCATCGTCCACCGGGTACGTCGAGTTCTTCCGCGCATAGTCGAGGAAGCTATCCAGCACCATTCCGAGCCCCAGGTCTTTGTCCGCCGCCGCATAGAAAGTCAGCCGGTCCACGCCCTTGTTCGTCAGGAACGCCAAGTACCGCGCCGTGGTCTTCGCCTTGAGAGCCAGCGCCTCAGCCGGGTCCTTCACGCCATCCTCATCCGGCCCGATGTTGACCTCCGTGATCCACACCGTGCATGGATTGCCCGGCCGCGCATTGCGGTCATGCCGCGGCCCGTAGATGTCGTTGGGTATCGGCGCAAGCTCGCGGATGAACGTCTCCGTCTGCAGCCCCGTCCCGAAGAACTCGGGGAATAGCTCGGTGTACGCGGGCACGTACTTGTCCTCTTGCCACAGCGCGTTGAGGTTCGTCCCCTGGTACTCATCCTTCGGGTAGGTCTTCCGCCCGGCATACGGATGCTTGCTGATCGCCGTGATCCGCGCCGGCTCCAGCGACGACGCCGGCCACGGAATCGTGTTCGCGAAGCCGTCGCTGATCCGCACCCCCGCGAAGTCGTCGACATGCGCGTCCACATACGCCGCCGTCTCCTTCACGAGGTTCCCCCATATCCCGTTGCCGTCGTATTTTTCCAGGTCCGGCTTGTAGTACGAGTTGATGTACAGGAACCAGTCGCCGAAGGTCAGCTCATTCCATATCTCCAGGTCAAACCCGCGGTCCGCCTTGCCGACCGTCCCGAGCGCCTCGCTGACGAACGCCGCGACCGTCCCCACATACCGGTCCCACCCCGCGATGGTTTCCTTGTAGTCATCGCTCCCCGGCTGCGAGAAGGGTCGATATTTCAGCGTCGCCATCGGCACGTGCGTCCCGGCTTTGATCGCCTTCGGCAGCGGCTTCGATAGCGTGACAGTCTTCCCATCGATCTTGAGGATCAGGGCCTCGGCGGCCCAGTAGTCGCTCAGGTTAGACAGCCCGCTATGCCCCAGCACCAGCCCGCCCACATCGTCGAGCGTCACCTGCGTCGCCCCGGCCGCAGCGTCGGCCGTGACCACCCGCTCGAAGTACCGCACCGGGCACGGATAGCCCTGGTGCGCGTTGAGCAGGATCAGCGGGCGCACGCCCCACTTCTTGCACGCCGCCAAGACTCGCCGGAGGTGGTCCGCGTTGCCGAACTTCGTCTCATCGTCCCAATCAATGTTGCCCCATCCGATCTCAAGCCGCGCGCACCGCACGCCGTTCTTCGCCAACATCTGCACGACGAGGTCGGGGTCTTCCTTGTCGAGGTTGAGATTGACGCCCGCCGCCGCCAGGAACCTCGATGCCGGCGCTGTCTCCATATACGCTCGCCAGGGCTGATCCCAGTGCGAGTGCGCGCCGAAGGGCAGCTTCGTCAGGTACGTCGGATCGGTGTAGGGCCCAGCCAGCGACCCCGCCTGACTTGCGCCGGCGACCGCCATCATCGCGAGCACGACCGTCGCCCATCTCATGGCAGCACCTTCCACTCGAGGATCCCGCCGGAGAAGCCGCCTTGCAGGTCGACTTCCAGCCGCAGCCCATCCGTCGACACCTGATCGAAGTCCACGCGGTTGTACTTATCCTTCGCCAGGCCAAACTCGCCATGCGCCTTGACCGGCTTCCACTCGCCGCCTTCGCGATAGAGCAGCCGCCACGCCTTCGGCACCCGGCATTGCCCGACGCCCGTGTCGTCGAACCAGTACACCTCGACCCCGCTCACCTGCCGCGCGGCCGGCCACTGATACGCGACCCATTCCGTCGTGCCCTGATGATCCCACCACGTGAACCGCGGGATGTTGTGATCGTTGGAGTTGGCCGGCTCGATCCCATCGTTGAGCGCCATCACAGTGTCGCTCGGGCAGCAGAACGACGCCAGCGGCGGCGGAGGGGGCGCGGTCCATTCATGCGCATCGGCCCCCTCGCCGATCACCGGGAACGCCGCGATCCTCAGCCTCGCGCACCCCATCGGCACGAGCGTCACGGTCTCCTCAGGTTCCGCCGACTTCGCCGGGCTTTGCTGCAGCAGCCCCACCAGCCCGTTGCCCTCAAGCTGCCACGCCGCGATCTTCCGCGCCTTCACGCGCAGGCTCACCGGCGCCGTCTCGAGAGTGAACGGTTGTTCAGCGACCGGCCCCTTCTGCGCGGCGACCTCGATCCCCGCCGCCGGGTTCTTCGCATCGAGCACGAGCCCATAGTTCCACGGCGTCGTCGGGAAGACTTCCTGCTCGGGGAACTCATCGGTCCCGCCGTACTTCGACCACTTCTCGCCGATCTTCAGCGAGTAGGTGAGAGGCCCGCGGTCCACCGACACCGAGCCCTTGTTCTTGGCCCACGTCCGCACCGCGACCTTCATCGGCATCTGCAGGCTCACTGTGTCGCCCGACGCCCAGGTCCGGTCGATGGCGATGTACGAAAGCGGCTCGGTCTTCACCGCTGCCTTCGTCCCGTTGATCTTCACGGTCGCGCCTTCGCACCATCTCGGCACGCGCAGATATAGCGGGAAGCGCACGGCCTTCGGCGTGGTCACATGAAGCTCAACGGTGTCGGCGAAGGGGTAGCTCGTCGTCTCGGCGATCTTCACGCTCGTCCCATCGCCGACCTTAGCCGTCACCTCACTCGCCGCGTAGAGCGATGCGCATAGCCCCCGATCCCCGGTCGCCAGCCACAGTTCTTCGGCATAGTAGGGCCACCCGTGCGACACGTTGTGCTGGCAGCATCGGTAGGCCGCGCCCGGGCTATACCCGAGCATGTTCCCGCCGTTCTGAAGGCCCGGCGCCTTGTTCGCGACATCTAGCTGCGGCATGTTGGGCGCGGTCAGATAGTGCAGCGCCTTCAGGTCCGGGGTCATCGCCGCCGGGAAGGTATTGAAGGCCACCTCCTCGCACCGGTCCGCCCACAACGGGTCGGCGGTGATCTTCGTCAGCATCTCGAAGCTGTGCATGAACTCGACGATAGAGCACGTCTCGAACCCCTGCCGCGGATCGACATAGCCGGGCCGGCAGTTCTCATCCGCCCCGAACCCGCCGCCCGGCACCTGGCCGTACATGTCCATGACCACAAAGTAGTTGTGCTCGGCCGACGCGAGGTAGTTCCGGTCCTTCGCCACGACGTAGTACATCGCCGGCTCGCGGAAGGACTGCGTGATGTTGACCCCGTGCCAGCTTGCGACGCCCGCCGTCCAGTTCGCGGCTCGCCGGTGAATCTTCGCCGCCAGGTCGAGCAGCCACGCCTCGCCCGTGCGGTTGTATAGCCACGTCACGCTTTCGAGGTTGTCCCCGGCGCGCACGTTCGGCCAGAACCCCGCGAGGAAGTCGGCCTCCGGCACGTTCATCTCCCATTGGAAGTACCGCTTCATCGCCGGCAAGATTCGCGGGTCCCCGGTCGCCTCGTAGAACGACTGCAGCACGTTGAGCATGAGCATGTTCGGCCACAGGTCGGCCTTGCCATCCAGCGACGACTTGAGCCCCCTTGGCCCGAACCACCCGTCGTCCATCTGCCCTGCGAGGAAGCCATCGATCCATCGCGTCGCCTCGGCGATGATCTTCCGATCGCGCAGGACGTAGCCCAGGTCGCCGTAGCCCTTCAGCCAGTACGGCAGTTCCTCCCAGCCGTTGGCGCCCTCGCCCGTCGGGCTCACCCACGCGTTGCCCTCGAACTTGCACCACGGCGAGATCTCCTCCAGCCGGCCGGTCATGCCCTGAGCCTCAAGCTCGAGCATGTGCCGGAGCCACCCCCGCGGGACGATGCTGCCGATCGGCAGCTTCATCAGAGGGCTCGGAAGCATCGGCTCGCGGTTGCCCACATACAGCCCGCCCGGCGCGGACGGGATTGCCTTGACAGCGCGAACATCGGCCTGCGCATCAGCCATGATCATCCACGCTCCGATCAGCAGTAGGCTCTTCGCCACGGCTCTTGCCACTCGTCTCACCTCGCCTTCTATTCGGCCGGCGTCACCCTCAACGTCACGATCTTGCACGCACCAGCCGCGAAGCTCACCTTCCCATCCACGACCTGCAGCGTCTCGACCGGCTCTTCGTTCATGTCCGCGATCGCCGCCGCCTCAATCGGGAAGCCGAACCCCACCGTCGCCTCGACCGCCTTATCTTCTGCATTCCACAAGCGCACAACGAGGTCGTCACCCTTCTCCGCCTTTTTGCACGCGCTCAGCACCATCGTCGTCGGCGCCACACAGAGCAGCGACGCAGAGTCCTGGGTCCCGGTTCCGGCCACCGGATCGTACGCCACCGCCGGGAACGCATAGTCCTGCGCCTGCCCGAGCACTCCGCCCAGCCGCCAATCCTGCCCGTGCGGGTACAGCGCGTAGCGGAAGGTCTGCTTGCCGGGGCACTGCGCTTCCGGCGTTGGCACGCGATACCCCGCGACCGCCCAGTGCAGCCGCGCGATCCAGCCCACGGCTCGCAGCAATGTCAGCCCCATCTCCACGCCGCCTTCCGTCCGCCGAACGCCGCTCTCCGGCAGCCCCAGATTGAGCACCGCGAGCCCGACGTTCCCATCCGATACATCCGCGAAGGTCTGCTGCGGCGACTCCGCGCACGGCGGATCCATCCACGCCTCATCCACCGGCAGGTCCACCGATCGCCTCACCACGGCGAAGGGCGACTCCACGTCGATGCCGTCCGTCTCGAGGCCCGTCGGGAAGACTGCCCGCAGTCGGTGATCGCGCGCCAGATTCTCGAAGGTCACCTCGAACTCCACCCGCGGTACGTCCGCCCACAGCGACACCTCAACCTTCATCGGGCAGACGACCGTCTCCTCGCTGCGCGTCTTGAGGTCATCGTTCGCGCACACCGGCAGCGCCCACGCGTACTCCATCGCGACGCTCGCTACCATCGGCCCGCGCTGCGTCACGGTCACCCGCTTCGGCGCCGGCGCCACCCTCACGTCCGGCACCGGTGCGGTGACGTGGTAGTACTCGCCGCACAGGCTCTCCTCGTCCTCGAAGCGGTTCAGGCCTTCGAACCGGTGGCCCGTCCGCTTGTCTGTCAGCGCGATCACCCCATCCGCCCCGATATCCACGCGCAGGAAGTCGTTCTCCAGGCCGGCTTCGTCGACTTTGAGCGTCGTCCCGAGCTTCGGCCCTTCACCCGGCGCCACGAAGTACGCCGCGCATCCCACTGGCGGCGCCTTCGCCTCGAAGGCCACATCAAGCTCGCGCACCGGAGTCTCGTGCAGCATATTCCGCCGCCAGAAGTACGGCTGGAAGAACGGCCGCACCCGCTGCGCAAGTATCTGCGCGATGACCGGCCGCCCATCCGCCCCGACCACATGGAACGGCAGCGCCTCAGGGGTCTCCGCGGGCAGGTACACCTTCGCCCGCACCCGCCTCGTCCCGGGGTAGGGCAGCGGGTTGAAGACGACCAGCGGCATCGCGTCCGGCGTCGGCGGCTGAGTCTTGACGACACCCGCCATCCTCTTCGCCGCCCGCTCCAGCAGGATCTGCGACACTTGCCGGCTCACCTCAAACCGGTGCATCGCGTCGTGGTAGACCTGGTCGCCCGAGCATCCGCAGATCGTGTCATGGAAATGGTTCTCCATGATCGGCCGCAGCGCCCGTTCGGTGAACTCCGCCGGGTAGTCATCGCCCGTCATGATCCACGCCATGGCGGCCATCGGCTCGGCATAGCGGAACAGCTCGCGCTCGGCCTCGAAGTTCGCCTGCTTGAGATACGTCCGCGCCGACGGCACGCCCCAGAGCATGACGTTGTACTTGCCCGACCGCTGCTCACCTTCCGACACCGCCCACTGCGCCGGGTCGAGGGCCTCGATCGCGTCGTAGTAATCCTCGAGCGACCCGATCGTCATCTCCGCATCGTCCGACGCCGCATTGAAGGCGGCCACGAGTTCCGGCAGCCGCGCCTGCGGCGGCGCGCCATCTGAGCCNNCATTACCGATCAGCACAACAGGTAGGTTCATCGGATCGGCCGCGGCGACAGCGCCTCGAAGCGTCGCCACCGCCGCTTCCACTTCCGGCTCGTTGAGGGCGCCCGTGGTCTGGAGGTAGTGGAAGACCGCCAGCACCTCCGACCCATCCGGCGCACGCCAGCGGTACGGCGACCCGAAGCCCGCCACCTCTACGCCGACGCCGCGCCCGTGGACCGCCCGCCCGATCCCGAACCCGCGCAGGATCTGCGGCATCTGCGCGCAGCGCCCGAAGGTATCAACGTTGTTGCCGATCTTCTCCGACCCGCCGAACTTCTCGGCAACCTTCTGCCCGAGCAGCAGGTTCCGCACGAGCCCTTCGCCGCTCGGCAGGACCTCATCCGGCGGCGTGAACAGAGGCCCGACTAGCAGCTTCCCCTCGGTCACCAATCGCCGCACTTCCGCCTCCCGCTCCGGCCGGATCGCCAGATAGTCCTCGATCGGCGACGACTGCCCGTCGAGCACAAAGTGGGGCAGCTTCCCGGTCGAGAGAACGTCCAGCAGCTTATCCATCACGTTGTACACGAGGTGCCAGCGGAACTGCTCGAAGGGCCGCGCATGCTCGCGGTCCCAATGGGTCATCGAGATCATGAATACGTGCTTCTTCATGGTAGTAACCCTCCCGGTATGGCCGAGAGGTTTCGCCATCCCCCGCCCCCAAACCTGCCGCCGCGATTTTGGCCTGGTCCGTCATCCTGAGCGCATTACCCTTCGCCCGTGGCACTGACCCTTCGAGCGAAGGATCTGTGGTGGCAGGGAGAACAGCCTGCGGTGTGGTGGGGTCTGTGCCTTCGCCCTTGCGTCCACGCGCGGGAAAGATGAGAATCGCGTCACGCATCTTCGTCTCTTCGGAGGACCGCTCTTGAACCGCTCGCTCTGCGCCTTAATCGCCCTTGCCTTCGCCGCTTCATCCTTTGCGGCACCACCCGCCCCCGCCGTCTTTTCCCTCGCCGGCGCCTGGTCCTTCCGCCTCGACCACGACAAGGTCGGCGTCGACCACTCCTGGTTCACCGCCGCGCTTCCCGACAAGACGCATCTTCCAGGCACGACGGATGAGAACCATTTTGGCGCGCCGAACAACCGCCCGCCCGACTTCAAGCACCTCGCCCGCCTCTATGAATACACCGGCTGGGCCTGGTATTCGCGCGACGTCGACATCCCCGCCGCCTGGCGAGGCAAGCGGATCACCCTGTTCCTCGAGCGCTGCCACTGGGAGACCGCCGTCTGGGTCGACGGCGCGGCGATGGGCTCCAGCGACAGCCTCTGCGTCCCCCACGTCTACGACCTCACCCGCGCCCTCACGCCCGGCAAGCATCACCTCGCGATCCGCGTCGACAACACCTTCAAGTACGACGTCGGCGCCTGGGCCCACTCAGTCACCGAGGAGACGCAGACCAACTGGAACGGCATCATCGGCCGAATCGAACTCCGCGCCACCGACCCCGTCTGGATCGACGATCTGCAGGTCTACCCCGACCTCGCCGCCAAGGCCGTGAAGGTCCGCGCCACTATCGCCAACTCAACTGGTAAGCCCATCACCGGGCAACTTACCCTCCGCGCCGTGCCTGCGGCGAAGGGCCTGTCAACCGCGCCGAGGTCCTTCCCCTTCTCCATCGCCGCCGACCGCACCACCGTCGAGGTCACCTGTCCCATGGGCCCCAGCCCTTCCCTCTGGGACGAGTTCTCACCCAACCTCTACGACCTCCAGGCCTCCATCGCGACAGCCTCCAGGGGCCTCACAGATTCCCACACCCTCCGCTTCGGCATGCGCCAACTCGGCGTCTCGCCCGACAAGTACTTCACCTGCAACGGTCGCAAGATCTACCTTCGCGGCACCCTCGAGTGCTGCATCTTCCCGCTCACCGGCCACCCGCCCACCGACGTCGACGCGTGGGTGCGCATTTTGAAGATCTGCCGCTCCTACGGCCTCAACCACATGCGCTTCCATTCCTGGTGCCCGCCCGAGGCCGCCTTCGAGGCCGCCGATCAGACGGGCTTCCTCTTCCACGTCGAGGCCCCGCAGTGGGTCGGCAACGTCGGCCAGGTCCCGCCCCGCGACGAGTTCGTCCGCCAGGAAGTCCTCCTCATCCTCGCCACCTACGGCAACCACCCATCCTTCGGCATGCTCTGCATGGGCAACGAACTCCAGGGCGACGCCTCCTTCCTCCAGAAGCTCGTCAAGCTCGGTCAGGCGACCGACCCGCGCCACTTCTACACGCCCGCGACCGCGTGGTCCTTCGGCGTGGCCGATGACTACAACGTCGCCGCCATCCGCGGCCTTCACGGTCCGGGTACCGACGCCGATTTCCGCGATGCCGTCGCCGCCAGTCGCGTCCCCATCGTCTCGCACGAAGTCGGCCAGTGGACGGTCTTCCCCAAGCTTGACGAGATCAGCAAGTACACCGGCGTCCTCCGCGCCCGCAACTTCGAGATCGTCCGCGACGACCTCGCCGCCCATCACATGCTCGACCAGGCGCCCGCCTTCACTCAGGCCTCCGGCCGCCTCGCCGTCGAGTTGTACAAGGAGGAGATCGAGGTCCTCCGCCGCACGCCGGGTCACGGCGGCTACCAGCTTCTCGACCTCCACGATTTCCCCGGTCAGGGCACGGCCCTCGTCGGTGTCCTCGACCCCTTCTGGGACTCCAAGGGCCTCGTCGCGCCCGAGGCCTTCCGCCGCTTCTGCGGCCCGACCGCGCCGCTCCTGCGGATGAAGAAGCGGACCTTCACCTCCGACGAGACCTTCACCGCCGACGCCGAGATCGCCCACTTCGGTCCCGCCGACATCAAGGGCGCCGCGCCCGTCTGGACGATCACCGACTCCTCCAGCAAAGTCCTCGCCTCCGGCGCTCTCCCCACGCGCGATCTTCCGACCGGCAACCTTCTCCCCCTCGGCCACATCGAGATGCCCCTCTCCTTCGTCTCAGCGCCGGCGAAGCTCACGGTCACGGTCTCGCTCAAGGGCACGGACATCGCCAACGACTGGAGCATCTGGGTCTACCCACCGACCCCGTCGATCGCGACGCCGCCCGATGTGACCGTGGCTCGCGCCTACGATGACTCGGCGAAGGCTGCCCTCGCTGCCGGCAAGAAGGTCTTCCTCCTCGCCGCACCGGGCATCCTCGCGAAGTCCATCTCCGGCAGCTTCACCCCGCCCTTCTGGACCCCGACCTGGCAGGCGACGCCCACGTCGATGAGCATCCTTTGCGACCCGAAGCACCCCGCCCTCGCCGCCTTCCCGACCGACTTCTTCACGAACTGGCAGTGGTACGACCTGCTCACCCGCTCGCGCAGCGTCATCCTCGACGACACGCCCGCGACCTACCGCCCCATCATCCAGATCGTCGACGCCTTCAACCGCAACCACAAACTCGGCAACATCTTCGAGGCGCGCGTCGGCCCGGGCCGCCTGCTCGTCTGCTCGATCAACCTTTGGTCGGACCTCGATCATCGCCCGGCCGCGAGGCAGCTTCTCCACAGCCTCCTCGCCTACGCCGGCTCCGATGCCTTCCGCCCGACGCAGGACCTCGACCTCGCCACCCTCGATGGCCTCTTCCGCGCCGAGTCGCCGCTCCACCTTTCGGCCGAGCCGCCGAAGGATATCGACCGAGCGGTCCTCCGCGTGAAGGCCGCGCCCAATGTCCCGAAGCCCAACGTCCCCGAAGCTTGGGTTGCCGCCGCCGATCAGGTCCTCGCGCAGAAGGACGGCTTCGCCTACTCGGTGCAGGCGGGGACCTGGCGTGATGAGACCGGCTCGGCGTGGCACAGTGGGGACAATCTCGTGGTGACTATCACGTGCCCGAAGGGGTTTGAGGGCACGCTCTACGCGCACTTCCACGACTGGAACAATCTCGAGCGCGTGGCCGAGGTCTACTTCCAGGATCAGGATCTCGGCGAACTCACCGACTATCAGCAGGGCGTGTGGGTGGCGATCAAGGTCACCGCGAAGGACAGCGCCACCGGCACCCTCGTCCTCTCCGCCCGCCCCTCCCACGCCAACGTCATGATCACCCAAATCGCGCTCGTGCCGTGAGCATGGCTTTTCGTTCTTGGTTGCTGTAGGGCGGGGCTTTACGCCCCGCCGCGCCCTTCGCAGGAGGAATCGTGCGCCTTCCGGGCGAACTGCCCCTCATCTGGCCACGCCCTGTGGCGCGCGGCCCGACAACTCCGATGGCTGCACACGAATCGACATCAGCCGAGGCCGCCCTCCTTCGGATGGAGGCCATCGATAAGCACTTCGGCGGCGTCCACGCCCTCCGCGGCGTGGACCTTGACCTGCGTCGCGGCGAGGTACTCGCCCTCGTAGGTGAGAACGGCGCCGGCAAGTCCACCCTCGTCGAGGTCCTCTGCGGCAACGTCCGCGCCGACTCCGGCCGCGTCCTTCTCGATGGCCGCGTCGTCCACTTCGCGGGCGCCATGGAGGCTGCCTTCGCCGGCGTCTCCATCGTCCAT
Organism: Armatimonadota bacterium; assembly: GCA_003170595.1. Classification (GTDB taxonomy): domain Bacteria; phylum Armatimonadota; class Zipacnadia; order Zipacnadales; family FEN-943; genus FEN-943. Next base: position 13,988 of record PMZA01000093.1, read on the forward strand.
CAGGAACTCAGCCTCGTCCCCGAACTCACCGTCGCCGAGAACATCTTCTGCGCCCGCGAGCCGGTGATCCCCATCCTCGGCTTCGTCGACCGCCGCCGCCTCTACCGCGAGGCCGCCGCGATCCTCCAGCGCTTCGACTTGCGCGTCCCGCCCAACGCCCTCGTCGGCCGCCTGCCCGTCGCGATTCAGCAGATGATCGAGATCTCCAAGGCCCTCTCCCTCGACTGCCGCGTCCTCGTCCTCGACGAGCCAACCGGCGCCCTCACCGAGCACGAGACCCGCTATCTCTTCGACATCATCAAGCGCCTGCGCGACCGCGGCGTCGGCATCATCTACATCTCCCACAAGCTTCCCGAGGTCTTCGAGATCGCCGACCGGATCACCGTCCTCCGCGACG
>PMZA01000156.1 GCA_003170595.1 Armatimonadota bacterium
GACTCCATGACGTCGGCGACGGGCAGCGGTATGCCGCGCAGGTCGGAGCCCCACTCAAGCTGGCTCATGAACCCTCCGCCGACGGCGTTGAGGTCGGCGAGGAGGTCGCGGGTGATCAGGTACATCGCGAGGGAGGTGTTGAGGCGATCGCTGGCGGCCTGATCGGGAAGCTCGATACCCTTGCCGACCATCTTCTCGAGCCAGGCGCGGAGGGCCTTAAGTTCGGCCTCGTCGTAGGACTTCTTCGTGAGCATGTCGGCGAGGAGCTTCATGTCGAGGCGAGTGATTTCGAGGCCGAAGTGGTTGCGGGTGGGGAGGATGTGGGCGAGAGCGGTCTCCATGCCCATGCTGTCATGGCCGAAGATGACGACGCGGCGGCCCTTGAGGGCGACGCGAGTGACGGCGGCGTAGGCCCAGTCGACGAGGGCGTCGGCGGTGCCGGCGGTCATCTGCGGATCCTGCCCGGTGTCCGGCCAGGTGCCGACGTTGAGGTGGACGAGCTTGCCGTATTGGCTGATCGCGCCGCTGGCGGCATGGGCGAAGACGACGCCCGGCTTGGGGCCGGAGTTGCCGCAGGTGATGTTGAGCGGGATGTCGGCCGGGAACTGGCTGAGGAGGGAGATGAGGCTAAGCTGGGGGAAGGCCCAGGTGTCGGGGGCGCAGACGAGGATGTCGACGCCGGCGGCTTCGAACTGGCGGGCGACCATGTCGGCCTGGGGTTCGCTGTCGACGAGGATGGGCGAACAGACGACCTTCACCGGCGAGCCGTCGGGGAGCTTGACGCGGTCGGCGAGGATGTCGGCGACCATGCCGACGATGTTCACGCAGCGGGCGCGGGATTCCTCGTCGATGCGGGGGTCGCCGGTGGCGAAGACGCCGATGCAAGGCATGTGGGGCACAGCGGGTTGTTTGTCGGGAAGTCTTATGGCGCTCATGATTCCAATTCTCCTTTACCGGATGGGGCTTTGAGAAGTTCGCCAGCATAGCACGAGTTCGCGCGGGGGCGGGCTTTTCCTCCCCGGCGAGCAAGGTGCGAGGGATGGCGATGGCGAACTGGCCGGGCGAGGACTGGATGGCAGCCTTTCGTTGTCATCCTGAGGAAGCAACGGTTTGTGTTGCTGACGAAGGATCTCATTTCTTCGGTGAGGTACGCGTGTCCTGTAGCCTGGAGCCTGACCAAAAAAGGAGATCCTTCGGTCGGCAAGAGGCGCCTCCCTCAGGATGACAGATTCGGGGCGTGCGCATCACTCGCATACAGAGCAGAGTTCCGCGGGCATTGAGGCAACCATGAGACGATACGGATATCAGGCTGGGGCGATTCTGCTGGGGCTCGTGCTAGTGCTCGGATGCAGGCCGGGGCTTAGCTCACCCGTTGAGCTGAAGACCGACTGGGGCAACCTCGACGGCACGTGGCTGTTCCATATCGACCCGGGCGATGTGGGGGAGAAGGAGGGCTGGCAGACGCCTGGCTTCGTCGAGACCGGGTGGCGTACGCTCAAGGCTCCCGGTTACTGGGAAGCGCAGGGCGTCACGGATCTAAGGCCGGGCGAGGGCCCGCATCCGAAAGGCATCGCGCCCTATAGCGACTATGACGGCGTGGCGTGGTACCGGCTGCACTTCTTCGCGCCGAAGGAATGGACCGGGCAGGACCTCGTGCTCAGCCTCGGCAGCGTCGACGATCAGGACCGCACGTACCTGAACGGGAAGCTCATCGGCGAGACCGGGCCGGGCCTCGCCAACGCGGTGCAGGTGTGGCGCGACTATCCGGTGCCGGCGGCTGCGATCAAGCCGGGCGAGGAGAATGTGCTGGCAATCCGTGTGTTCGACGGCGGCGGACCGGGCGGGCTGAGCGGGCCGGTGCTTTCGCTGTTACCGAAAAGCATGGCGGAGGCGAAGATGAAGCTCCCTCAGTCCGACAGACCTCTCGCGGAACGGATGGCTGACCCGCCGGCGGCGTCGCGCATCCTGAAGATCATCCACGGCTGGCCGGATGGCGAACGCGAGCAGGATCTGCTGATCCGCCAACTCATGGCGCAGGGCTTCGGCGGCGTGGTGTGTAACGTCTCCTTCGACAAGTATCTGCGCAGCGAGGAGAAGTGGAAGCAGTTCGTCCAGGCGGTCCATGCGGCGAAGGAAGCAGGCATGGCGATGTGGGTCTACGACGAGAAGGGCTATCCGTCGGGGACGGCAGGCGACCTGACGATGGTCGGGCATCCGGAGTATGAGGCGGAGGGGCTTCTCATCGCCGACGCAGACAGCAAGGGTGGCGAGGTAAAGCTCGACCTGCCGCCGGGGAAGCTCGTGAGGGTATCGGCGTTCCCGGTGGGGGAGAAAGGCATCGACATGGCGCATGCGGTCGATCTCGCGGCCAACGTGGCCGATGGCCCCTCGACAGGCTCGGGACCTGGCGGCAAGCTGACGTGGCAGGCGCCGGCCGGGCACTGGCACGTCATGGCGATCACCCAGGACTACCTCTACGAGGGCACGCACTCGTCGCTCAGCCTCGGGGACAAGTCGCCGTACATCAACCTGCTCATGCCCGAGGCGACGGCGCGGTTCATTCAGCTCACGCATGAGGCCTACGCGGCCCATCTCGGCGACGACCTGGGCAAGTACTTCATCTCGACCTTCACCGACGAGCCGTCGCTGATGAGCTACTTCATGCGGGCGATGCCGTACCGGCCGCTCCCCTGGGCGCCGGCGCTGGCCGACGAATTCCGCAAGCGTCGCGGGTACGATCTGGCACCGGTGATCCCACTGCTCGTCGCCGACGCAGGTGGGGCTGAGAAGAAGGTGCGGTATGACTACTGGCTGACCATCGGCGAGCTGGTGTCGGAGAACTACTTCGGGCAACTGGCGGCCGAGTGCAAGAAGCACAACTTCCGCTCGGGCGGGCACCTGCTGATGGAGGAGAGCTTTGCGGCGGACGTCGCGCTGTACGGCGACTTCTTCCGCTGCGCCCGCCGCCTGACCGCGCCGAGCATCGACTGCCTGACCAGCTCGCCGCCGGAGGTGCCGTGGGAGAGCGCGAAGATCCTCTCCAGCGCTGCCGACCTCGACGGCGATCCGGTGACCATGTGCGAGACCTCCGACTTCGGCCAGGTCTATCGCCCGGCCGGCGACAAACGACCGGAGCAGGTCGTCACGGAAGACGAAATCCGCGGGACCTGCAATCGGCTGATGCTCGCGGGCATCAACACGATCACCAGCTACTACACCTTCCGGGATCGGACGGCGGACGAACTCAAGCGGCTGAACATGTGGGTCGGGCGCTGCTGCACGATGCTCGCGGGCGGGCGGCAGGTCACCGACGTGGCGGTCCTCTATCCGGTCGAGAGCCTCTGGCCGCACTACCGACCCTCGCACGCGGGCGGGCCGGATTCGCAGGAGGCCAAGCAAGTCGAGACGACCTATCACGCCGTCGCCGACAGCCTCTACAACGCGCGGCGCGACTTCATCTTCATCGACTCGCGGACGATCGGCGAGGCGAAGGTCGAGGATGGGGCGCTCGCGTTCAACGGGATGAGGTGGCGCGTCGTCGTGCTGCCGAGGGCCGACACGATGCCCCTGGCGGCGTGGGAGAACCTGCGCCGCTTCTGGCAGACGGGTGGGGTCGTCATCTGCGTCGCCGCGCTGCCGGCGAATAGCGAGACCGAGTTCCCGTCGCCGAAGGTCGAGGCGATCGCGAAGGAAATGTTCGGCGATGCGACCGGCGCGGTCGTGAAGGCCAACGCGGCGGGTGGCGTCGCGGCGTACCTGCCGCCGGGGACGGAGTCGCTGCTGCCGAGAGTTCTGGGGCAGGTCGTCGAGCCGGATGTGGCGGCGACGGCGACGGCGCCTCTGCGAGTGACTCACCGGCGCGTGGATGGGCATGAGGTGTACTTCATCATCAACGACAGCCCCAACCCCGTCGCGGAGGAAGTGACCGTCGCGGCGAAGGGGCCGGGCGAATTGTGGGATCCTGCGACGGGGAAGATGACGCCTCTGCCGACCGCGAAGGCGAAGCTCGACCTCGGACCGTACGGCGGTGCGCTGCTCAGATTCGCGGAAGCGAGGACCCCGAAGCGCCTCACCCCAACTGGGGGGGGACTGGGCGGGCTGACCCTCTCGCCCGTGCCTATCGCGAAGCCGCCGACGGCAGGTGGGGGAGAGTTCGTCCGATCGGAGTTCGGCGACGACCCCGACCACAGCAGTGAAGGCAAGCCTGCCTGGCGGTCGGTCGGCACGCTGACGAAGGGCAAGGTGGATACGTTCCAGTTCGTCATGTTCCAGTACCCGCAGTGGATGGATCTGACCGGCGTCGACAGCCTCGTCCTCGACACCTGGGTGCCCGAGGGGCAGCAGGCGGGCTGTGGTCTGCTCGTCATCCTGCGCGATAAGGACGGCGCCGACTACCTGGCGGACGTCGGGCGGACCCTCGGTGTGGCGGGGCACGTGCGGACGTATGTGCCGATGTCGGCCTTCAAGCTCGCGGGATGGTCGAAGGATCCGGACGGCAAACTCGACCTCGACGCCATCGCGGCGATGAGCATCGGGTGGGGCGGGTACTACGGGACGGAGGGCGAGCGGGTGGAGTTCAGCCTCGCGCTGCCGCAGGTCGGGAGGCTGGGGAAATGAGCGGTTGCGGCTCAGGACAAAGGCCAAGGCCCACCACCAGCCACCCCCGCAGGCTGAAGCCTGCGACTACGGTTCGTCGGCCGTTTATGGTCACCGAACGTTGCCCTTCTGCGATGCGATGCGGCGGCATGGGGAAGGAAGGGCCTCGTCCCGTGGGAGTAGTCGCACCCTTCAGGGTGCGGCTGTGGGTGCGTGGTGGGCCTTTGCTCCTGGCCCTCATCGGGACACTGATCTGGTTCGCCGGGCCCGCGTTCTCGGCCCAACTGCCGGTGTACGTTTACCATGAGCCCGGCGTGGGCGGGTATGGCTATCTCGATGCGCCGAAGCAGGTGGAAACGGAGGCCTTCCATCTGCACATGGCGCAGGCGCTCGTGGGGGCGCTGACTGACGCGGGGTTTACGGCGTCGGTGATTGATGCGAAGGAAGGGCTGCGTATCTGCAACGAGCGGCGCCGCTGCGTGATCGTCGATATCTGCCAGTACCCCTCGCACCTTCTCTTCGCGGGGCAGGAAGGATCGCCCATCGCGGAGTGGCTGAGGGCCGGCGGCATCATGGTGTATAGCGGCGACTGGCCCTTCTTCTGGTACGTCGGTGGCGACGGTAAGACGCTCGGCGAGGGCGCGAACAGCTTCGGCGATGACAAGGTCTTCGGCGCCGACCTGGTGCGCGAAGGCTTCGTCGACATCGCCGTCGCGCCGACCGACGCGGGGAAGAAATGGCTCCCGTCGCTGAGCGCGGGCGGCACTATGAGGCCTTTCGATGCCGATGCCGTGGCCGCCGCCTGTCCCTGGCACGAGTTCTACAGCCTCGGCAAGCGGACCGAGGCCGATGGGACCGTGCACACAGCGGCAGATGCGCTGTGCTTCCGCGTGCCGAAGGGCGACGGCTTCTTCGCGGCCTTTCATCTGCGCCGCGGCAGCCACACCGATACCAATCAGATCATCTACGAATTCCTGACGAAGCGGCTGGCAGGCGTGCTGGCTGAAGGAGGCAAGCCATGAGAGCGAGGTCTCTTAGACGCCTGCTGCCGGTGCTGATCCTTTGCGCGAGCGTGAGTCTGGGCTTCTGCGTGGGCGGAAACAGCTTCGGCTTCCATCGCGGCATCGGGGCCATCGCGATCAACAGCGATGCCGACGTCGCCTTCCTGCTCAGCGTCGTCAGGCCGCTCGGCTACAACTCCCTGCAGTCGACCATCGACGTCAACGACCCCAAGACGCCCGGTCGCCTCAAGCAACTTCACGACGCGGGCTTCTGGATCTTCGACTACCACTCGGCCTTCCCCGACCAGACCGAGCCGAAGGAGGACTTCCAGATCCGCGCCGACGGCTCGGTGAAGACCGGCTGGGTGTGCCCCCGGTCGCAAAAGCGGCTGGAGGCGATGGCGGCGCAGATGAAGGCCTCGGCGGACGTCGGCTCCGACGGCATGTTCTGGGATTTCATCACCGTCGAGAGCACGGAGCGCGAGGCCTGCTTCTGCCCCAAGTGCCTGGCGGCTTTCAGCAAGGCGGCGGGCCGGGACTACACGCGCGAGCAACTCGTCGCGGCGCTCGATGATCCGAAGATCCTCGCGCTGTGGCGGAAGGTACGCGAGGAGAGCACGACCGAGGCTATTCACTCGCTGTCCGACGCGGCGGCGCGCATCTCGGCCGCGCGGGGCAGACCCTTCCGCCTGGGCGGCTACGTCATCCCCGCGCATAGCGAACTCGGCATGGACACCGAAGCGATGTACCGCTACCTCGATGTCGGCGCGCCCATGATCTATCAGGGCAACGACAAGGCCCCTCTCGGCTGGATGAAGCCGCAGGCTGAGGCTTACATGAAGTACGGCGGCAAGGCCCGCAATATCGTGTGCGTCGACACCGGCTTCTGGGTCGACGAGCCGCCGAGCGAACTGATCGCGACGTGCTACGACTGCCTCCGCGCGGGCACCGACGGCTATGCGCTGTGGCCGTATCAGACCGTGGACGGCGACGACCTGCGGGCTGTGGCGGGAGTCAATCAACTCGACGACCTGGTGTATGCGCCGCTGCGCGCGGGTGATGTCGACGGCGCGTCGGGCGGGCTTCGGAAGATGGCGGACCTGATCGCGGCGGATGTGCGGAAGGCGGCGCTCACCGGTCGCGCCGACGCTGATCCGACGATCGCTGCCCTGCGCGGGGAGGCCCCCGCCATCGTCCGTGACCGCAAGCGCGCGGGGTCGGAGGAGTTCGCGCAGGTCGTGTACAAGGCGCTGCTGCTGTGGTCCGACGCGCGCACGGTCATCAACCATCGCGACGATCGCATCATCGACCTGGCGCCGTACAAGGTGACGCTACTGCCCCACGACGGCGGCCTCGTCATCGCAACGCCCGACTGGACGCTGAAGCAAAATGGCGTCGCCGAGAACATCGACGAGGTGTTCTTCGCCGACAATCCGATCAACGCGGCGACGGGCAATGCCTCGCTGGGGCTGCTGCGCGAGCGGATCATCGACTGGTTCGACGGGTGGGCGACCAACTCGCGGATCAAGGTCCGCCAGGACGGGCCCGACACCCTCACGGTGACCACATCGGTCGAGTCGACCACGTGCCGCATCGCCCGCGATCTCATCCTGCGACGGGGTGACCCGTGGATGGGCGTCGTCCTGCGCATCACCAATCTCGACACCAAGCCGCGCACCGGACGGCTGTGGATGTGGAACGGCTGGGGCTATCCCGGCTACCTCGAGGCGAGCGGCGATCCGTGGACCGACGACCGCCACGAGCTTACCGATGACAACGTCCTCATCGCCGAGGACGAGGGGCATTACTTCGCCCTCGCCGCCGACGAGAAGATGTGGAAGCTCGGCGGGATGGGCAACGACGGCACGGCCCATGCCTACTACAACCTGAACCTGAAGCCGGGCGAAAGCTGGTCGACGTGGATGTCGCTGACCTTCGGCCTCGGCGGGCAGAAGGAGCTAGACGCGCGGCTCAAGGCCCTGCGTGCCGCACGAAAGGTTGGCCTGCAATGAAGGACCGCCGCGGGCGGCGTTGAACACACGGCCCGCGAAGGTGGGCGGGACAAAGAAACGGTGAGGTGCTGACGATGGCCGATGAGAAGCTCAGACTTGGCGTGATGACGCACATCGCGACGACGCCGGATGACGCGATGTCGAAGGTGGCGGAGCAGGGCCTGGACACCTGCCAGTGCATGTGGCCGCCCTATGGCTGCCTCGAGCTTGCGCAGGAACTCAAGGCCTCGGCTGACCGGTACGGCGTGACGATCTCGACGCTGTGGGCGGGACTGCCCGGCCCGGCGACGTGGGACTTCATCGAGGGGCCGATCACCATAGGGCTCGTGCCGGTGGAGTACCGCTGGGATCGCGTGCAGGCCCTCTGCCACGCGGCCGGGATCGCCGGCGCGATCGGCGTTAAGTCGATCACCACGCACTGCGGCTTCATCCCCGAGTTCCCCGGCGATCCGCTCTACGCGGGGACGATCGTGGCGCTCAAGCAGGTCGCGTGGGCGTGCGGGGCGGCGGGCGTCGAGTTCTGGTTCGAGACCGGGCAGGAGACGCCGGTCACGCTGCTGCGCACGATCCAGGACATCGGCACCGAGAACCTGGGCATCAACCTGGACTCGGCCAACCTCATCCTCTACGGCAAGGCGAATCCGGTCGACGCGCTGGACGTGTTCGGCCAGTGGGTCCGCGGCACGCACATCAAGGACGGCGAGTACCCGACTGACGGGCGGAGCCTGGGCGTCGAGAAGGCGCTGGGCGAGGGCAAGGTAAACTTTGAGGTATTCGTGCCGAAGCTGAAGAAGTGCGGCTACAGCGGGCATCTCACCATCGAGCGCGAGATCAGCGGGCCGCAGCAGATCGAGGACATCAAGAAGGCGATGGCCCTGCTGGATCCGCTGCGTTAGCGGGGGATGGTTGTTGTAGGGCGCGGCGGGGCGGTCAGTTCAGACCAGCGATAGCCGGCCTCGTCTGTCATCCTGAGGAGGCGACCCTCAAGTCGCCGACGAAGGACCTCTTGTTGGCCTTTCGAGCAACCACCAACCGACGAGTGCCGTGAGGGGACAAAAGGAGATCCTTCGGTCGGCACAAACTGCCGCCCTCAGGATGACAAGCTGGGTGCCAGGGGCGGCGTTCCTCGGGGGGGCGTTAAGCCTCGCGCTGCTTGCGCAAGTAGACGACCCAGTAGAAGGCGCCGACCAGGACCGAACCGCCGAAGATGTTGCCGAGCGTGACCGGGATCAAGTTCTTCAGGAAGAACGCGGCCCAGGTCAGATCGGCGAAGTCGGCGGGCGTCTTGGCGATGCTCGTCCAGAAGGCGGCGGGCGCCCCGTCCTTGATGAACAGGGCGAAGGGGATGAAGTACATGTTGGCCACGCTGTGCTCGAAGCCCGCCGCGACGAAGGCCGCGATGGGCAGCAGGATGGCGATGATGCGGTCGGTGGTCGTGCGAGCGCTATAGGTCATCCACACGGCGAGACAGACGAGGCCGTTGCACAGCGCGCCCGAGGCGACGGCCTGCACGAAATCGAGCTTGACCTTGCCGAGGCCGATGGTGAGGGCCGTCATTCCGACGGCGCCCTTGCCCATCATGTAGTGCATCGCGAGGAAAGCAAGGACGGCCGTGGCGACTGAGCCGACGAAGTTGCCGGCGTAGACGATGGCCCAGTTGCGGAGCACGTGAAGCGTGCCGATGCGGCGGCTGGCCCAGGCCATGACGAGGAGGATGTTGCCGGTGAACAGCTCGGCCCCGGCGACGACTACGAGGACCAGGCCGAGGCTGAAGACGAAGCCGGCGATGACGCGGGCCCATCCGAAGGCGACGACATCCGCCGTGCCGCTGAGGGCGACAGTGGCGAAAATGGCGCCCAGGGCGATGAAGGCACCAGCCATGATCGCCAGCACGAAGACGCTCCACGAGTCCATGTCCGACTTGCGCACGCCGATGTCCTCGGCCTTGCGCGCCATCTCGGGCGGAAGCAGGGAGTCCATCGTGGGGTACTGACCGGGGATCGGTGAGGGCGTGTTTGTCGCCATTGGATGACCTCGTCGTGATCGTCTCAGGCTGCGACCGGAAGACACGGCGCCGCACATAATTGCGAGATTATACTCCGACAGGCGCGGATATGTTCAAGCGGTACCGTGCGTCCGTCCATATTGCAGCAAGGCCCACCACCAGCCACAGCCGCACCCTAAAGGGTGCGACTACTCCGACGACCCGATGCCTTTTCAGGTTTCGATGAGCTGACGAATTGTAGAAGGGTAACGTTCGGTGATCACAAAGGCTCGGTGAACAGTAGTCGCAGCCTTCAGGCTGCGGGGGTGGCTGCGCGGTGGGCCTTTCCGACTAGGAGGCGTTACGAAATGCGTATCGTCGTTGCCGCAAGTCTGATGGTGTTCGTTCTGACGGCGTTGTTCGCGCAGTCGGCCTCGGCCATGCCGCGAGGGTTCGCCGCCGCGGGAAGCGTGCTCCCCGATGACCCGCTGCACTGGCCCTACAGTCGCAAAGCCATCGGTCCCAACGGCCTTCGCGAGTATGTCATCGAGGAGATGATGGGCCGCGAGAAGTGGGGCGTCACGCCCACCGATGAGGAAAAGGATCGCGGCTACGTCATCTTCTCCCGCCACTACTGCTCGCCCATCTACTGGTTCAGCCTCCCCAACAATCGCGCCGACAAGCTCTCCTTGTTCACGAGTCTCGGCCAGTATGAGGCGACGTCCTTCTCGGTCTACGCGATCAAGGAAACCGAGGGTCTGAGCGCAACCCCGACCGACCTCGTCGGCCCCGGCGGCGCGGTCATCAAGAGCGATAACCTCGAGGTCCGCGTCACCCGCGACTATCCAGCTCGCTACCGCCTCGGCATCGCGATGGTGCCCGAGTTCCTCGAGCGGCGCGCCTCGGTGAACATGGCCGGCGAGACGGCCAAGCAGTTCTGGGTCACCGTCTATGCTCCCGAGAACGCGCGGCCGGGCAAGTACACCGGCGCGATCAACCTCCGCGCATCGGGGCGCAAGCCGGCGTCGGTGAAGCTCGAGGTCGAGGTCCTGCCCATCCATCTGCGCGAGGCCCCGACGCTGTACATGATGTGCTTCCTCCTCCCGAACCACCCCGAGCTTTACCCGCAGAACCTCGACAAGTGCATGGTCGACATGCGCGAGCACGGCATGAGCAGCCTGTGGACCTGGCCCGATGCCGACGTGAAGAAGGTGGGGGACAAGTACGTCTGGGACTTCACGAAATGGGGCGTCTGCCGGCAGGCCGACAACTACTTCGCCCACAGTCTGACGACGATCATCGAGTCCTACATGCGCGCGGGCTTCACGCGGCCATGGCTCTTCGGGAGCATGGACGCCTTCCGCGATGTCATCGAGGTGAAGCTCGGCTTCAAGCCCTTCACGCCCGAGTTCGATACCGTGTACCTCGACGCCCTGAGGCAATATCTCGCCCTCGCGAAGACGAAACACTGGCCGCCCATCGCCGGCGTCCAGGTTGTCGATGAGCCCGGCGGCCGCGATGAGGGAATGGTCTACGCGAAGTACTACAACAAGCTCGTGAAGGACAACTTCCCGGACGTCAAGACGATGGAAGACATGGGTCCGTGGCGCGGGGAGAACGTGACCCTCAGCCCGTGGGTGGACATCATGTGCTACGGCGTGGAGAGCCAGGCCGGGGCGGATTTCTGCGCCAAGGCCGGGCACGATTACTGGATGTACAACGGCGCGTCCTTCGGCCACAACCCCTCGCTCGACCGGCTGTACTGGGGCCTCCACGCGTGGAAGGCGGGCGTCAAGGGCGTCGGGCAGTGGGTCTATACGTGGTGGGTGGAACTGAACGTGCCGGCCGACGAGAAGACCTACGTCGACCCCGGGTTCATGTACGTCAAGCCGGCGGTGGATGGGCCGGTGCCGACGCTTGCCTGGGAGGGCGTGCGCGAGGGCATCGACGATACGCGGTACGCCTTCACGCTGCAGGAGCTTATCAAGCAGGCGCGGGCATCGGGCAAGCCGGTGGCGATCGCCGAGGCCGATCGGGCGCAACGTGCCTACGACGACGTGATGGCCGACATGTCCTTCGAGCACAGCGGGCGGGAGCCGTTCCTGGAGAAAAACCCGCCGCAGGTCTTCGACGCCAAGCGGAGGGAACTGGCGGACGCGATCGTGAGGCTGCAGGCGAAGCTCTGACCGCAAGGGCAGTTGGTTTTCGCTTGCTGTAGGGCGGGGCTTTAGGCCCCGCCGCGCTCTTCGCTTTAGACTTTGAACTCCGGCTGCTTCTCAGCCACCGTATCGATCAGCCCGTAGATCTTCGCCTCAGCGCTTGTCATGTAGTAATCGCGTTCGGTATCGTTCTCAATCTTCTCCAAAGTCTGCCCTGTATGGTTGGCGAGGATTTCGTTGAGCCACTTGCGCAGCCGCAGGATTTCCTCGGCCTGGATCTTGATGTCGGTAGCCTGCCCTTCCATCCCGCCCCACGGCTGGTGGATGAGGATGCGCGAGAACGGCAGGGCGTACCGGTGCCCGGGCGTCCCGGCCGACAGCAGCACAGCCGCCATCGACGCGGCCTGCCCGACGCACCACGTATGCACCTCGGGGGTGATGTATTGCATGGTGTCGTAGATCGCCAGGCCCGCGGTGATGGCCCCGCCGGGGCTGTTGATGTAGAGGTTGATGGGCTCCGTGGGGTCTTCGCCCTGGAGGAAGAGCATCTGCGCGATGGTGAGACTGGCGATGACGTCATCGATCGGCGTGCCGATGAAGACGATGCGATCGCGGAGCAAGCGGGAGAAGATGTCGAAGATCCTTTCCCCGCGGGGGGTCTGTTCAATGACGCTTGGGATCAGCATTGCTTTTCCCACTCTCCTTTCCCTGCGTATGGCAATGCGAACTGGGCCTGCTTTTTCGCTCTAGCTCGTCATCCTGATGGAGCAGCGACCTGTGCTGCTCAGAAGGATCTGTGGTGGCGGGCTGTCTTTGTCTTTGTGCTCTTGGTTGTCATCCTGATGGAGCAGCGCCTTGTGCTGCTCAGAAGCATCCCCGCACGACGCACGCCCAGGACTCGCCCGCTATCCCCGCCTCAATCACCTATGTTACCCACGCGCCCCGCAACCTTATCCTTACTATCTATTCTTCGGCCTTAGCCTCGCCCTCTCCTTCCTCAACCGCTTCCTCAACCTCACCCTTCTCTTCTTCGACTTCAGCCTCGCCGGCCCCTTCCTCTTCCTTTACCTCTTCAGCAGCTTCCGCCCCTTCCTCCGCCTCGCCCTCGCCTTCCTCCACCGCGAACGCCGACGACTTCTCCATCCGCAGCGCCCGCCGCTTCTCCTCAAGCTCGCGGAGAAGCTCACGGTGGCGCTCATCAAACTCGGCCGACGGCACTTCCTCGACCTCGCCCTTCTCGATGACGAACCGCAGCGCCCGCCGCACCTTCGCGCGCGAGTCCACCTGCTGCTGCACTTCCTCCTGCAATTCGTAGGCCTGCTTTACGAAGCTCACTTCATTCTTCGTAGACTCGGCCAGCGCGGCGATCTCAGCCTCAATGTCCTGTTCCTCGGCCTCGAGGCCTTCCTTCTTGAGCAGCGCCTCGATAGCCATCCGCGTCTCCAGCCCCAGGATCGCCCGCTGCCTCTCCGCGGTCTCGACCCGCTCGATGTCCAGGCTGCCCGCGTCGATCAGCTCATCGAGGCTCGCGCCGATGCCCTCAAGCTCCTGCTCGAGTTCATCGATCCGCGCCGCCGTCGCCTGCGCGACCAGGATCTCCGGCACCTCAACGTCGGTGTTGGCCAGGATGTACCCGACCGCCTGCGACTCCAGCGCCTCTTGCGCATGCTCACCAGCGTGCTCTTCGAGCTGGCGCCGGATGTCGGCCTTCATGTCGTCTACATTGGTGTACTCGCCCATGTCGCCGGCGAAGTCGTCGTTGACCTCAGGCAGTTGCTTTTCCTCAATCTTCTTGATGGTGACTTCGTACTTAGCGGTCTTCCCGCGCATTTCCTCATCGGCATGATCGTCGCCGAAGGGTTCCTCGACGGTGACCGCCTGCCCGACCAGGTGCCCGAGCACGCTCGTCGGGATGGTCTTGGCCTCTTCATCTTTCAGTTCGAGGGCTTCGATGACGAAGTCCTCCTGCCGCAGCTTCTCTTCGTCGCCGATGTGCACGACCACATCAGCGGTCACGCGGTCGCCAGGGCCGATCGCCCGGGTGACCTCGGCCCACGTTGCCTTCTGGTCGCGCATGCGATCGATGACGCGGTCGACATCCTCATCCTTAACTTCGGCCGTCGACCGGAGAAGCTTGACCTCGCCCAGGTCACCGATTTCCGCCTCAGGGTACAGCGAGACGGTAACTGGCAAGGTGAAGCCTTCGCCCTCGGCGATGGTGATCTCATCGAAGGACGGCAAGCCGGGGTCGCCGAGGACCTTGCGCTCGCCGAGTTCTTCCATCGCCTTGGGGAGGACGTCTTCGACGATCTCCATGTAGGCGCTGGCGCGAATTTGCTCGTCATCGAAGTAGCCGCGGATGATGGCGCGCGGGGCCTTCCCGGGCCGGAAGCCGCGGATGCGCCCCTGGGAGAGGTGCGAGTAGACCTTGTCGAAGTAGGTGGCGACTTCGGCCGGCTCCAAGGTGATAGTGATTTCCGCCTGGCTGCCCGGAAGGGGCTTAACTGTGGTTTGCACGATCCATTCCTCCAGCGGGGTCTTGGCCCCGCAAACGTGGAACGCCGCCCTTGCTATGGGCGACGGGACCGCCATTATACCCACGCCCCCACTAGCGGTGCAACCGGGCCACGCCCCCGCACCGATGGCTTCGTCGCCGACACCGACACCGCATATACCCCTCAGAGCGGGTTATCCCGGCAGGGAAGGGCCTGCTCGCGTGGAAACCTGCGCCGATATCTGGGGATTCCTCATCTGCCAGCCTCGAAGGGAGGACAGCCATATGCATCCCTACCGTGTGTTCATCTGTTACGCGCACGAGGACCGGGCGCTCGCACGCAAGCTCGAGCAAGCCCTCTGGGATCTCGACCTCAAGCCCGACTACGACCCTCACCTGGCCCCGGGCGCTTCCTTCCCCGAGGCGTTGAAGAACAAGATCGCCCACTCCCACCTCTTCATCCCCTTGATCACCGAGAACTCCAAGATTCGTCCCTGGGTGCAGCAGGAAACGGGGTACGCCCTCGCCCTCAACGTCCCGGTCCTCCCTCTCGCCGTGGGCACTGATCCGGGCGAGATGATCGCCGATATCGAGGCCCTCCAATGCCCCGCGGATGCCAGTGTCACTGAGATCGCTAAGTGTCTCGAGGCCGCGGGGCTGGAGGAACTTATCTCGCCCACCCCGGCGATGCCCCGCGCCCTCGTCGAGATCGCGGACTCGAGCGAGGACCGCACCAGAATGCTGGCGGACTATGTTTCGCAGTTCTTGAAATGCCCCACGACCGGCCCCCTGCTCCAGCGTGCCGCCTTCTCGTCCCTCTCTCTGTCCGACGCAGAGGAGATCGATCCCATCTGGGACCGCTGCGACGGCAAGATAAAGGGCAGCCAGTACCTCCACCGATGGCAGAGGCAGGAGCGGCTGACCCTCGAAGCCTACTCCACAAGGGCCGGTTGCCGCCTCATCATCGATCCCTCCTTCGAGTGGAGAGGCAACAGCCCCAAAGCCCGTAGAACTCGGCTGAAGATCCTCCGCGACGCCCTCGCGAAACTGCGCGACTCGGGCGTCGAGATAGAGGTCCTTACATCCGACGCCGCACGCGGGGGCAACCTGACCATCTTGGGTGACTGGTTCGTGGCCGAGTCCCTCGCCCCCAGGCCCGGAGGCTATCGCCAGACCGTCTTCAACTGGCACGCCCCGACAGTCCTTACCACTGTGCGCGCCTTCGAGAAGCAGTTCGCATCCCTGTCCGACCAGGCGGCGGCAGGTGCGCCCGGTCTAGTCGGGCCGGATGTCACAGCCGTGATAGACCACCTTCACGGGATCCTTAGCACGCGCCCGACGAAGAAAGGGCGCGCGAAGACGAAAGGCAGCTCCTAGCCGCCAGGCGCATGGGGCATCCCGCGGCCTGGCCACCTTGCCTTCCTGGCCCCTCTTCCTCTAGTATTCCGGCGATGGATCCAGCAGAGCCTTCCTATCACCTTTCGTTCCTGGCAGGCGACTTCCCGCCGGACCTCGGCGGGATTCAGCGCTACGTCTTCGAGCTGGTGGGCGCCGTCGTGGCCGCCGGTCACTCAGCGACGGTCATCGCACCCAAGCGTCCCACTGCCGACGACCTCGACGGCCGCCTGCCCTACCAGACCCTTCGCGTATCCGGCGCGTCCAAGCCCGCCCTCGCGTGGTCGATGTACAACGGCCTCTACGAAGACGTGCGCCGCAACAACCCCGCCGCGGTCATCGCCACCAAGTGGATGCCGGAGGGTCCGGCCTACCTGCTCGCCCGCCGGCGGGTCACCGCCAACATGTTCCTCCTCGGCTACGGGCGCGAGTTCATGCCCGAGCGTGGCCGCCCCCTACGCGCCTACCTGCAGCGCCGCGTCCTCTCCGCCGCCACGCTCTGCATGTCCATCTCGGACTACACGGCCGACAACTTCCTCCGCTCCGGCGTCCCGGAGGAGCGCGTGCGCATGATCGGCGCAGGCGTCTCACCCGACTCCCTCATCTCTACCGCCGACGCCGGCCATGCCCTCCGCGATCGCCTTGGCCTTCCCGACGACGCCTTCCTCGTCCTCACCGTCGCTCGCCTTGTCCGCCGCAAGGGCCACGACCTCGTCCTCCGCGCCCTGGCCGACCTCGCCCCGTCGAATCCCGACCTTCGCTACGCGATCATCGGCGACGGCCCCGAGCGCGCGGTGCTGGAGTCCATGGCTGAGGGTCTCGGCCTCAAGGACCGCGTACTTTTCGCCGGCCCGGTCCCGGACGCGGACCTCCCTGCCTGGTACGCAGCTTGCGACGCGCTGGTGATGCCCAGCCGCGATGTCCCGGGCCAGCCGCCAGAGGGTTTTGGGCTGGTCTATCTGGAGGCCGGCGCGGCTGGCAAGCCGGTGATTGGCGCGCGGACAGGCGGCGTTCCGTCGGCGATCGTTCACGGCCAGACGGGTCTTCTCGTCGAGCCCGAGGACGTGGGCGGGCTTACGGAGGCCCTGCGGACACTCATGTCGGACCGCGCGGCAGCGGCAGCGATGGGCGAGCAGGGCCGCGACCGCGTCCTCGCAGATTTCACCTGGGATCACGTCGCCGCCCGCTTCCTGACCTACCTCACGGACGCGCTGTGATCCTCCCCCGCCTTGCCTCGGTGCTCCCAACTCCTCCGCCGCGCCGTATGCTTCCAGGTGCTGTAGCCGCGGGCTTCCAGCCCGCGGGGGTGGACCCGCTGTGGCCTCTTTCCCCGATGCCTACCAGCACGTATACCCGCCGTCAAGGATCAACGTGTGCCCGGTCATGAAGCTCGACGCATCGGACGCCAGGTATACGACCGCCGGCCCCAACTCTTCCGGCTCACCCGGCCTGCCCATCGGCGTCCGCCCGACCCAGTTCGGCCCATACTTCGGGTCGGCGAAATACGGCGCGGCCAGCCCCGTGTTCATGTACCCCGGCGCGATCGCATTGACCCGCACGCCCCGGTCGGCCCACTCCGCCGCCAGCGACCTCGTGAGATGCACGACCGCCGCCTTGGTCGCGTGGTAGGAGGACTGCGGCTGCGGGTAGTTGCAGATGAACCCCGACATCGACGCGATGTTGACGATGGCTCCGCGCCCGGTGGCGAGCATCTTCCCTGCGGCGGCTTGCGAGCAGAAGAAGACGGCGTCGAGGTTGATGCGCACGACGTCCTGCCAGTCCTCGAGCGACATCTCCTCAGCGGGCGACCACCTGGTGATGCCCGCATTGTTGACGATGATATTGGGCCCGCCCAGCTTCTCGTGAACCTCATCGATCATCGCCCACGCCTGCTCGCGATCGGTGAGATCGTAATGCATGCCGAGGGTCTTCACGCCCAACTCGCCGATTTCCTGAGCGGCCTGATGAGCACCGGGGCCGTTGATGTCTGGGATGGCGATGCTTGCTCCGGCTTCAGCGAGAGCCTGAGCCATAGCCTTTCCCAGTCCTTGCGCCGCACCCGTGACGACCGCGACCCGCCCATCCAGCTTGAACGTATCGAGCACTCTCATCCTTCTCACCCCTTCCTTATCTTTCACTGGGCGATGGCTCTGCCATCGCTCTTCGCCCTTAGGGGGTCCGGGGGCCCTTTGCCCCCGGTGCGCGAACTTGGCGCTTGAGCGCGGTCGCCACGCGCGGCCCAGCCGCGCGTAAGAGCGCGCTCAAGCACTCAATCTTTCCCGCACGCACGCCTCTTGGCCCTTCGCCCGCGGCGCATCGCCTCGCAGGCGGGTACCGCTCGGCGCGAGAAAGCGGCGTTCTATGCCGCGTGGGGTCAGGGGCCAGGGCCCCAGCGGGGTG
>PMZA01000293.1 GCA_003170595.1 Armatimonadota bacterium
CCAGTAGCGGGTCCAGAGCCGCTAGGTTAAGAGTCACGCATGCGTGACACATGAACTGGTTACCTATTCTTGGCCAACCGCTCGTCCCGAGGCCCGGAGGTCACTGTCTCGATGAGGAGTCGCCTGGTAGCTCTGCTGGCTCTGATGGGGGGAGTTCTCCTCCTCGCCTGCGCGCGGGCCGATGACCCGCCGGTGGTGACGTCGTCCTCCTCCTACGAGAGCTACTCTTTCCCCGCCGAGAGGGCCTTCGACGCTGACATGACCACTCGCTGGGCCAGCGCGGGCGCCGCTGGCGTGCAGTGGTGGCAGATCGACTTCGGCAAGCCCATCCCCATCAACGCCCTCTCGATCCACTGGGAACACGCCTTCTCCGTCGAGTACCAGGCGCAGCTATCCGATAACGGCCGCGACTGGCGGACCATCTACGATCGCAAGGACGGTGTCGAAGAGGTCACCACGATCAAGGGCATCAACGCCCGCGCCCGCTTCCTGCGCATCTACTCGACGAAGAACGGGCCCTGGCCGGACGTCTCCATCTGGGAGATAGACTCGCCCGACCCCGTCACCGAGGCCGCCTTCAAAGAGGCCCAACGGGAGATGGCCGAGCAGCGAGAAGTCGCCGCCCGCGAGGCCGGCAAGCGCGCCCTCGGCGCCCTCGACGCGATGGGCTGCAAGGACATAGTCTTCGCCGTCCGCGCGCCGGGTTACGACGGCCACTGGTACGCGAACTTCAGCTACTACGCCGCCTCCACCGACCAGGTCTGCTACCACGTCGGGGGCGGCCAGCTTTGCGTCCTCAACGTCGCCACCGGGGCCGTCCGCATTCTCCTCGACGACCCGAAGGGCAGTGTCCGCGATCCGCAGGTCAGCTACGACGCCCACCGCATCGTCTTCAGCTACCTCAAGGGTGGCGAGACGCACTTCCACCTCTATGACATCAACGCCGACGGCACCGGCCNNGCGGCGGAGTGCGTGATCCGCAGGTCCACTACGACGGCACGAAAGTCCTCTTCAGCTATCGCAAAGGCGGCACCGAGCAATACCACCTTTACGAGATCAACGCCGACGGCACCGGCCTCCGCCAACTCACCAGCGGCGATTACGACGACCTTGAGCCCACCTACATCCCCGACGGCAGCCTCATCTTCATCTCCAGCCGCTGCAAGCGGTGGGTCAACTGCTGGCTGACGCAGGTGGCCAACCTCTTCCGCTGCGACGCCGACGGCGGGAATATCCGCGAACTCTCGGCCAACATCGAGCAGGACAATACGCCGTGGGTCATGCCCGATGGCCGACTCCTCTATACGCGCTGGGAGTACATCGACCGCAGCCAGGTCGACTATCACCACCTCTGGACGATGAACCCCGATGGCACGGCGCAGATGATCTTCTACGGCAACCTCCACCCGAGCACGGTGATGATCGACGCTAAGCCCGTCCCCGGCAGCAACCGCATCGTCGCCATCTTCTCCCCGGGCCATGGCAAGACCGACCACGCCGGATATCTCGTCACCCTCGACCCGGGCGACGGCCCCGACGATCAGGGCGTCGTGCAATCGATCGCGCCGGGCGACAACTACCGCGATCCCTATGCCCTCGACGAGGGCCACTTCCTCGCCGCCGATGGGCCGGAGCTGGACTTCCTCACACCGGATGGCGTGAAGGGCGCCCTCTACCATCTGACCGATGCGCAGATGAACGCGGGGATGTGGCTGCATGAGCCGCGCCCGCTGGTCCCCCGCCCGCGCGAGCCGGTGATCCAGCCGCGCGTCGATCTGGCGAAGGCGACCGGGCGGCTCCTGCTCCTCAACGTTTATCAGGGGCGGAACATGACCGGGGTGAAGCCCGGCGACATCGCGAAGCTCCTCGTCATGGAGACTCTGCCCAAGCCCATCAACTACACGGGCGGGATGGACCCGATCACCTACGGCGGCAGCTTCACCCTCGAGCGCGTCGTGGGGACGGTGCCGGTCGCTGCGGACGGGTCGGCCTACATGGAACTGCCCGCGCTGCGGAGCGTGTTCTTCGTGGCCCTCGATAAGGACGACAATACGGTCAAGCGCATGCAGAGCTTCACGACCGTCGAGCCGGGTGAGTTCACAAGCTGTTCCGGCTGCCATGAGCAACGGACCGAGGCGCCCTCACCCCATCTGCCTGCCCTGGCCCAGAGGCAACCGCCGACAGCCCCGACGCCGATCGAGGGCGTGCCGGATGTCTACGACTTCCCCCGCGATATCCAGCCGGTCCTCGACCGCAACTGCGTCTCCTGCCACGGCTACGAAGCCGGCCCGGGCGGGCATGGACCGGCCTCCGGCGGTGTGATTCTCACCGGCGACCGTGGCCCAATGTTCTCGCACAGCTACTACACGCTGACCATGGGCCAGCAGTTCTCCGACGGGCGCAACCAGGCCGTCAGCAACCGCCCGCCGCGCACCATCGGCGCCGTCGCCAGCCCGATCATGCACAAGCTCAGCGGCGGCCATCACGGCGTCGTGGCTTCGGCGCAGGACATCCGGATGGTCCGCTACTGGATCGAGGCCGGCGCGCCCTATCCCGGCACCTACGGCTCGCTCGGCAGCGGCATGATCGGCGGCTACTATGCCAACGGCATCGTCAACCTCGACACCGACTGGGCGGAGACCAAGGCCGCCGCCGAGGTCGTCGACCGGCGCTGCGCCTCCTGCCACCACGGCGAGATGGCCCTGCCGCGGAGCCTGTCGGATGAGCGCGACGTATCCTTCTGGGCGCCCGACTGGAACGACGCGCGCCTGAAGATCGCCCGCCACATCGTGTTCAACCTGACGCGGCCGGAGAAGTCGCTGATGCTCCTGGCGCCGCTGGCCGTCGAGGCGGGCGGTTGGAGCCGCTGCAAGGCGAAGGATTCGTCCCAGCCGCAGGGGCCGATCTTCAAGAGCAAGGACGATCCGGATTACCGCAAGCTCCTGGCGATGATCGACGCCGGGCGGCGGAGGCTGGACGAGATCAAGCGCTTCGACATGCCGGGATTCCGCCCGCCGCAGCCGTATCTGCGCGAATTGGTGCGCTACGGCATCCTCGACCACATGCCGGGGGCGAGCGAGGCGGTCGATACCTACGCGCTGGACCGTGCGTACTGGAAGTCGCTGTGGTGGGTGCCGGTGGGCAAGTAGCGCTTGGTCTTCTGTAGGGCGGGGATTTATCCCCGCCGTCGATTCGTGAACCAAGCCGCGGCGGGCATGAACGCCCGCCCTACAGAAACCTGAAGGCCCAGCCGGCTCGCCTCTGCCGCTTTTCCTGCACGCCCGCGGGTAGTAAGATGGCGGGTACGGACTGCCGTCAGGAGATCTCCATGGCCCTGCGACGTTTCTCCTTTGTTCACCTTTGGCCTCTGGGAGCTTGCGCGGTCCTCGGTCTGTTGCTCGTCGCCCAGCCGAGCAGCGTTGTGACGGCCGCCGCCCAGCCGCACTACCTCTCGCCCATGTGCCTTGCCTTCTCGCCGGATGGCGCGCGGCTGTATGTGGCCGAGCATACAGGCAATGCCCTGGCGATCGTCGACCCCGCGAAAGCGGCGGTCGTGGCGACCATCCCGCTGCCCGAGGGGCCGGTAGGCGTCGCCGTGTCGCCGGATGGGCGGAAGGTCTACGTCGCCTGCGCGACAGCGGACGTCGTCGCCGTGGTCAACCCCGAGAAACGCGCCGTCGAGAAGAAGATCCACGTTGGCCGCGATCCCTACGGCGTGGCCCTGTCGAAGGATGGCGCGACGCTCTATGTGTGCAACCGGTTCACCAACGACGTGTCGGTGATCGCGACGGCCGAAGGCGCCGAGAAGGCGCGCATCCCCGCCACTCGCCAGCCCAGCTACTGCGCCGTCGATGAGGCCGCGGGCACGCTCGTCGTCGGCAACGCTCTCCCCCTTGGGTCGGACAATGACCCCGACCTCGCCTCGGTCATCACCCTCGTCGACGTCGCCACGCGGCAGAAGACGGGCGAGGTGAGGCTGCCCCTCGGCTCCAACCAGGTGGCCGGCATCGCCTGCTCGCCGGACGGCCAGTATGCCTATGTGGCGCATGTGCTGGGCCGATTCCTGGTGCCCACGACGCAGGTCGAGCGCGGGTGGATGAACACCAACGCGCTCTCGGTCGTCAACGTTGCCAAGCGCGAACTTGTGGCCACGGTCCTGCTCGACGACCTCGAGATGGGCGTGGCGAATCCCCTCGGCGTGGCCGTCAGCGCCGATGGGGCGCGGATCTATGTCAGCCACCGCGGGACGCACGATCTTTCGGTGCTCGATCGCACCGCCCTCCACGCGGCCATCGACGCGACGCCGGTCGACAAGCGCGCCGACCTGGCCAACGACCTGTCGTTCCTGGTGCGGACGAAGGTGAAAGACCGGTGGGCGTGCGGCGGGCTGGGGCCATGCGGGATTGCGGTCTCGCCTGACGGCGCGACGGTCTATGCGGCCAACTATTACTCGGACACGGTCACGGGCCTGAGGACGGACAAGGGCAAAGTCGCCGCGACGATAGCCCTCGGGCCCAAGCAGGAGATGGACCTGGTGCGGCGGGGCGATTTCCTGTTCCATGACGCGGACCTGTGCTTCCAGCATTGGCAGAGCTGTTCGAGTTGTCATCCCGACGGCCGGTCGGACGGGTTGATGTGGGACCTGCTCAACGATGGCATCGGCAATCCGAAGAATACGAAGTCGCTGCTCCTGGCCAACCGGATGGCGCCGGTGATGGCGCTGGGCGTGCGGCCGGATGTAAGGGCGGCGTCGCGCGCGGGGATCAAGTTCATCCTCTTCCTGCAGCCGGATGAGAAAGACGTGGACGCGCTCGTGGCCTACATCGGAAGCATGAAGGCCGAGCCCGGTCCGGTGGCGGTTGCGCCGGCGATGAAGGCGGGCGTCGAGCGCGGGCGCAAGCTCTTCAACGACCCGAAGGTTGGCTGCGCGACCTGCCATGTTGCGCCGCTGTTCACGGATCAGAAGCTGTACGACGTGGGAACGCAGGGCAAGTACGACGCGACCGGGGCCTTCGTCACTCCGACGCTGGTCGAGCTGTTCCGGACGGCACCATACTTGCACGACGGCAGCGCGGTCACGATCATGGACGTGCTGACGACAGCGAACCACGACGACAAACACGGCCACACATCGCAGCTTACGAAGCAGCAGCTTCGCGACCTCGAGGCCTACCTCGAGTCGCTCTAGGCGACGCCAGGCCACGGCATGGAGAAACAAGCCGGGATGGGAGAGTCTCGGCCAGCGCAGGATGACTGACGCGACGGGAGACTTCAATGGACAAAGCTGAGAATACCGTGCAGGAACCGGCCGTGCTGGAGGCTCGTGTTGGCGATCTGCTCTACCTGACAGTGACAGCGTCGGACCCGGAGGCAGCCTATCGCAGCGCAGCGGATGCCCTCGCCGAGGCCGGAGCCACGCCGGTGCTGGAGCGCATCTTCGCGAGCCTCGGCTACCGCCAGGACGTAAGGGCGGCGAGGCAGGCCGAGTTGGGCCGGATCCTCGATCCGGCGTCGTGGCCGGCGACCTACATTCAGGGCAATCCCGCGGGCGGAATCGGCATGGCTGGGCTGCACATGGTGGCTGTGTCGGGCGCGAACCCGACGCCTGTGCGCGACGGCGGTCGTGCCGTGGGTGCGATCCTCGAGCAGCCCGGCATCCGACGCGTGTTCCTCGGCAACCTTCAGTCGCCCGAAGTCCTGCCCGATCCCGCCGCCCAGGCACGCGAGATGTACGCCGAGACTCTGCGGCTCCTGGACATCACTGGCAGCGACTTCAAGCTCGTCGCGCGGACGTGGATATACCTGTCCGACATACTTTCGTGGTACGGCGAGTTCAATAAGGTGCGGACGAAGGTTTTCCGCGACCTCGCTCTCATCAGCGACACCAGCAATAGCAACGTCCCGGCGAGCACCGGCATCGAGGGCACGCCGCCCGACGGATCCCTCTGCGCGATGGACCTCATCGCCGTCGAGGGGCCCGGCATCGAAATGCGGCCGCTCGATAGCCCCCGGCAGTGCGGCGCGACCAAGTACGGGTCGATGTTCGCCCGCGCGATGCTGGTCAGTGAGGCGGCTGGCGACACGGTCTATGTCTCCGGCACAGCGGCGATCGATGACGCCGGATGTACGGTCCTCCTCGGCGATCTGGAGGGCCAGGCCAGGCATACGCTCGACACGATCGACGCGCTCATCGGGCAGGTCGGGCTGTCGATCCGCGACCTGACGGGGGCGACGGTGTTCATCAAGCGCGGCGGCGATCCCGAGGTCGTGCGGCAGGTATTCGAGGAAGTTGCGCCGAACCTGTTACGTATGCCCTTCGTCGAGGCCGATGTGTGCCGCGACGATCTGCTGTTTGAAGTGGACGGCATGGCGGTGAAGCCACGGTAAGGGTAACGGGCCTGATCTGTGTGCTGGTTCTGTCGGCGGTCGTTCCGCTGCAGGCGCGGGCGGCCGACATTGCTGCCGTGCGCACCCAGGCGCAGGTCGAGGCCGACTGGCTCCAGCAGGATGAGCTTGCCCGTCGCGGACCCGGCGCCCCGGGTGTCACGCCCGCGGAGGATGCCCTTGGCGCGGTCGATGGCGTCAAGGACGGCAAGTGGGGCTTCCACACCAACCTCGAACTGCACCCCTGGTGGCAGGTCGACCTCGGGCAGACGACGGCCCTCGATCGCGTCCTTGTCTTCAACCGCTGCGACATCCCCGCACGTGCGGCGCGACTGGTCCTCCAGCTATCCGACGACGGAAAGACGTGGGCCGACGCCTATCGCCACAACGGCGCGACGTTCTTCGGCCAGACCGACGGCAAGCCTCTCAGCATCGGCCTCAAGGGGGCGCGGGCGCGCTTCGTCAGGATCACTCTCGCCGATGAGGCCCCGACGTTCCTCCACTTCGACGAGGTCGAGGTCTACGGCGCCGAGGAGCCCAAGAAGAACGTCGCCCTGAACAAGCCCGCCGACCAGTCCAGCACCAGCGAGTGGTCCCCGGGCATTCGCCGCGCGGCGGCCGCGGGGATGACCCCGGCGGCCCCGGCCGCCGGCACGGTGCCGGCCCCCCGCTACGCCGCGGCCGTCGGCGCGGTGCTGGAGTCCGGGCGCCTGCTGGCGGCGGACCTGCGCTCCGCCGGCGTGAACGTGGCGGCCTTCGAGAAGCAGGACGCGGAGATCGCCGCGGCCGTGGCGGCCCTGCCGGCCACGGCGGGCGTGTCGGATAGCGACCAGGCCGGGCCGTACTTCCGCGCACGGCGGGCCGTGCGCGAGCTGGCCCTGGCCAACCCCCTGCTGGACTTCGACAGGCTCCTGCTCATCCGCCGCGGCGAGAAGGACATGGCCCTGCCGGCCAACTGGGAGAGCAACTCCTCGCTCCACCCGGCCGGGTACGACAACGAGTTGGCCGTGCTGACGGACTTTCGCGACCGCCCGAAGCTGACGACGCTGCTGGCCCCCGAGGGCGGGCGGTTCGTCGGCGACGTGGACCTGCACTTCGACGCAAGCAAGCTGCTGCTGAGCATGCCCAACGAGCGCGGGCGGTGGCGGGTGTGGGAGTTCCAGCTCGACCCGCCCGCCGTGGCGGGCACGGGGGGCACGCCGCGGCTGCGGTGCCTGCCGCTCATCGACGACGGCGACGTGGACAACTACGACGCCTGCTACCTGCCGGGCGGCGGGGTCATGTTCACCTCGACGGCCCCCTTCATCGGCGTGCCGTGCGTCTGCGGCGGCTCGCACGTCACGAACCTCTACTCCTGGCAGCCCACTCCCAACGGCACGGGCACCATTCGGCGACTGACGTTCGACCAGGACCACGACTGGTGCCCCACCGTCCTGCCCAGCGGGCGGGTGATGTACCTGCGATGGGAATACAGCGACCTGCCGCACAGCAACTCGCGGCGGCTGTTCCAGATGAACCCCGACGGCACGGGGCAGGCGGAGCTGTACGGCAGCAACTCGTACTGGCCCAACGGCGTGTTCTACGCCAGGCCCATGCCGGGCCACCCCAGCAAGGTCGTGGGCATCGTCACCGGGCACCACGGCGTGCCGCGGATGGGGGAGCTGGTGATCTTCGACCCGGCCAAGGG
>PMZA01000103.1:0-7363 GCA_003170595.1 Armatimonadota bacterium
GGTTGTAGTAGTAGAGGCTGATCGCCCGCCGGTCCTTGAGCACCTGCAGCGGGGCCCACATGTACTCATTCGCCCAACGCTCGTCCCACCCTCCCTGCGAATGTCCCGAATAGGTCGGAACGTACACCGAATGGACCCCGCCCAGCATCTGGTCGTGCATCTCGATGATGACCTCGGGATGCTTCGCATGGATCCTCTGCGCAAGATCCTGATAGGCCTTGATCTGGTCATCGTGAGTGTACGGCACCGGATGGCCGTGGTCGTGGGCGAAGCACGGCCCGGTCCAGGACGAGCCGTCGAACATGAAGTAGCAGATCCCCGCGTCCGCGAGGGCGATGAGCCGCCGCGCCTCTTCATCAAGATATGCCTTCGACCCGCTACAGAGAGTGCCCTCGAGGACATGCCCGGCCTCATCGACACGGTATGCTTCCCTCGGATAGGTGGTCCACGCCCCAGCCGCCGCAGCCCAGCCAGCCAGCGGCGTGTGCAGCGAGACCTTGAGCCCATATTCGTCCCGCATCTTCTTCACGAACTCGGCCGCAGGAAGTAGCCTCGCCGCATCCCAGACGTGCGACCCGATGAACTGCGTGTCCCAGCCCGGGTCCAGGTATAGCGCCTGGCAGCCTGCATCGCGGGCCTTCTGCGCCTCCCAGAGGATGTCGTCGAGGCCGTAGAGCTTCTTCCGCATCTCGGGGGTATCGGGCCCCCAGTAGAGCTTGTTGTCGTACAGCTCATTCCAGTGCACCGGCGGCGAGAAGTTGAAGGGGCATCCGTTTCCATGCCGCGCCATGAACTCGCGGAAGCGGTAGAAGCCCTCCTGCCACGCCCCGCGGTAGCCCAGATAGTACGTCCACCCGCCGGCGACCTCCTGCCCGGCCGGGACCTTCGCCCATCTCTCGGGGTCGTCATGCCACGCCCCGCAGCCGCCGAAGCGGAGTTCCAGTTCTCCGCCTCGCTCGACGCGATCAAGCAGCGACCACTCCATGAGGTCGTCGTTGTACTTCACGATGGCCGTGCCGCCCTTGGCGCAGTTCCACACCCACCCCTCGCTGCCATGCTCGGGCGTCCACGTCTTCACCGAGTCGCCGGTGTTGCGATAGTAGCCCTGCAGCCACACCGCCTCGCCGGGCGTGAGGTCATCCAGCTTCGCCCCGCCCCACGTATCCTGCCGCCACGGCACCGGCATGAGCGTCGGCTGGCCGCCGGGCTCGAAGTCCCTGAGCGATCGCACCCATCCGCACCGGACCTTCCGCAGGTCAGCCTCATGCCCGACCTCGAAGCTCAGCCGCTCCGCGAAGCTCTCATCGCCCGCCGGGAAGGTCAGGCGATGCGTCACTATCAGGTCGCCGGCCCGGAGCTTGAGAGTAACGTTCGCCGTGCCCTTCTGATCCTTCTCGGCCTTGCGCTCGAGGATTTCCACCGGCCCCTCGTGCCCATCGAGCGAGTAGCTGTACGGCTGATCGGCGAGGATGACCCCATCTCTGCGCGATACGAGCAGGCTCGGCCCGGCCTTCCCGCCTGAGGGGATCAGTACCTCATACGCCTCATTGCCGACCACCAGCCCCTCCGGAGCGTCGATCACATACGCCCCGGGCGGCCTCGATGCCCCGACCTCACGCGGGGCCGGGGCCTTCACGACGCTCGCCTCGGCAGTCATGATCGGGCCACGCCGCCCGGCTTGCCGAAGCTCGAGGATCGCCTCCGCACCCCGTAGGCCCTGAGGCCCTCGAAGGGCACCGGCGCCCTTCGCCGGCAGGCTGATCTCGACGTCCCCCTCCATCGCCGGCCATTGCGCCGATCGCGACGCCACCTCATGCCCATCCGCCGCCACCAGCCGCGCCGTCGCATTCACCTCGCCATGCGGCGTCGCCACCTGCGCCGTCACCTTCACCGTCTGCCCATCGTTCCTCGCGCGCAGGGCCACCGGCAGCGTCCAGTTGAGGTTCGTGACATACGCCTGGCTCAGGTCATCCAGCCCGACGAACCGCAGCCGACCCTCCGGCCCGCTGCCCGGCAGGGCGATCTCCTGCTCCTGGGTCGGCCCATCCAGCACGCCCGCCGTCAGGATCGCTCGCCCGGGGGTGCTCCTCACCTCAACCCGCCACGTCCCGGCGGAGAGCTTCATCGGCGTCGCGCCCGCGAGGCCGATCTCACCCGGAGTTCGCTCCGCGAACTCACGCCATTCGACACGCCAGTACGGCCGCGCCGCATGGGGAGCCGCGAACTCCAGCCCCATCGCGCCCTGCGCCGCCCGCAGGTCGAAGCCCACCGTGAAGTTCTCCGCCGCCAGACCCTCCCTCGGCCCGGCCGACTTGCCCTTCGTCCCGAACAGGTAGAGCCACCCGCCCTGCCCCTCGCAGGCGAACATGTCGCTATCCCAGCCAGAGGGCGTCGCGAAATCCTTGTGCAGCGGCTCCATCGCCGCCATGAACGAGTGTTCACGCCACGATGGCCGCCGCCCGGCGGTCGCCGTCCCCTCGCGCCGCATCAGGGCGATCGCGTCATACGCCACCCACGACCCGCCCGTCAGCCCGATCCCGATCTCATTCGCGCCCGACTTCAGCTCCTCCGCATCGATGCTGAACCACACCGACCGCGGCCGGTTGTGGGCCAGGTCGCCGAAGTACGCCCGCCCTTCCCCCACCGCCACCTGCTGGGCATGCTCGTGGCCGTTGACGCGCACGATCATCCGCGGCGGCATGTTCTCGTGGACATCCGTGATGCGCACGAGCAGCGCATATCTTCCCGTCGGCGTGCGAGGAAGGTCGAAGCGGATCTTGAACTCGTGATACGGCACGCCGCCCCAGGCGGTGTCGGCCTGGTCCGGGTGGATGAAGGGCCAGTCGGCGGGCGTGCTCTTGCTGATGGTGTAGACGGGGTCCTGGGGGAAGCGCTGCGTGAACTTCTGCGCATCGCCGGGCGCCAGGGCAAACTCCGCCGGCGAGTCATCGAAGGTCCCGATCTGCCACACGAGGTCGTAACCGCGCAGTGACCCGAACTCCACACCCGCAACGAGGGCGAGTCCGACCCCGATCAGCATGGCATAGTGGAACATGGGAAATCCTCCCTAACTCGGGCGCGAAGCAGGGGTGCCGAGCGCTGAGAGGGCAATTCGGGTCGGACGGCCCGATTCCTCCGGCCAGGGAGGCAACCCCGTCGTGGTCGGAAGCGGTCCGGGGGATCCGTCGGTCGGCGCAACTGTGCCTCCCGGCGATGCTGCGCATCGCAAGGATGACATCCAAAGGCAAACGGCGGTCTGGAGGGTGTTGTGACTCCTTTGCTTTTCGCCTTTGGATGTCATCCTGAGGAGGGCGTTCTGGGCCCGACGAAGGATCCCCGGGGAGACGTTCGCTGCGTCGGCCGAGCGGCTCGGCTCAGCTGCTGCTCACGGCCCGGCTTTGGGCGGCGGGAGGATGCCCGACTTGGCGAGCATGTTCCAGTTGGTCCCATCGGACACAGCCAGCCCCGCTCCGCCCGGCGCGTCGGTTACGTACACAGTGGCCCCGACGCCGGCAGTGGCCGCGGAGGGTAGATCCGCCACGGTGTACTTCGGATAGACAACGGGAGCGTTGAAGACCTCGCCCACCGGGCTCTTGCAGCGGACGAAGTTGTTGCCGAGCACATTCGACCGCGCCAGTCCCTTCTCGTCCAGAGCCAGAGGCGCACCGCATTGGTCGAAGCAGTTCCCGACGATGATCACGGGGTCGGCCTCGGGCCCGGACTTGATGCCGTTGCCGCGGTTGAAGGTGTTCCCAATCGCGACCACGCTGCCCTTGCGGATGTCGATGGCCTGGCCGTTGGCGAAGGTGCAGCCCTCGATCCGGAGGTTGTTCGAGAACCCTTCTGCCCGGCCGGTCATGTCGACGAGCACCCCGGTGCGCTGGGTGATGACGGTGCATCCGAGCATGGCGCACAGCTCAGACGAGCCGGTGAAGGCGAAGCCCACGGCGCCCTCGTCGGGGCCGCCATAATCCGCCTGGCAGTGGTTGAAGCTCACCGCCGATCCATCCTCACACCCGAAGTCGGTCTTGTACCCGTAGCAGAAGCTGTTCGACACCTGCAGCCATTCGGCTCGGCGGATCATGATTCCCGTGCCCTTGCGATGCAGGTTCGGGCCGGTCACCCCGGGCACCGCCGCCGTCAGAAATCCCCAGCAGTGGACGGTATCGATGTGGGTGACGTCCGCGCCGGTGTACATGTCGATGCCGTTGTTCGAGTCGATCCGGCAATGGTCGATGATGATCCTGCCGCGAGCGCCATCGCCCCCGCCCGACCGCCCGCCGGAGTAGATCGCGGTATCGAACCCCAGGATCAGGCAGTTTCGGATCAGGGTCCCGGTCTCATTGGCGATGATGCCCTTGCCCGAGAAGGCCGCGACGAGCTTGGTCGCCTCAGCATCGTTGTGTGCGGGAATCGGTAGGCCGGCGCGGATCACCAGGCAGTTCTGCAGCGAGGATAGCTGCCGCATCAGCACGGAGCATCCGGGCTTCAGGCAGAGTTGCGACCCCACTTCGGAGTAGTCGCGGTCCGCCAGCTTAACCTTGTCGTACTGCATCTCCGGCGTCTGCAGGTCGCCCACGAGGCCGACGTTTTCGGGGATGACGAGGGTCCCGGTCAGGTACCTGCCGTTGCCCAGAAGCACTGTCCCGCCCTTCTCGCCCAGAGAATCGAGCGCGGCCTGGATGGCCTCGGTGTCGTCGGTGACCCGATCGCCCACGGCGCCGAAGTCCCTGACAGAGATGGCGTCACCGCTGCTGTGCGTCGCCGACGGCTTGACCGTGGGGCGTGCGGAAGCCTTCGCCGGCGCGGCCTTCGCCAGCGCGAAATCATCGAGCCAGAGGTCCTTCACCTTACCGTCGGCGCACACCAGTATCGTCCAGTCGATGTCCTCGCCGGTGTTGAACTTGTAGGTGAACTGCTTCCAGTCGAAGGTCGCCGCCTCGGTAGGCTTTCGCCCGGTGCCGGAGAGAAGGAACTCCCGCCTGTTCTTGCGCTGGGCGTCGTTGATCTCGAGGGCCACCCAGCCGCCGGCGTTCTCCTCCGCCTTGGCCCAGAAGCTCAACATGTACTCCGTGTTCGGCTCGAGGGTCGGCAGTATCTGCGTGAGCCAGCCGAAGGTCCCTGCGACCGGTTCCGAGTTGCGCAGGCGGAAGGAGAACTTGCCGCCGTGGGTCGTCGCCGAATCCAGTTGCCCTTCCGCCGTGTTGCCCTGCCAGATGTTCCAGTCCCAGCCCTGGGGCAGAGACGGCTTGGCCGCTGAAGGAAGTTCGAAATCGCCATTCAGGAGGAGATGGCTCTCCCGCTCGGACAAGCCTGCGGCACTTAGAGCACCGCAGCAGCCTGCGCCGAGGACGACGACCAGCACCGATGTAAGAATCGTTCTTATCACGGGGCTACCTCCTCCTGGGTTTCGCGCAAGAGCAGTGACAACAGCAAGGCCCACCACCTTGCCACAGCCGCACCTTGAAAGGTGCGACTACGGCCACGACGCGATACCCTTCGACCCATCGTTGATCACAAGGATTGGTGGCCAGTAGTCGCAGGCTTTAGGCTGCGGCTGTGGGTGCGCGGTGGGCCTTTGGATCTCCCGGCAACTAAGACCTCTCGTTGTCTGCGCAGACCTCGGTGGTACTAAGAAAAGGCGCCGCCCGCATATACGCAGACGGCGCCCGTTGACTATGCCCACTTCTATTACGCTACAGGGAACTTGCCCTGCACGAAGTCCTGCTGCACCTGCTGCCAGCTCGCCAGCACTTCCTTGACCGCCTCGCGGGCCAGGCCATCGACCGTCGCCGCCGGCGCGCCGGCGACTTCCACGTGGACGACCAGCGGCTCGGTGATCGGCGAACCGATCTGCGAGAGCATGTAGCAGATGACTTCCGATCCGGGGGCCATCTCGACGACGCGCTCACAGATCATCTGCGACATCCGGTTGTAGATCTTGCCGATGTGGCTGACCGGGTTCTTGCCCGCGACAGCCTCCATGCTCATCGGCCGGAAGGGCGTGATCAGCCCGTTGATGCGATTGCCCCGCCCTACCTCACCGTCATCGCCGGCCTCAGCCGACGTCCCGGTCACGGTCAGGAAGAACTTGTGCTCCTGGACGATGTCGCCGCAGTTGACGCAGGGCATGACGCGGCAGCCCGTGATGCCGCAGGCCATCTCGTTGACCCTCTGCGCGATGGCGCGCTTGGTCTCCATGTAGACATCCACATTCGGCGTCCGCGAGGCGACGAAGGCCGCCGCTATGGTCAGGTCAATCCGGTCGTCATGCCGCAGGGCCATGACCTTTATGTCCGAGCCCACCGGGGAGAACTCGCGCACGACCTTCTCGGTTTCCAGGACCAGCCGCTCCGTCTCCGACAGCGGCCAGTGGGCGACACCCAGCGACGTATCGTTGGCCCGCGGGGCTTCCATGTCCGTCGCGTTCACGATCGCCTGCAGGTCCGCCGACCCCGGCTTGATCATGTAGTCGAGGTCGCAGGCATCCTCCGGCAGATCCGGGACGTTCTCCTTCAGCCATTCCCGCGCGGTCCGGTGGGCGATGGCGCTGACAGGCACCTCATGATCGCCAACTTCTCGCGTGGCACGGCCCGACAGGATGAGGCGAATCGGGTCGATGATATCGCCGCCGCCGAAGTCCGCCTCGGTCTGCCCGCCGACGAGGAGTGCCTTGTCGACGTTGTGGTGCAGGATCCGGCCGAAGTGCTCGATGTAGTACTTGGATAGCTCGCGGCTGAGCCCCTCGGCAATGCTGTCGCAGATGGTATCCGGGTGACCGATACCCTTCCGCTCGACGATCTCGATGGGCCGCTGGGCCATGGGTGCATAGGTTGCATCCGTCACAAAAGTTTCCATGCCTATCCCTCCAAGGTGTGAGCTGTGCAAACAGCCTGAGCTGTGTACACAGCTCGAGTGGATTGGGGTAGCGGCTCTGGTGAAGGCCCCGCGTTGCTGGGAAAACAAAAAGAGCCATCCGCGTTGGATGGCTCACGTGTGACCACGTGGGCTTCATCCTTGCGGCATTATGCCGCCCGTGGTTTGCCACCTTGGCTTGTGCGGTTTCCCGCTGCCTTCCAGGTTGGCGCCGCCCTTGGAGCACGGACTCCGTTTGGCGGACTCTCGATGAGCCACCCCTCTCGTTGTCAAAAGACGCGGTGCCATATTACTTATCGCCTTGCCCTCCGTCAACCTTTGGTTTCCGCCTGGTTTGAGGAGGGGCCGAATCTCAGCACGCGCGTCTAGCGCGGGCTGTAATCTGGCCCGCTTTGCCTTCGGCTGAGGTAGAGGGCCGGATTCGCTTAGAGCACGCTCTGCGTGCTCAAGCACGCTTCGCGCGTTCCTCACTGATTCGGCCCCTCCG
>PMZA01000103.1:7411-8123 GCA_003170595.1 Armatimonadota bacterium
GGAGATCCTTCGTCGGCAACACACGTAGTTGCCTCTTCAGGATGACAAACGTGGGGCGTCGAGCCCAGGGGTGACAGCGGAGGACCCTAGGTATGGACTGCGCCCCTGGGCGAGCCCATCATTCCCCACAAGGTTCCTTCCACCCGGCGGCGAAGGACCTAGCGATGCCCGAGCCGGTCAAGCGCTCCGAATACGTCGTCCTCGTGCCGCAGAAAGCCCTCAGCGCGGCCAAGACACGCCTCCGCTCGGTCTTCTCCCAGGACGCGCGCCGCGAGTTCACGCTAAAACTCCTCCGCCGCACCCTTGCCCTCTGCGCCGCCCTGCCCGACAAAGCCGGCTTCTTTCTCTGCGGGGACAACGACGTCGCCGACCTCGCGGCCGAGGCTGGGGCCGATCTCCTGGGCGGCGGCGCCGGCGGCATGCGTCGCGACATCGCCCTCGCCGCCGAGGACTGGCGGATCTTCGGCAACGCCGCCATGCTCATCGTCAGCGCCGACCTGCCCCTCCTCACCCTCGCCGATCTCGCCGCCGTCGTCGACGCCTGGCGGGCCTGCGCCCACGTCGTCCTCGGCCCCGACCTCCGGGGTCGTGGGACCAATGTCATGCTCGTCAACGACCCCGAGCACTTCGCTTTCTGCTTCGGCGAGGCCGTCGGGCAGGGCAGCTTCGCCAGCCACCGCTCGACCGCCCAGGGCTATGGGCTGCCCGTCGC
>PMZA01000453.1 GCA_003170595.1 Armatimonadota bacterium
TTCTTCATACCGCCGCGGTTCACGATGGCGGTGTCGGACACCCAGTACCTGCTGACGTTCCTGGGGCTGTTCGTCGTGGGCCTCGTGATCAGCGCGCTGGCCGACCGGGTGCGGTACCAGATGCATGCGGCGCAGACCAGGGAGGCGGAGACGTACGAGGTGTACTCGCTGAGCCGCGACCTGGCGAGCGGGACCGATGAGGAGAGCGTGACGCGGGCGGTGCTGACGCGAATGACGCAGACCTTCGGGTACGCGGCAGTGATCATGATCGCGGGGGACGGAAGGATAGCAGGGCAGGCGTCGCTGAGGAGCATGGGTGCTACGCCCGGGCTGGAGATAGATGAGGATGAGCGGGCGGTCGCGACGTGGGCCTATCAGCATGGGCAGGCCGCGGGTGAGGGCACGGATACGCTGCCGGGAGCGGCCTTGCGGTACATGCCGCTGACGACGGGGCGGAGGACGCTGGGCGTGATCGGCGTGAGGCGGCAGAACCGGGATGCGGGTGAGACGCCCGATAGGCGGAGGCTGCTGGATGCCTTCGTGAACCAGGCGGCGCTGGCGTATGAGCGGGTGGAACTGGGCGAGCAGGCGCGGCGGGTAGATGTGCTCGACGCGACGGAGAAGCTGCAGACGGCGCTCTTGAGTTCGGTGTCGCATGAGCTGCGGACGCCGCTGGCGTCGATCACGGGAGTGCTGAGCAGCCTGAAGGAAGCGACGGCGAGTCAGGGGACATTCCGGATGAAGGAGGAGGCGCTGGCCGGGCTGGCGGAGTCGGCGCTGGGTGAGGCGGAGCGGCTAAACCATCTGGTGGGGAACCTGCTGGACATGACGCGGCTGGAGGCCGGGGCGCTGAGGGTGAACGCGGAGCCGGTGGAGCTGGAGGATCTGATGGGGGCGGTGCTCGCGCAGTTCAGTGAGCGGGCGCGCGGGCATGAGATTGAGGTGGCGCCGATGGCCGGGCTGCCGATGGTGCCGCTGGACTTCGTGCTGATCGCTCAAGTGCTGGTGAACCTGCTGGATAATGCGGTGAAATACTCGCCGCCGGGGGCGCCGGTGGAAGTAGCGGCGAAGGTGCTGGGCGATGAGGTCGAGATCAGCGTGGCCGATATCGGGCCGGGGATACCGGAGTCGGACCTGGAGCGAATCTTCGACAAGTTCTACCGGGTGAGCAGGCCGGAGACGGTGAGCGGGACGGGGCTGGGGCTGGCGATATGCCGGGGAATCGTGGAGGCGCATGGTGGGCATATCTCGGCGGCCAACCGGCCCGGGGGCGGGACGATCGTGACCGTGACCTTGCCGCGTGAGGCTGTCATCGATGAGGGGAGGCCCGTGGAATGACCGAAGGCGGCGCGAGGATCCTTGTGGTCGATGATGAGCAGGCGATAAGGCGATTCCTGCGAGTGACCCTCGACGCGCAGGGGTACCAGGTATATGAGGCTGAGACCGGGAAGGAGGCGCTGCAGGCGGTGCCGGGATGCCGGCCGGATGCGGTCGTGCTCGACCTGGGACTGCCGGACATGGAAGGGTATGAGGTCATCCGGAAGCTGAGGGAATGGACGCAACTGCCGATCATCGTGCTGTCGGTGCGCGATCGTGAGGCTGAGAAAATCCAGGCGCTGGATGCGGGGGCGGATGACTATCTCACGAAGCCCTTCGGCGTCGGGGAATTGATGGCGAGGCTGAGAGGGGCTCTGCGGCGGGCGGGTAAGGCGGGCGTCGAGCAAGTGTACGAGGTCGACGACCCCACGCCGGAGTCGGGTGAGACGCTGAGGGTGGACATGGGACGGCGACGAGTGACGGTGGGCGAGCGGGAGATTGCGCTGACGCCGACGGAGTACGAACTGCTGCGGGTGCTGGCGCAACATGGCGGAAGGGTGCTGACGCATGGGCAACTGCTCAGGCTCGTGTGGGGCGGGAGCTATGAACCGGAGGCGCACGTGCTCAGGGTCAACATCAGCAATCTGCGGAGGAAACTGGAGCCAGACCCGGCGCGGCCGAGGTACATACTGACCGAGCCGGGGGTGGGGTACAGACTGCGGGAGAACGAGTAGAGAGCGGGAAGGAGGAGGGACAGCGGCCCTTGCGCGACAATGCGCAGGGGTCTTTGCATTGTATTGATTAGTATATCAAGATAGTTGATATATGTATTGACTTTATTTAGCGTTGATGCTCTAATAATGCCTGCGCGATGCATGAAAGGTAGTTGAGGAGGTGCAAGATGCCCATTCTGATAGGACAGTGCCCGAGTTGCGGTGGATCACTGGAAGTAAGGCGGCTGTGGTGCGAGAAGTGCCAGGTGTCGGTGGAGGGATCGTTCACGCTGGGGACGCTCGCGCGCCTGCGGCCGGAGGAGCAGCAGTTCGTCGTCGCCTTCGTGAAGGCGAGCGGGAGCCTCAAGGAGATGGCGCAGCGGTTCAAGGTGAGCTATCCGACGGTGCGGCGCGGACTCAATGAACTGATCGCCAGACTCGAAGAACTCGAGCAGGAGGGCGAGGACGATGGGAGATGACGCGGTGCGGGATTATCTGCACAAGAAGGAGCCGCGAGGGTTCTGGGAGGCGTGCGTCAACCCGTTCACGCGGCTGGATGGGTGGGCGACGATGGGCTGGGGCGCGCTAGTCGTGGCGGGGACGGTGGCGGTGGCAGTGCTCGGCCGCGTGCACTACGACGGCGTGATGGACATGCACGTCGGGGCCGGCGCCAAGCCGGTAGCCTTCGCGGCTGAGGCGATCCTGGACTGGCTGATCGTTGCGCTGTTGTTCTGGGGGGCGGCGGCGATCTTCTCGAAGTCGAAGCCGAAACCGCGGGCGCTGGACTTCTTCGGGATGCTGGGGATCGGACGGCTACCGTTTCTGCTCGCAGGGATCCTGTGGATACCGAGCCTGCTGGGCGGGCTGATGGGGCCTCTGACGACGACGCTGATGTCGGCGCAGTCGCAGCCGAATCAGCTCATGACGCACCTGATGGCGGTGCCGGGGATCGGATGGTTCTTTGCCGGACTGGCGGCGACAATGGTCATCTTCGCGTGGGGGCTGGTTCTCAACTTCTTCGCGGTGAAGGAGGCGAGCGGGATGGAGACGGGACCGGCGGTGGCGGTGTTCGCGGTCGGGACGATCCTGGCGGAGATAGCGAGCAAGGTTGCGGTGATCGCGGTGATAGTTCACTTGAAGTGAAGGCGAGAAGAGAGGCGAAGGATAAGGAAAGGATAAGGCCCCGGCGGATGGTGCGTCGGGGCCGTTTCGTTTGTGGGGGCGGGACGTAGGCGGGGGATCCTTCGGCGACAGAAACCGTCGCTCTCAGGATGACAGCCTAAGGCAGAAAAGCAAAGAAGGCCACAGCATGCCACCCCCGGGCGGTCCTTCGGACCGCCGCTGCGGCCTAGAAGGCCGCGGCTACACATGCCAAGCGAAAGTCAAACCGATGCCGCGAGTGGGAGGGAAGGATGGGATTGGAGGGAAGTGCAAAGACACCATCGAACGGAGGCGCGATATGCCCGAGATCACCGTGCTGCCGCTGAGAGAAAGGGCCCAGGTCATGCGCGAGGTGCTGGAGGAGCGGCTGGAGACCGTGCTGCCCGCCGCCATGCGCGCCGCGGGCCTCGACATGTGGCTCGTGCTCTGTCAGGAGGATGACTATGACCCCCTGTTCCGCGGGCTCATGCCCATGGATACGTGGGCGCCGATCCTGCAGATGCTCGTGTTCCATGACCGGGGCGATGCGGTCGAGCGGATCAACCTGTCCATGACGCGAACGGGCGGGCTGTACGAGGCGCCGTGGAAGGGACGGGATGAGGCGGAGCAATGGGCGATGCTGGCGGAGGTCGTGCGCGAACGTGACCCCAAGCGCATCGGCATCAACACCGGGCGCGTGCAATGGGCGGCGGGTGGGCTGACGCACAATCTATACGAGCAACTGGTGGCGGCGATCGGTGAGGAATACGCGGGGCGTCTGGTGTCGGCGGAAGAACTGGTGGTGAAGTGGGCGGCGACGCTGAGCGAGAAAGAGGTCGAGGTATATGAGGACGTCGTGGGCGTGGCGCATGCGCTGCTGGCGGAATGCTTCAGCAGAAAGGCGATCGAGCCGGGCGTGACCACGGCGGCGGACGTCGAATGGTACTACTGGCATAGGGTCGCGGACCTCGGGATGGAGGTGTCGTTCAAACCGTTCTTCGACATCGTGCGCGCGCCGGCGGAGAAGGAGAAGCATGGGGCGGAGGATGCGACGATAAGGGCGGGCGACCTCATCCACTCGGATGTGGGCGTGAGATACCTCGGGTTGTGCAGCGATCATCAGCAGCTTGCGTACGTGCTGAGGGAAGGTGAGACCGAGGCGCCGAAGGGGCTGCGGGTTCTGCATGCGGAGGCGCAGAAGCTTCAGGCGGCATTCATGGGCGAGTTCAAGGAAGGACTGAGCGGGAATGAGATGCTCGGGCTGATCCTCGCGCGGGCGAGGGAGGAAGGCATACCTGGCGCGAAGATCTACTCGCACTCGCTCGGGCACTTCCTCCATGAGCCGGGGCCGCTGATTGGGCTGCCGTGGGAGCAGGAAAGGTGCGAGGGGCGTGGGGATGTGCGGCTCGGCGAGAACATGAGCTTTACGATGGAGCTGTGCGTGCGAGGGCCGGTGGCGGAGTGGGACGGGGAGGAAGTGACGCTGTCGGTGGAGGAGGATGTGGTGTTTGCGGGCGGCGTGTGCAGGCCGATCGGCGGGACGCAGACGGAGATGTACCTGATATGACACGAGCGATCGGAGGCGTGGCGATGATCGGCGTCGTTCTCAGCGTGATCAGTGGGGCGTGGGCGAAGGAGCTTCCGGCGCAGGCTGACCTGCGCGCGAAGTACGAGAAGCTCGGGCTCACGCCGAAGGATCAGGACGGGCGCGGGTGCTGCTCGCTGTTCGCCGTCGTGGGCGTGCTGGAGTTTGAGTACGCAAGGAAGGCGAAGGGGGCTGAGCCGCTGAGGCTGTCGGAGGAATACCTCAACTGGGCGTCGCACCAATCGAACGGACGAGACAGCGACGGGTCGTTCTTCTCGGATGCCGTGCGCGGGGTGAGGATGTTCGGGATCTGCCGGGAGAAGCTGATGCCCTACGCGGCGGAGTACCACCCGGAGGAGAAGCCGTCGAAAGCGGCGATGGCGGATGCGCAGGGGCGGAGGGACATCGGCGCGCGATGGATAAAGCAATGGGACGTGAAGACGGGGATGACGGCGGAAATGATCGCGGAGATCAAGGCTGAAATCGCGAGCGGGCATCCGGTGGCGTGCGGGATGCGATGGCCGAAGAAGGACACCATGAACCATGCGACGCACGTGCTGGGGATGCCTGCGCCGGTGGACGATGTGTTCGACGGGCATAGCGTTGTGTATGTCGGCTACCGCGACGACGCGAGCCAGCCGGGCGGCGGGGTGTTCGTCTTCCGCAACTCGGGCGGGCCGAAGTATGAGGCGGACGGGTACGCCTATCTCCCCTATGCCTACGCGGCGCTGTATGTGAATGATGCGGTTGGGTTGCGGGTGGGCGCGGGCAAGCCGATCGAATTCAACACGGCGGGGGCGGGGGCGGTCGAGGCTGAGACGCTGGAGGTAGTGGCGAGCAAGGGATGCAGCGCGGCGGTGCAGGACATGACACCATGGGGCGCGGCGGCGTGGAGCGGAGGCAAGCAGTTGGTGGTCGGAGCGGACTATGAGGCGACGCTGACGGTCGCGGTGACGGTGAAAGGCGGGGGGACGTATGCGGTGGAGCTATGGGCGACGAAGGCGCCGGACTACGGGAAGGTGAAGGTGAGCGTGGATGGGAAGGCGGTCGGGAAGGTGATCGATCTGTATGACGGAGAAGTCGTGCCGACGGGGAAGGTGCCGGTCGGGGAGGTTGAGTTGGCGGAAGGAAGGCATGAGGTCGAGTTCAAGGTGACGGGAAGGAATAAGGCGTCGGCGGGGTGGGGGTTCGGGCTCGATTGCGTGGGGGTTGTGCCCGTACGGTAGGGCAAGGCAAAACCAGGCATCGCGGACGATGGGTTGTAACAGCGCCACCGCAGATNNCCTGGAAGGCCGCGGCTACAGCAGCTGTAGGCAGCGACACGAGCGATGGGCTCAACCAGCGAAGCAGAGCAAGAAGGAGATCCTTCGCGCAGAGGGCGCGCTCAGGATGACATCCAAGCAAGAGCGGGAAAGGAGAAAGATGAAAGAAGGCCACAGCATGCCACCCTCGCGGCCTGGAAGGCCGCGGCTACAGGCTCTTTGCAGAGAAGCGGACGGCGGGGCAAGGCGGTTCAGCGGGTGTAGTGGCAACCGGAGAGACACGGTCGGGGGGAGTCGATGATGGGTAGCGAGTGGCTCAGAGAGGATCTGTGGCGGGCGCATGTGTCATGGCTCAGCCCGCCGTGGGTTGATGACACGGAGGAGAAGCGTCGCGATTTCGATGCCGAGCGGTGGATGCAGCAGCTCGAAGCCGCGCACTTCCGCGCCTTCATCTTCTACGTCAAACACCACGACGGTTGGACCGCCTACCCGTCGGCCGTCGCGTCGGTGAAGCCTGAACGCGACTTCCTCGGGGAGGCGGTCGCGGCGGCGAGGCGGCACGGGATCAAGGTCAGCCTCTACTACTCGTCGGTGTTCGATCAGGTCGTGGGGCATGAGCACCCCGAGTGGCTCGTGCTCGGCCGCGATGGGCAGCCTGTCAAGGGTTGGTACGAGAACTATTATCCGGGCGGGACGTATCTGTGCATCAACAACCCCGGCTACCGCGCGTTCATGCTCGCGCAGATCACGGAGCTGAGGGATGGCTACGACCCCGACGCGCTGTGGCTGGATGTCTTCGAGCCGTCGACGGCGGAGAACTGCTTCTGCCCGTGGTGCCGCGAGATGTATGAGAAGGAGACGGGCGGCGACCTCCTCGAGACGGCGGGGATGGAGTGGTATGCCGGGTGCTTCGGGAAGCTGATGGCCGAGGTGTCGGCGCTGCTGAAAAGCAA
Source organism: Armatimonadota bacterium (assembly GCA_003170595.1). GTDB lineage: Bacteria > Armatimonadota > Zipacnadia > Zipacnadales > FEN-943 > FEN-943. The sequence goes on from PMZA01000453.1 coordinate 6,971, forward strand.
GCGGGCGGACATGGTCGTCGGGTACAACTCGGGGCAGAGGATCGAGGCCGTGGACCAGGCGGTGGACTTCCTCACCCATGAGGCGTGGGATCAGAAGCACATGGACCTCATGTGCCGGTCGCTGCGGAGCCAGGGGAAGCCGTATGAGTCGACGTACCGGGCGTACACGGCGGTGTGGAGCTGGACGATGCGCGGGCCGGAGCGGCTGCTGATCGAGTCGATCACGACGATCGCGCATGGTGGGGCGTGCTCGCCGGAACTGCCGCCCACGCCGGCCGGGGCGATCCTGGACGATGGCGTCAAAGGGCTGGCGGAGGTCGGGGCGTACGTGCGGGCAAGGGAGAAGTACTGCGTCGGGACGGAGCCGGTGTATGACGCGGCGCTGCTGGAAGGCGACCACGGGTACGGGTCGGGGAGGCCGGTGGGCTGGGCCGATGTGATGGCGGAGCGGGACATCCCCTTCGGGATCGTGTTCAAGGAGGCGGACCTCGCGCCCTACAAGCTGGTCGTGTTGGATGATCGGATCGTGTGCGACGAGGCGCTGGCGAGGAAGCTGGCGGAATACGTGAAGGGCGGGGGCGCGATCCTCGTTGAGGCGGAGGCGGCGAGGTTCGGGACGGCGGCGGGGGATGTGCTGTCCGAGGTGCTGGGCGTGCGGTGCGCCCCTCGGCCAGGGCTCGGGGTGCTGCGCAAGGGTGAGACCGGCGAGCCGATGCAGTACGTGAGCGTGCTGGGTGAGGAGCTGCCGGTCGAAGGGCCGGCCTGGAAGGTGCGGGCGACGACGGCTGAGGCGCTGGCGTTCATGCGCTACGAATACACCGCGCGGAGCAAGGTGGCGCCGCCGTGGACATACCTGCCGCCGGCGGAGGAAGTGTCGGCTGATCCGGCGGTGACGGTGAATAGCTATGGGGTGGGGCGGGCGATGTATGTGGCGTGCCCGCTGACGAGCGTGGAGATGCGAAGGCATTGGGAGGGCGGGGATACGCGTGAGAAGCCGATGCAGCTTGCCGACAAGCTCGCGCGGTACATGATCGCGGAGCCGCTGCTGGAAGGGACGACGCCGGCGGGGGTCGGGGTTGTGGTGAACCGGCTGGGCGGAAGGCATGTGGTGCATCTGCTCAACCGGTATGTGGGGCAAGGGTTCCTCGATGAGAGGCGTGGAAGGATGCGGCTGGCGCGAGTGCCGCTGAGCATCAATGAGCGAAGGGTGGGCGAGGTGAAGAGGGCGTATAGCGTTGATGAGATGGGCGAGCATGAGATGGCGATCGCAAGACATGGGGAATGGGCGGAGGTCGTCGTGGCGGAGCTGGGCGTGCATGAGATGATTGTGATCGAGCACTGAATCGACGCAAGGGTCGCGGAGGAAAGCCATGACGGAAATCCTGGTCATCCTCGAGATAGTCGCGGGGCTGACAGCGCTGGTGCTTACCGCGATGGGGTTCACCAACCTCGCGTGGGCGCAGGGGGCTTCGTCGCCGGAGCTGCAACGGGCGTCGTCGGCGAAGACGAGGCGGCTGCTCATCTGGGGCGGGGTGTTCTGGGCGATCACTGTCCTCTGCCTCTACCTGACTCTGGTACTGAGTGGGCCGATGCCTGGCCTATCCCCGCAGGGGTGAGAAGATGGCGATAGCGATGGGACTGGATGTTGGGACGACGACGCTGAGCGCCGTGGGCGTGGACGCGGCGACGGGCGAGGTCGTGGCAGCGGCGACAACGGCGAACGATGCGAAGGCGACATCGGCGGAGGATGCGGCGAGAGGACGGAGCGAGTGGGACATCGAGAAGATGACGGCGCTCGCGGCGGCGACGGTAAGGCTGTGCGTCGGGGGTCTGGGGGCGAGGAAGGGCGAGGTCGTGGGGATCGGCGTGACCGGGCAACAGCATGGGGTGGTCGTTGTCGACGGGGCGATGAGGCCGCTGACGCCGTTCATCAACTGGCAGGACAGGCGGGGCGAGGAGCCCTACCCATGCGGCGGGACGTGGGTGGAAAACGCGCGGGCGCTGGTCGGCGAGGAGGCCGTCGAGCGGGCGGGATGCCGGCTGGCGAGCGGATACATGGGGACGACGCTGTGGTGGCTAGAGGAAAACGGGCGGCTGGCGAAGGGGGCGACGGCGTGCTTCGGGCCGGAGTACGTGGCGGCATGGATGTGTGGCGTGCGGCCCGTGACCGATCCGACGATGGGCGCGAGCAGCGGGCTGTTCGACCTGCGCGCGCGGACGTGGGATGAGGAAAGCATCGAGAGGCTGGGGCTGCCGCGCGAGATCTTCCCCGAAGTGCGCGAGGCCGGGGATGGGCTTGGGCGACTGAAGAAAGAGGCGGCTGAGGCGACGGGGCTGAGCGAGGGCCTGCCGCTGTGCGTCGGCCTCGGCGATAACCAGGCGAGCTTCCTCGGCAGCGTGGCCGACCTGCGGGAGACGGTGCTGGTGAACGTCGGGACCGGGGCGCAGGTGGCGTGTCATGCCGACGAGGTCGGGCATGGGCCGGAGGTCGAGACGCGGCCCTTCGCGCGCAGCGGGTACCTGCTCGTGCACGCGATGCTCAGCGGCGGGCGGGGGTACGCGCTGCTCGAGGAGTTCTTCCGGCGAGTGGGGCGCGAGGTGCTGGGGGTTGAGGTCGGGGGCGAGTTGTACGAGAGGATGGAGGCGCTGGCGGAAGGCGTAACGGCGGGGTGCGATGGGATGCGATGCGATCCGTCGTTCGCGGGAAGCCGGTGGGAGCCGGATAGGCG
>PMZA01000278.1 GCA_003170595.1 Armatimonadota bacterium
GTCTTCGCCCCGCCGGAGCGCGAGAAGGGCGAGATGATCGAGGGCGCCACGCCCGCCGAGCAGGTCGAGAGCGTCATCGAAAAGCTTCGGGGCCGCTTGGCCCACCTGTCGGCGGGCTAACCCACCGAGGGCCGCATCCCCCTTATCCTGCGCCAAGCCAAGGGATCAGTAATGGCAAGAAAGCCGCGTGGTACGCTGAAGATCATCGCCGAGAAGTGCATCGGCTGCGAGCTNNTGCACAGTCTGCCGCAAGTGCATCAAGGTCTGCCCGACGGAATGTCTTTACGTCGAAGAGCCCCCGGCCGAAGAAGAATCGTCTGAGGCCCCCGCACCGGTTGAAGAAGCCCCGGCGCCGGAGGCCCAACCGGAGCCTGTTGAGGCGAAGGTTGAGGCACCTGCTCCGGTTGGGGCAGCTCCCGCCCCGGCACCTCCTCCCGCCGCACCTCCAGCCCCCGCAGCTCCCGAGGAGACTGACTGGGAGGCCGAGGAGCGTCGCCACGAGATTGAGGTGGCCGACCGCCTCGCCGCCTATGAGGGCGTGTGGGTGTGGGTCGAGCATCACGCCGGCGAGGTGCACCCCGTCTCCTGGGAGCTTCTCGGCAAGGCTCGCGACCTGGCGGATGCGCGGCGGAATCAGGTGGCCGCGCTCGTACTTGGGCACAATGTGGATCATCTGGTGCACGAGGCCGGCCACTACGGCGCCGACGTCGTCTACCTCATCGACGACCCCGCCCTGGAGTGGTATCGCACCGATTCCTATACTCACGGCATCACCAAGCTCATCCGCGAGTACAAGCCCGAGATCATGCTGATGGCCTCGACGACGACCGGCCGCGACCTGGCCGGGGCCGTCGCGACGGACATCGGCACGGGGCTGACCGCCGACTGCACGGGCCTNNTGTCCACCGTCCGGCCGCGCGTCATGACCGCCCGGCCGCGAGATCCTTCCCGTGAGCCGCGCATCGTCCACGAGACTCTCGATATGGCGCCGGACCGCAAGACGGTCCTCAAGTGGCTGCCTGACGATGAGAGCAAGCTGGTCAACCTTCAGTACGCCGAGGTCATCTGTTCTGGCGGACGCGGCCTCGGCGGCCCCGAGGGCTTCAAGCTCATCGAGGAACTGGCCGACGCCGTGGGCGGCGTCGTGGGCGCTTCCCGCAAGGCCGTCGACTCGGGCTGGATCAGCCACGATCACCAGGTCGGCCAGACNNGGCATCTCCGGCGCGATCCAGCATCGCGTCGGCATGGAGCATTCCGACATCATCGTGGCGATCAACATCGACCCCAATGTACGCATGTTCCAGCTTGCCACCTACGGCATCGTCGGCGACCTCTACCAGGTCGTCCCCGAGCTGATCAAGCAGGCGAAGGAGAAGGGCCTCAAGGAACTGCTCCAGGGATTGCCGGCAGGCGGCGCAGCCCCTGACGGCGCGCAGGCATCGAAGAGTGGAGGTGGGGGCCATGAGTAGCCAGCCCACTACCCCGGCGGCCGCCGTCCCAGATCGCCTCGAGTACGACGTCATCATCGTCGGCGGAGGCTGCTCCGGCCTCGCCGCCGCGACGACCTGCGCCCGCGCGGGCCTCAACACGATCGTCCTCGAGCGCGGCAAGCCCGGCAACAAGAACGTCATGGGCGGCGTCCTCTACACGAAGTCCACCAACGACGTCTACCCCGAGTTTTGGCGCGACGCCCCGGTCGAGCGCCCGGTCCTCGAGCAGAACCTCTGGGTGCTCACGCCCGACTCGGCGGTCAAGGTCGGCTACCGCAGCCAGAAGTTCGGCGAGCAGGGCGATCAGCCGCCCAACTGCTTCACCGTCCTCCGCTCGCGCATGGACAACTGGTTCGCCAAGCAGGCCACCACGGCCGGCGCGCTCATCGTCCCGAACACGACGGTCACCGAGCCCATCCGCGACGGCAGCCGCGTGGTGGGCGTCCGCACCAGCCGCCCTCTGGGCGACGTCTACGCCCCGGTCACCATCATCTGCGAGGGCGTCAACCCGCAGCTCACTCAGGCTCTCGGCATGCAGGGCGAGATCGAGACTCACGACATGTCCTCCTGCACGAAGGAGGTTCTCGCCCTCCCGCCGCAGGTCATCCAGGACCGCTTCCACGTCGTCCCCGGCGAGGGCGTGACCATCGAACTCTTCGGCGATAGCAGCGCCGGCATGCTCGGCATGGGCTGGATCTACACCAATCGCGACACCATCTCCATCGGCATCGGCGTCAGCCTCGACGACTACATCAAGAGCGAGATCACGCCCTACGACATGCTTCAGCGCCTCAAGGCCCACCCCATGGTCGCGCCGTTGGTCGATGGAGGAGAGGTCCGCGAGTATTCGTCCCACATGATCCCTGAGGGCGGATGGCGGAAGCTGCCCCAGCTTTACGGCGACGGCGTCATGGTCTGCGGCGACGCGGGCATGCTCGTCAACGCCGTCCACCGCGAGGGCTCCAACCACGCGACCTGGTCGGGCAAGATCGCCGGCGAGACCGCCATCCACGCTCACGAGGTGCGCGACTTCGGCAAGAAGACGCTCGCCCACTACTACCACCATCTCTTCAAGGACGTCCCGACGCTCCAGGATCTGCGCAAGTACCGCTATGCGATGGAGTTCCCGGTCAAGCACCGCTCGGTGACGAACACGTACCCCGACCTCGCGAGCTATGCCATGCGCGAGATGCTGACCATGGACGGGGCTACCAAGCGCGAGAAGGAATTCCGCATCCTCCGCCAGGTCTTGCGGGCGCGATCGATCTTCGGCTACGTCTACGACGGCCTCGAATCGCTGCGGATGATCTAAGAGGGACCAGAGGGGAAACCCATGAACGAAGGCCTTGCCGACAGGCTCTTTCTGCTCAAGTACGCGATCGACGACGACTCTCACCTCGTCCTTCGCGATCCTACGAAATGCGCCGACTGCCAGCGTCCGTGCATCAACCGCTGCCCGGCTGAGGTCTATTCGTGGGAGGAGGACAAGCTCCAGATCGCCTACGAGAACTGCCTGGAGTGCGGGGTCTGCAAGATCGTGTGCGAGAAGGACAACCTCGAGTGGCGTTACCCTCGCGGCGGTTTTGGCGTGTTCTACAAGTTCGGCTAGGCTACGTCCGACCGCAGTTCTGTAGGGCGGCTGGCGCGGCGGGCATAAATGCCCGCCCTACAGCAGACCCCCAGGGCAGGCTTGCCTCGCCCCCCTTCTCGCCCTATCATATTGCGGTTCCGTTCACGTCATCACAGCACCGGGGTGGTCATGATGGGTAGTGACTTGCGCGAAGTCGTCGGCACGCCGGCCCCCAGGTATGGCCCGCCTGACCACCTCCGCGGCCTTGTCGCCGCCGTCCGCACCACTCCCGCGACCGTCCTCGACGACATCAAGCGCGCCATGACCCTCGCCGGCTTCCCCGACTGCCTCAGCCGCGACGCCGCGACGATCCTGAAGATCAACATCTCGTGGCATCACTACATGCCCGCCTGCTCGACCACGCCCTGGCAGGTCGATGGTGTCGCCCAGGCCCTCCTCGACGAGGGCTGGCCCGCCGATCGCATCATCCCCGCCCAGAACTCGACCGTCGTCGTCGACCCGAAGGTCGGCTCCGAGCGCAACCACCTGGTCGCCCCGGCCCGCAAGCACGGCCTCGAGTTCGTGTGGCTCTACGACAAGGACAAGGTCGAGTGGGTGCGCTACAAGCCCGCCGCCGAAATGCTCGTCCTCGAGAAGATCTTCGGCTCGCAGGGCATCAACATCCCCGCGGCGATGATGGGCTGCAACGCCATCCATCTGCCCACTGTCAAGACGCACGTCTTCACCACGACCACCGGCGCGATGAAGAACGCCTTCGGCGGCCTCCTCGACCTCAACCGCCACTGGACCCATGCCCACATCCACGAGACCCTCGTCGACCTCCTCAAGATCCAGTACGAGATCCACCCCGGCCTCTTCGCGGTCATGGACGGCACCATCGCCGGATCGGGGCCAGGCCCGCGGTGCATGGAGCCGCACGTGAAGAACGTCATCTTCGCCAGCGCCGACCAGGTCGCCATCGACGCCCTGGCCGCGCATGTCATGGGCTTCGATCCGCTGCGCCTCGGCTTCATCCGCCTGGCCCACGAGAACGGGCTGGGCGTCGGCGATCCGCGCGAGATCAACGTCGTCGGCGACGTCGATATCGCCAAGGAAGACTGGGGCTTCACCGTCGGCGACACCTTCGCCAGCCGTGGCCAGAAGGCCATCTACCATGGCCCCCTCAAGCCCCTCGAGCACTGCCTCCTCCGCACTTGCATCGTGCCCTGGTCCTACATGGCCTCCCGCATCTACCACGACGCCTTCTGGTTCCCCATGAAGGGAAGCCGACGCGCCCGCCGCATTCTTGATACCACCGGCTGGGGCGAGCTTTTCAAGAGCTATGCGTGATGAGGGGGATGCCGGCCACGCGCTCTGCAACTGCCTGGACTGTCGCCCTTGTGGGTTGGCTGCTGGTCATCCTGGCCGAAACCTGGCGGTCCATACCGCCGATCGCGCCCATCGGCTCGGACACCCTTTCTCATTTCTCCGGGTTCCTTGTGCTCGGGGTTTTGGCTATAATGACGCTGCGGTGTTGGCATGTCTCCGACGGACCGTGGATCGCGGCTCTGGGCTGTTTGTTTTTCGGGACCATCTCGGAAGGGGGACAGCTCTGGGTCCCAGGCCGTGAGGTAGCCCTGTCGGACTGGGCAGCCAATGTCTCGGGCGCATTCCTGGGAATCGCCGCCGTCGCCGTCGCCTTATTTCTGGCGAACCGTTCGTCCGGGACCGACGTTTAGTACTTTGCATGAAACCTGGGAGGGTGGAATCTGATGTCGAACGCGAAGGAAGTGGACGCCACCAGCTTTGAGGTGGAAGTGGTCAACAGCGACGTGCCGGTGCTCGTGGATTTCTGGGCGCCGTGGTGCAACCCCTGCAAGATGATGGCGCCCATCATCGACAAGCTCGCCGAGCGCTACGACGGCCGCGTGAAGGTCGTCAAGCTCAATGTCGACGACAGCCCCGACATCGCCAACCGCTTCGGCATCCGTGGCATCCCGTCCCTCTTCATCTTCAAGGGCGGCGCGGTTCTCACGAGGCTCGTCGGCGTTCAGACCGAGGGCGCCATGGCCTCCGCCCTCGACGCAGCACTGTAAGCGCCGCTCTGTAACCTGTTTACGGAACTCTCCGGGCGCTTCAGGCGTTTCACACAGCTAAAGTATCTAGTGGAGGGCCCCCTTTTGGGGGGCACACGTCTTGTCAGTATGCGCGAGGAGGGGTTTACAGTGGATCGCGAAGGTTTCGCTCACCGTCACTCTCACCTGATCATCATTCTGCTCGCCGGCGTGCTAGGTGCATGCCTCACCCTCGTTGGAATCTACGGCTTCCGGGGCCATATGGCGACGCCGCAGGTGCTTGCCGACGTCAATAACTCGGCGGCCGTGGCTGTTCAGAATGCCTTTGTCGACGTAGCAGCACGGACGCTGCCCGCCGTGGTCAACATCAGCGCCGAGCACGTTACCCGGGAGAAGGCCCAGCCCGATCTCAACCAGCTGTTCAAGGACTTCCCCTTCCCGCCCGAGCTGAAGCCCGGTCCGGATGAGAAGACTCCCGGTAGCGGTGGCGGCGGCGACGAACAGGGGCAGGGGCAAGGACAGCCTCAGGTCGAGCGCGGCCAGAGCCTCGGCTCCGGCTGGATCTACTCGCCCGACGGCTACATCGTCACCAACTACCACGTCATCCAGGGCGGCACCAACATCAAGGTCACCCTCTACGACAACCCCAACGACGACCGCCAGTATCCCGCCAGGGTCATCGGCAGCGACCCCCGCACCGAGTTGGCCGTCATCAAGATCGACGCGCCGCGCAAGCTCCCGACGATCAGCCTTGGCGACTCGGAAGCCGTCAAGGTCGGCCAGTGGGCCATCGCTGTCGGCTCACCTTTCGGCCTCCAGCAGACCACCACCGTCGGCGTCATTTCCGCCAAGGGCCGCTTCGTTCCCGGCGGGAGCAAGTACATCCGCATCGGCGACGTCATCCAGACCGACGCCGCCATCAACCCCGGCAATAGTGGTGGCCCGCTGTGCAACGTCGCCGGTCAGGTCATCGGCATCAATGTGGCCATCGTCTCGCCGGGCATGGTGCCGGGCAACGTCGGGATCGGCTTCGCCATTCCCGCCAACACCGCCAAGACCATCCTTCCGCAACTCGTCAAGAGCGGGAAGGTCGCCCGCGGCTGGCTCGGCATCACCATCGAGGACCTCGACCCCAACATGCGCGACTTTTACGGCGCACCGAGCGGCGGCGCCCTCGTCACGGGCATCCAGCAGGAAGCCCCGGCCGCCCAGTCCGACCTCAAGGAAGAGGACGTCATCGTCGCCATCGACGGCCAGAAGGTCCGCGATACCTGGGAACTTCAGAAGCACGTCAGTGAGCGCGCGCCGGGCTCTGAGCTGACCCTCGACATCCTGCGCGGCAAGCAGCCCATGCAGGTCAAGCTCAAGCTCGGTGAGATGCCTGCCAAGTACACCGGCCTGGAAACCGGCAAAGCCGCGGGCGGGACTGAAAGCGCGTTGACGGCTCTCGGCTTGAAGGTTGCCGCCATCACGCCGGACGTCGCCAAGGCCCTCGACCTTGGGCGCAAGACCGGCGTCGTCATCCTGCAGGTGGATACGGCGAGCCCGGCCTACGGCCAGGTCCAGCGCGGCGATGTCATCGCCAAGATCAACGACACCACCGTCACTACCGTCGCCGACTACCAGCGCGTCGTGGCCGACGCCCAGAAAGCCAAGGCCAAGTTCCTCATCTTCCGCCTCGAACGCAAGGGCGAAGAGGGCGAGACGATGACCGTGGTCGCCGACATTCCAACCCAGTGGTAGCGGAGGCAGGCATACCCGCAACCAGCTAGGCTACAACAACGGCGCCGGGGCGAGGTCATCGCTCCGGCGCCGGTTCCTTCGGGCCCAAGAACCCGTCAGGAGGCGGTCTCCATGGATTCTGCTCGCCTCGAGAATATTGGGGAACAATGCTGCGTATTGAACGTCCAAGACTGTGCAAACTCCGTAGCTGTGGTGGCGTCTCCCGAAGGCGTCATCGCCGTCTATCTTGGCCTCGAGCTGCCGCCGAGGACGGGATCACCTGCTGCCCGCAAGATGGCTTCGCGGGCGGCAAAGCAGATCGAACAGTACCTGGCCGGTAGGCGGCAGCACTTCGACGTCCCCCTTTTGCTCGACGACCTTACTGAGTTTCAGCGGACCATTCTCACCGCGTGCCGGAACATCCCGTATGCCCAGACACGCTCATACTCAAGACTCGCTCAAGAAGCACGGGTGGGTGCATCGGCGGCTCGCGCTGTCGGAGGGGCACTCGCGCGTAACCCGATCCCCATCATCATCCCCTGCCATCGCGTCCTTCGCGCCAACGGCGCTCTGGGTGGATTCGGCGGCGGGCTTGACTGGAAGCGACGTCTCCTCGGCATCGAAGGCATCAGCTAGTTCCCGTCCACGGTCCCGATTCTCCGTCCACCGGGGTTCCGAGAATCTGGATGTTACCTCTAGCGGCAGGTCCGCCACCAACCAGCGGACCTGCCGCTGTCTGTGTGATACGACGATGCCTGCCTCGGCGTCCGCCGCGGGCACATTACCGTTGACGCAAGCGGGGGCTGTTAGTATAATTGCCATGGTGTGCTCCGGTCACGGGCAGGGACCGGAGCAGCGGCTGTTTGTTGACGGGCAGTTTGGTCCCGTCCGCCGGTGGGGTAGGGGTGCCTCGACACTGGCTTCGCCAGGATGGTGGACACTAATGGATCGGCGCACAAACTGCAGCTCCGTCCCCCTTTGCGCTTTGCTGCTCATCGCAGCAGCGTTTCTAGTTTCGTCAGCGCCCCACGCCTTCGCGTCCTCCGCTCTTCTTAGCCCCGTCGCCTCGGCGGAACTACGACTCGCCTCGGCCGTAGTCGGCATAACCGATACCGACCCCCCAGTGATAACGGACGCCTTGCCCGCTCGCGATGCCTTCGATGTCTCGCCCAGCGCGGCTCTTAGCTTCGCGGTGGAGGACCTCGTCTCCGGCGTCGACGCCACGACGCTCAACGTGACCGTCGAGATGCAGCTTCGCGGCTCTGCGACTTGGACCGTCGTTACCCCAGCCACCGGCTACCCGAAGACTGACCTCACCCAACTTCCGACCCGCGTGTTGTGGACTTTCAATCCCGCGTCATCGTTCCCTTATCTCGCGACCGTCCGCGTAACCGTGGCGGTCTCCGACAGCTTCGGCAATGCGCTGGGCACCCCCGACAATCAGTGGCAGTTCCAGATCGCTGCCCCGCCGACCAGTCTCATCCGTGGCACCATCAAGCTCGCCAACGGCACCGCCGTCCCGGGCGTCACGGTCCACGTGGGCGCCTTCGATGTGACCACGGACGGTTCGGGCGTCTACGCCGCCCCGGGCCTCAGCGATGGCACCTATGAAGTCCGGCCCGAGTTGACCGGCGAAGCCTTCGTTCCCGCGGTCAAGTACATCAAGGTCGGCCCCGATCAGGTCGGGATCGACTTCAGTGCTGTGACCGGCTATCCGATCAGCGGCCGCGTAACCCTCCTCGATGGCACCACCCCCGTCGCCGGCGTGAAAGTCGCCGCGGGCAGCAAGTCCACCATGACGCTGGCCGACGGCACCTACACGATCACCGACCTGGCCGCCGGCTCGTACACGGTCATCCCCTCGCTGGTGGGCCTGGCTCTGACCCCGACGTCTCACGCGGTCACGATCACGACCGCGGGCATCACGGGTCAGGACTTCGTGGCTAACTACATTCACTACTCGGTGGCGGGCCGGGTATCGCTGCCTTCGGGCGACCCGTTGCCGGGCGTGTCCATCACGGTCTATGACTCCCTGTCCAACCCCGTAGCGGCGATGGTCACCGGCGATGCCGGCACCTACCAGTTCACCAATCTCATCTCCGGCCACTACACCCTGCGCGCGATAAAGTCCGGCTGGGACTTCGCTCCCCGCCAGATCACCGTTGACCTCGCGGGCGATCTCACCGGCATCAACTTCGGCGCCCTGACGGTCGTCAGCCTCGATCTCGGCACCAGCCTGCACTTCCTCGGCCTTCCGCTCTACCCGACCAGCACCGACCCGCTCGACGTCTTCGGCGCCGGGGCGCGTGTGGCCCGCTACGATCCCAACGCGGACTCGCCGGCGGACGCCTGGGTCTTCGCGACGGCTGGTTCCTCGCCCGACCTCCTAACAATGTCTCCGGGCAAGGGCTTCTGGGTGAAAGAGCCGTCCGCGGGCCTGCTCTCGGTCTCCGGTGTGCCGCAAAGTCCGTCAACGCCGCTCTCGGTCACGGTGAGCAAGGGCTGGAACATGCTGGCCAATCCCTTCGGCGTCGCGATGCCCTGGTCGGCGATGGGCATCCTGGACGGCATGCCGCTACGCAACGTCGGCTTCATCTACGACCCCGGCACCGGCAACTACCAGACCGTGTCGAGCATCCCCGGCGTGGGCGTGTCGAGCACGGTCCCGGTTAACGGCGGCTTCTGGCTCTACGCGAGGGATACTACGTCGATAACCTTCAGCGCCGTCTCCACCTCCGCGGCTCCTGCCAAGGTGGTTCAGCCGGCCGCGACCGACTGCCTGCTCCACGTCGTCGCCTCCACGCGCACCAGCGCGGATGGCACCACCGTTGTCGGGTTCATCGCCGGCCACGAGGTCACGGCTGAGAACCCGCCCGCCATGCCGGGCATGATCGACATGTACGTCGACGAGGGGCAGGCGCTGGCCGCCTCGGTGAAGTCCAAGCCCGCCGCGTCGATGTCGTGGAACCTGACCGTCCTCGTTCCGGACGGCTCCGGCGAGGTCGCGATTTCCACCCCCGACCTCTCGCGCGTCCCGGCGAGCAAGCAGGTTCTCCTTACCGATGTGGATGGCGGCCGGTCGGTGTATCTGCGGACTCAGCCGCGCTACGTTTTCACTTCCTCCGCCCCCCTGCGGCACTTCCGGATCACGATCGAAGACCGCGCTTCCGGCGGCCTCACGGTCTCGGCGGCCTCCGCTCGTCAGCGGAGTGGCTCCGCCGTCGTCACTTTCAGTCTGTCTCGGTCGGCGCAGGTAACGGCCGAGGTCCTTAACATGGCAGGCCGCCCGATCTGCACGCTCGCGGCCGATCAACCCGCCGCCGGCGGCGTCAACTCCCTGACCTGGAACCTCAGGAACAGGCAGGGCTCGCCGGTTTCGTCCGGCCGCTACATCATCAAGCTCACGGCTGTGGCGGATGATGGACAGCAGGTCACGGGCCTCACGCCTTTGAATGTGGGTCGGTAACCATGAACAGAAACAGCACAAGTCAGACCCAACGAGGGGGAAGTCTAATGCGTGCGCTCAAGGTAACGGCTCTTGTGGTGGCCATCGCAGCAACGGCGATCATCTGCGGAGGCTGGGCGATAGGCCGTCAAGCTCCGGTGTCGCCCGGCGAAATGTACATCGGCCCCGAGACCGCCAAGACCCTCGACTTCCTTGAGGCGAAGTTCGGGCTCTCGCGGTCGGCTGCCGTGGACATGCTCCACCGCACCGCCGCCAGGCCCGGCCATGGTCCGGTCGTCGACCGGCTGGACCTGCCCAAGGACGCCCTCCTCGATTTCATCGACGTCAATGGCGCGTCCAAGACCGGCAGCCCCACCGTGCGCTACCTCGGTTCGGCCCGCGCCTTCGCCGCCGATTCCAAGCAAGGCCGCGACTTCTACGCGATGTACCGTGACGCCGCTCTCCGCAACCACTGGTCCTCCGCCCTCGCCGCGATGGACAACTTGCGCGCGCATGGCACGGTTCTCGCCCCCGCCTGGGTTGGGGCTGACGGCCTCATCAAGCTCACCTCTGCTGCTGTCGGCGCATCAACCAAGCCGGCCGCCGGTAGGGTCGGCACCGCCGCCGCCGGCAGAGTCGGCACCGCCGGCACCGTCAAGACCGCGTCCGCCACGACCTACCGCGTCGCCGTCATCTGCGCCGAATTCCCGGAGTGGCTCGACATCCCGCCGTCTGGCAAGCCCGACAGCACGGACTACACCGCCGGTGTCCATTACTACCCGATCCCGGGTCCGCCCTTCAACCCGATGCCCTACCGCAACGTGCAGGGGTACACGCCCGGCACCGACGACTACTACCTCGACAGCACCGGCGGGACCATCCCCCAGAACGGCTGGGCTCCCGTCGGAACCCAGTCCCAGTGGAACTACCAAGACGGCTTTGGCACCAAGGCCAACGCCAATGGCGTGGGCACCTTCGATGACCACCCGGCGCGCCTGGCCGACCCCCGTGACGGCGCGACCAGCACCAAGCTCCAGAACTACTGGTACCGCCGCCTGTTCGACATGAACTACACCGGCACCGATTCGGCCAACGACATCGGCGGCTACATCGGCTCTCTCGCCAGCTACTACTGGGACGAGTCCTTCGGCAACGTGAGCCTCACGGGCGACACCACTGACATCTACGGTTGGATCTCCAGCCGCCACGTCCTCGACCGCCGCGAAAGCGCGAGCGGCCCTCCCTTCTACATGATCCAGCCCGGCACGCCCATCATCCGCCCGACCTCGACGATCGAGAGTTCCGACGGCACGTCGGGCGCCAACCCCGGTATCCTCCGGGCCAGCCTCACCAACAACAAGCTGACCATCCTCTTCAACTCCGACCAGGGCTCCCCGCCTTACATCACCTCCTTCCAGGCCTACCAGAACGCGACGGACGGGTCCCACGCAAGCGGCGTGGTGACGGTGTACATTAACGGCACGGTCCCCGGCACCTACGCGGGAGTCGGCTCGACCGCCAACCTCGATCCCTACGACAACCGCCGCGTGACCTATGTCCGGGGCACGTGGGCGTACATCAGCACCGTGGCCCCCCCTGCTTCGCCGCCTGCCACCATCAACTTCGCCATCGTCGCGGGCGCCCAGTGGTCCTTCTCAGCTAATGGGGATACCTGGAACTCCAGCCATTTCGGCTACCAGCCTCAGGATGATGGCTGCGCTAAGTTGCCGAGCACGCTCTTCGTCAACGCCGACACGCTCAACGGCGGCACCGCTTCCCAGTCCGGCTCGCGCCTGAAGAGCTTCGATTACTACTGCCACGACTACTACAACAACCAGAGCCGCGGCCCCTACCAGCTCAACCACATCTTCCACACCAGCGGCAACGCGGGCGCGGTCTACGACGACATCGGCGGCGACATAGAGCTATCGACCTTCGGTAACGAGACCGAGCGATCGCCGCGGCCGTATCCCTTCGACTGCGGCCTGCCCTCCACGGCCGGCGGCAGCGACCTGATGCAGCTCGGCTACTTCCACTTCCTTCGGAATAACAACGCCGCCCCGACCGACGGCGGCGGCGACCATAGCTCTGGCGGCATGGAGACCGACGCCTACCAGGCGATGGCCGACCAGGGCATCACGATGAATGGCACCTATGCCAAAACCATCTTCATCTTCGCCGGCGGCAGCGTCGGTGAGAACAGCGGCGCCACCACCGGCTCGAACGAATCCGCCACCTGGGGCACCATCATCTCCCACGCCGGTGGCAGCCAGGTGACGGTCGGTGAGGACTGCGGCCTCGGCACCATGGCCCACGAAATGGGCCACACCTTTGGCTTCCCCGACCTCTACGACGCCAACTTCTACACCAACAAGCTCGGAGCGGTTCCGCCCTACCCGCAGTACTTCGAGTGCGTGGGCATGAACCCCTACTCGGTCATGGCGATGGGTGGCACCCGCATCGATCCCAAGCTTCTGGCAAGCGTCGGGTGGGCCACCCCGACGGTAGCTACCACCGACATCACCAGCGCCAACCTGCCGCAGATGGAGAACTCGGCGCGCACGCCGGTCATCTACAAGCTGCCCGCCGACCCCTACTACATGATCGATAACACCCCCCAGGCCAGCTGGGCGGAGTACTACCTGCTTGAGTTCCGCGGCCAGGGCTTCCGGGGCAATCCTGCCGCCGGTTGGTGGGGCGATCCGGCGCCGAGAGGCTTCTACATCTACCGTGTCAGCCAGTACGGCCAGACGGTGCAGAACCCGGACTACTCCTTCCACCCGCTTGGATATGTTCCCGAGCAGGCCAGCGGTCTGTACCACCTTGAGAACGACCTCATGGATGCCAGCCTGCTACCGTTCTATCCCGGCACCACCGTCGAACCTCCCTTCCTTACCGCGGGCGACCCCTTCGGCGTCGATAGCACCAGCGTTCCGGGCGCCTCCAGCAACCACGACTTCTCCCAGTGGCCCTTCAAGCTGGCGGACTTCTACAACAGCTTCGCCACCTCGACAACTTTCCCGACGCTCACCTTCGCCCCAACCTCCAACAGCAAGGGCCTCCCGGATGGCCACAACCACCCGACGCCCGGTACCGACACTGATAGCTTCACTCGCGTGCTGAACATCCAACTCAACGGCGCCGGGACGACGAGCCAGTTCGCCACGGCCGACATCTACGTCACCCCGCGCGAGATCGTCGCCACGGGCAAAGACCTGTGGCCGACGACGGCCAACAAGCTTCTCACTCCCTGGTACGTCGACTCCACGGTCACTCCGGCGGTCTGGCAGGGCCAGTCCAACGTCCCGGTCATGCAGTTGAAGCTCGACAACCAGGCCAACACCGGGGCCGGCGACTACGTGCACATGTCCAAGGGCGATGTCACCATCCGCGCCCTCCGCGTCCTACAGTCCGGTAGCAGCACGAGCGACTCCGACGTCTCCATGGTGAAGCTCTGGGACATCAAGGACACCACCCGGGCCTTCAACCCGAGCGACCCGACCCAGTGCACGCTCCTCGATACCACGACACTGTCCGGTAAGGTTGCCTCCTTCGGCACCCCCGACCCGTCGGTGCACAGCGACATGAACTACAACGTGCCGCTGGGTATCGCCAAGTACATCCTGGTCACCTACGACATCTCTCCCGCGGCGACGATCAGGCCCACGGTCACCCTCGCGGGCGACCTGCCCGACCCGCGCTATGTCTGGCCCCAGCCGCCGGGCGCCGTCCAGCAGAAGATCCGCAACGCGGCCCAGTACAGCTTCGGCACCACTCGGTTCCCAATCCAGACCACCAACACGGCGGCGCTGCTGAAAGCAACTGACACCCTGTTCATCGCCTCCACCTCGGTGGCGCCGAGCACTGTTAAGCCCAGCGACACGGGTGTCCCCGTGCTGGCCCAGACGCTGACCGCGCAGAAGAATCAGGTTTCCGTCCACCAACTGCACTACGTGTGCTTGCCCTCCGTCACGACGCCAGCGCCCAACGCCCAGCAGGACGTCTCCAAGGCCCACCTGTACTACGGCACCGTCACCAACGGCGCCCTCGACGCGGGCGCTGTGAACATCGCCGACGCCGTCTTTTCCGCCACGAACGATCTCGTGTTCGATAACCTCGACACCGTATCGATTACCGTGGGCACCAAGACTTTCAACCCGCTGGTCGTCAACGCCGGCACGCCCGTCCCGCTGGTCATCACCTTCGACATGTCGGGCAACCCGAAGTCGGTGGGCGACTACCTCGAGCTTCAACTCGACAACCCCACGGTAGCCATCCCTGGCGAAACGCCCCCCGCCTACAGCGTCACCCTCGTGGACGAGGACGGGCCGGGCAACACGATCTACCAGGATCCGGCCAACCCCAACCACTACGCCGATGTGGCACACATTCCTGGGGGCAACACCACCGGCTGGACGCTGGTCGCCGGCATGGACCAGGTCAATGCCACCGGTGCGCCCTGGAAGTCCAGCGACTTCCGGGTCAACCCGCCCACTCTGCCGATGCTGAGCCAGACGGCCGGCAAGCCCCTCTTCACGCCGACCAGTGGCGACCAGCACAGCACCTTTGCCTTCCGCATCACCTATACTTCGAGCAACAATGTCAAGCCGACCTTCATGAACCTCGTCTACCGGGTCCCCGGCGCGACGACCGATACGACCGTGGCAATGTCCGAGGTCAACGCCAATGACACCAACTACGTCGACGGCAAGGACTACATCGTCCAAGTGACGGGGCTGACGATCACCGGCGTGTACAAGTTCTACTTCACGGCCAGCGACGGCATGACCACTGTCTACTTCTTCGCGGCCCTGCAGGTGGGGGGCACTCAGGCCACTCCGGGCACGTACTACACTGCGCCTCGCGACCTCGGCGACTACATCAACGGTCCGACGCTCTATACGCCGAGCACGACCCAGTTCTTCAACTTCGGGAACACGGCCGATACGGTGATCAACCCGGCCAATCCCTACCCGGCCTACCCCGGCGGCAGCACTTACGTGACCAATCGCTCGTACGAAGAGGGCCGGTTCACCGATCCCACCAAGCCGCTGGCTCAGAGGATCTACATCCGTGTCAACGACCCGGATGCAAACCTCGATCCCGGCCTCATCGACCATGTGACCGTGACCCTGACCGGCTCGGGCACGGGCGCCGATACCGAGGTCGTCACTCTGAACGAGGTCGATGCGACGCAGCCGCTCGATCCGACCACCCACCTTCATCCGACGGCAACGAACACAGGCGTCTTCGAGGGCTCCATCCTCACCATAGGCAAGGCAGGGGCCACGAAGGACGGAACGTTCAACGCCATCGGCGGCACGGCGGGCCAGACCATCACTGCGACCTACGCCGACGCCGCTGACACGCCGCCCGGCTTCATTGATACCAGCAAGGACACCGCGATGGTCGTGGATACGCGTGCGCCCGACCCGATACCGGCGGCCATGCTGATCCCCACCATCGCCACGGACGGCACGAGCATCACTCTCGACTGGACCGGTTACGAGGCGACCCAGCTTGACGTCGCCGGCTACAAGGTCTACGTCTCGACGGCGCCCTTCACCGACGTGTCGAGCATGACGCCCACCGCGACCCTGGCGGCCGGCGTGCACAGCTACGCCGTCGTGACGACGACCGAGCAGATCTACCACCTCGCGGTCTGTCCCTTCGACGAAGTGCCCAACATGTGGAGGACGACGGCGGCTCTGCCCGACGGCACTCCCGGCGTCACCGTCCTCACCGAGAATCTGAACGTGCCGCCGTACCAGGCGCCGCCGTTCATCGTCACCGGCTCGCAGTCGCCCGCGCCTGGCGCCACCGGCATCCTCATCGGTGCCACTACGATCCAGTGCCAGGTCCAGGACGTCGGGAGCGGCATCAACACCGGTGATCCGACGGCCATCACGGTATCGGTCTCCGCCAACGACGGCTCCGGCGCCAGAACCGTGACCGGTACGACGACCTTGACTCCCGGCGCGACGGCGCAGGCGCCGGTCTCTGTCGTCTTCGTCGCCACCAACCCGTGGCACTGGAACGACGTTGTCACCGTGGACCTGAAGGCGCATGACAAGGCCGGCAACGCGCTAGACACGAACCTGCCGACTCCGTCCTGGGTCTTCAATGTGCAAACCGACACCCAGCCGCCGACCCTCGGCGCCACCGACCCGACCAACGGGGCGGTGAACGTGGCTCCGGACAAGGTCGTCACCTTCCATCTCCTCGACGACGGCTCAGGTGTGAACCTGTCCACCATCCAGCTGCAGGTGCAGATCAACAGCGGCGGCTGGACCGCGATCCCCCTCGCCAACATCGGCACGCAGGACGTCAGCGCAAAGCTGGATCAGACCGACATCCTGTGCACGTACCCGAAGTCCGGCTCGGGAGGCTGGGCCTTCGGCGCCCACGTCCAGTTCCGCGTCATGGCCTCCGACAATATCGGGGGACCGGCGCACACCTCCGGCTGGCTGCCGAACGACAACGGCTGGAGCTTCGACATCTTCGCGGCCGGCACAGGCATCACCATCCCTGACTCCTCGCTCGTCCCGGCGAGGGGCGCGACCAACGTGCCGCTCAACCAGCCCACCATTAACTTCGATGTGCTGGATAGCAACTCCGACATCAACCAGGCCAGCATCACGCTCACGATCGATGGCAACGCCGCGACGCCCCTCACTATCAGCGGCACCACGAGGGTCAAGCACGTCTCGTACACGCTGCCCGCGGGGACGCTCAAGGTCAACGAGCAGCATACCTGCGTGGCTGGTGCGAGCGACGTGGCCACCCCGATCGCCAATACGGCGAGCAACACATGGTCGTGGAGCACGATACGACAGCTGCCTACCTTCACGCTTACCACGCCAACTAACGGCGCCACTGGCGTGACGGTTAGTAGCCCCGTCGTCGTGCACATCGTCGGCGTCAACTCGAACATCGATCCCGCGACCATCGTCCTGACGGTCAAGAACGGCGCGGTCGCGGTGCCCGGGACGATCGCTCTTAGCTCCGCGGTGCCGGCGCCGACCATCGACGCTACCTTCACGGCGACCCCGCAGTTGCCAGGCTCCGCTACGCTGGCCGTCCACGCCGAGGCCAGTGACGTGGCGTTGCCGGTGCCTAACCACGGCACGGCTGACTTCAGCTTCACCACCGGCGTGCCGCCGACCTACACCATCGTCGGCCGCATTACCAACTCGGTCGGTGGCACGGCGGTCTCGGCGGTTCAGGTCAACCTGACCGGCGGGGCGACCGCGAGCACCCTGACCGATGGCAACGGGTTCTACCAGTTCAAGAACCTGCTCGCCAACAACTACACGGTGACGCCGTCCTCGACCGCGTGGAGCTTCGTTCCTGACCACCGGGACATCACGCTCACGAGCAACATTAACAACGCCGACTTCACGGCGACGCAGATCGCCTATGCCCTGCGCGGCCACATCACTCTTGGCGGCAACCCGCTGCCCGGCGTGAACGTGAGCGTCGGCGCACGGTCGACGACGACCCTCGCCGACGGCTCGTACGCCATAACCGGCCTCGTGCCCGCCGCCTACACGGTGACGCCCACTCTCGCGGGCTACGCCTTCACGCCTACTTCGCTGCCCGCCACCATCACCACAGGCGACGTTACCGGCCTCGACTTCACGGCGCTGGCTCTGACCTTCTCAATCTCCGGTGTCATCTCGGATAACAACGGCAACCGGCTCAGCGGCGTAAGCGTCACCGCCGGGACCGGCTCGGCCACTACGGCTGATACCGGCCGCTACACCATCGGCGCTGTGCCCACGGGCACGGTCTCCGTCCAGGTGTCGAAGGCCGGCTACCTCTTCTTCTGGCTGGACAGCAGCGCTGTCTACCACCTGGCGCCTGAAGTCGTCAGCGTCCCGCCCGACCAGACCGACATCAACTTCACCGGCTTCCCGGTGACGAGCCAGTCCTTCAGCGCCGGCTTCCACATGATCGGTGTGCCGATCTTCCCGCGCGACCCGACCCCGACGGTCGTCTTCGGCACCGACCTCCTCGCGCGGTGGGATCCGACGACGGGAGTGTACGCGACCGCCAGAGCCATCCCGCCGAACGAGGTCCTGACGACCAGCGTGGCGCCGGGCATCGGGTTCTGGGTCTTCTACACCAGCCCGGTCACCCTTAACGTCGCCGGAACTCCTGTTTCGACGGCCACTCCCTTCCCGCTGGCTACCTTCGACGGTTGGAACATGCTGGCCAACCCGTTCCTGACCCAGCTACCCTTCGCCAACATCGCGACGGTCTCGGGTAGCATCCGGCCCTTCGCCTACACCTACGACCCGGTGTCGGGCTCCTATCTGCTCATCGCCGCGTCGCCTGGCATCGGCATCGCGCGTAGCTACATCCTCCCCTGGGAGGCCATGTGGATACTCTCGAGCGGCTCGTCCTCGCTGACCGCCACCGCCGCCACCGGCACGGCCGCGGCGTCCGCCGACGACGTGAAGGCCCTCCAGCTTGATCTGGGCCAGAGTGGCTGGTACCTGCCTGTGACTGCTCGCGCGGGCGATCGCCGCGACGAGTGCTGCGCCGTCGGCGTTCGCGCCTCGGGTGCGGCCCTCTCGCTGGAGAAGCCGCCGGCCATGAGCAACAGCGTGGACGTCTCCGTCCTCTCCGCCAGCGGCGCTCACCTCTCCCGGTCGATCGCCACGGCGGGCAAGACCAAGTACCAGTGGGACCTCCAAGTCACCACGGACCTTGCCGACACCGACGTCTCCGTCGCCTTGCCCGATCTGAGCAAGGTCCCATCCTCGATGCGCGTCATGCTCACCGACGTTGACGCGAACAAGACGGTCTACATGCGGACGACAGCGCAGTACACCTTCCACACTGCGACGTCGGGGACCACCCTCCGCCACCTCCAGATCACGGTTGAGTCTGGCAGCGGCGCCGGGCTGGTCCTTTCGGCGGCCTCGGCTCGCGCAGCCGGCTCGCGCGTGACGGTGTCCTACACCGCCAGCGCGCCGTGCAGCGTGACCGCGACGGTCCTTAACATCGCCGGCCGGTCGGTCCGCGTGCTCGCCTCTGGGGCGACCGCCGCCGCCGGTGTGAACACCCTCTCGTGGGACGGCCGCAGCACCTCGGGCAGCCTCGTCCCGGCGGGCATCTACCTCGTGCAGCTCGACGCGGTGGCCGACGACGGTCAGCGCGTGCGCTCGGTGACCCAACTCAACCTGTCGGGCCGTCGGTGAACAAGCGACTGCAACAATCTGGAGCGTGACGGACAATGCGCAGCAACCTTCTGATGGCCGCGCTGGCGGCAGTGGTAGCTCTTGGGCTCCTCGCGGGCTGTGGTGGTGGCGGCTCGACCGCACCGCCGGTTCATCCGGCGGGGACGGGTTCCATAACCGGTACGGTCGTGTTCTTTGACCACCCGGCCGCTCCGGTGACCGGAGTCCAGATTGAGCTTGATGGCGTCGTCGTGACCAGCACGCTCAACGATGCCTTCACCATGAACGCTACGCCGGGCAGTCATACCGTGACCGTCGTGCCTCCGGACACCTTCGCGCTGCCTCAGGCTAGCCTAGTGGTGATCGTCACTGAGGACGCTACTTACACCATCCCGTCGCCCTTCGTCCTCTTCCCTGAGGGCGAGCAGCCGCCGGGCACCCCGTAAGGTTTGCCGCGGGAGGCCGCATGTCCCTGCGTTGCTTCCGGGTCTCCGCCTCGAGGCGGAGACCCGCTTTCATGTTCGGTGTCGTTCTCGCCCTCGTAGTATTAGGGGGTGCGGTTGGTCATTGCGACTGGACGACCTTCCGTCACGACGCCGCCCGCTCGGGCATGGGTGACAAGCCAATCGCGGCTCTTCCGGCCCTCGGCTGGCGGGCCCAACTCGGCGGCAGCGTGGACGGTTCGCCCATCGTTGCCGCGGGCGCCGTCTATGTTGGCACCAACCACGGCATCTTCGCGTGCGTAGACGCGGTGTCGGGCGCGGTTCGCTGGCGTGCGAGCGTTGACGGCGCCATCGCCTCGGCAGCCGCCTTGTCTGGCGACCGCATCCTCGTCTGCACCGGGCGAGGCTTCCTCTACTGCCTCTCCACAGGCGGCGACGTCTTGTGGCGCGCGCATGCTTGGGATGCCGCCGTGGGATCACCGCTCGTGGCCGGCGGGACATGCTTCTGGGGGACAATGGACGGTGTTTTCCACGCAACGTCCGTAGCCGACGGCTTGACGACCTGGCAGGTGAACCTCGCCGGCGGGGTAAGCTCGGCCTGCGCCTCGGACGGCCGCCGGCTCTACGTCTCCGATGAGGGTGGTTCCGTCTGGGCTCTTGCGCCGGAGGACGGCAAGGTAGTGTGGACCCGCGCGACGGGTTGCCCCGGGATGGCCGCGCCGGTGGTCGCGGGCGGCCAGTTAGTGGTTCCGCTAGTCACGCCGACGCGCCTGGTGCCGCCGAAGGTCAGCTACCTCCTCACTCTCGACTGCGAGACCGGTGCGCTGCTATCGCAGGTCAGCGGCTCGCGGTCTATCTTCGCCTCGCCGGTCGTGGCCAACAGCCGCGTGGCCTACGCCTCGGTCGAAGGGTACCTCTCCGACACCTTGCTGCGATGCGTTGATCTGGGCACCGGCGTCCAGACCTACGAGCGCCGCCTCGGCGGTGTCGTGGACTCTTCGCCCGCCTGGGTCGGCGACCTGGCTTACTTCGGCGCCCAGGACGGCTGCCTCTATACGACGCGCCTGTCGGACGGCATGATCCTCGGCCGCACGAAGCTCGCGCCCAAGATCTTCTCGTCGCCCGCGCTGGATGGCGGAGCGCTGTATGTCGGGGCCAGCGATGGTTACCTGTACTGCCTGAGGAGCGGAGCTCCTCAATGAGCACGATCACTCTTGCCCTAGCGCTTCATCTTTGCCTCGCGCCTCTCGGCGCTGGGCGAGTTCATCTTGTGAGCCCCGCCCCGGGTCAGAGCGCGCTGGTCGTGTCGCCCTTCCTCAAGCCCGTCACGCCTCCCGCACCCGCCGCGGGCGATGTCGTGTGGGTGGCCGCCGAGTGCGGATTCCTCACGCCGGCCCGCGCCTCGGAGCTTGTGGCCTGGGCCCGCCAGGGCTGTCTGGTGGTTGTAGAGGACGCCCCTCGCCTCGCCACGGGTCCTCTCGCCGAAGCTCTCGGCATGTCCCTCGGCCCGAGGAGTGCGGCGCCGTCGGTGACCGTGTCGGCGGTCCGCGACCATCCCGCCCTCATCGGCGTGCCGATCGCGACCTGGCATCTTCCTCCGCCCGAGGCTGGCGTGCCGAAGGTCGCCTCGGACGCGCAGGTGATCGTCACCTCCTCGGAGGGCTGGCCCGTCCTCTGGGTCCGCGCCGTCGGGGCGGGCAAGATCGTTGGCCTCGCCGCTCAGCGCAGCGCCTGGCCGACGCCGTTGCGCGCGGTGGGGTATGACTGCATGCTCGCCCTTCTCCTGTCAGCCGCTTCGCATGCGCCGGCGACCGATCAGGCTGAGATCTCCGCGCGCTCGGCCTTTCGGGCGTGGATGTACCTCGGCTTCCCTGCGGGTCAGGCCTTCCATCGCCTGCGCTTGGAGCCGCCGCCTGAGTATGCCTTCTGCCGAGAGCGGGCTCTGCGCGCCTGGGACCTTGCTGCCACGCGTCCGGACGAGGCCCTTCGCCTTGCGCGGGCAGTGGCCGCCGACTGCACGAAGTTGGCCGAGTGGGGCGCCGCCCGATGGCATGAAGTGCCGCCCGAGACGCTCCGCATGATCTCCGCCCGACGCGAGCTTTTGCTCTGCGGCGGCGGCCTGGATGTCCTCCACGCGGCCAGCCTCTCGACCGGGCCCTCCGGCCCACCTGTCGGGCGGGCGACCTCGGGCTCGCAGCTTTGGCCCAACAGTCTCGCCGACAACGCGCCCGGCCCGGCAGGCGCTCACTGGCGATCTATCCGCCCCTTCCTGTCGCTGCCGGCCGAGCTGCCCCTCTCCGCGAACCAGACGTTCCGCCAAACCGATGCAGGCGGCTCCTCCGTCTTCGACCCGTGGGCGGCGGCGTGGCTCGACCCGGAGGTCCAGCGTCTCCTGGCTGAGAGCGTGCCGGATGTCCGCGGCCCGACCCTCGTCCTCTACGGGCAGGGCGAGCCCTGGCTCGCCGCGTCGTGTGCCCCGGCAGGCGACTACTCGCCCTCCGCCGTCGCGCTGTTCGCGAAGCTGGCGACCGACCCGTCCATCGCCGCCGGAGGTCCGCCCAAGTCCTGGGAGCCTTCGCCGCGCTGGCTCCTCTGGGAGCAGGTCCGCGCCGAGCACGCCCGCGCACGCTGGCAGTCGCTGGCATCGGCGGTGCACAGGTCCTCGCCCGACGCTCTGGTCGCCGTGGACGCAGGCCGCCTGGCCGACCCGCTGTACGCCGGCCTCGCACCCGAGAGCGGCGCGACGGACCTCGACTGTCTGGCCTCCGTCGTGCTGCCCAACTACCCGCCGGGATTCGACCCGGCCGACCTCGTCGCCGAGCTTCGCTCGCTTCAGGGCCTCATGGATGCCGACGGCGACGGCTGCGCGGATCGCTGGCCGGGCGCCGTGGCGCGCCTTCGTTTCGGCGATGCGCTGGCCTTGGCGCCCTCGGCGCACGAGCTTATCGGCGCGGTGGCTCTGTCGGCCGGCGCGCAGGGGTTGTGGCAGACGTGGGCCTCGTCGCCTCAGGCGCCCGACCTCGCGCTCGCGCGTCCCGAGGAAGTCTACCTCCGTTGGGAGGCCAGCTTCGACGCGCCGCTTCGCCTCAACGACCTGTGCCTCGGCGCGCGCCCGGTCACCGACGTCGCGATCTGGCGAAGCTGGGGCAGCGCCGCGATGGCCCGTCCCGATGATGGACCCGAGCGCGCCGCTGCCCTACGCAGCGGTCACTGGGCACGGCTCTTCGCCCGCGCCGGCTTCTCGCCACGCCTTGTTGGCGACGACGCCCTCGCCAGGCAGGGCCTCAAGAACGTCGGCGTCCTCGCCGTGCCCTCAGTGCTCTGCGCGACGCAGGACGAGCTAAACACCATCGGCGCCTTCGTCTCTGGCGGCGGCGTCCTCCTGGCGGGCCCCGGCTCCTTCTCCTTCGACGCCACCCACCGTCCAGCGGGCAAACTCCCGGCGTGGCTTGCGCGTGGGATTGCCGGTCTGCCCACCGCCGCAGCGGCGAAGGTTGTCTCTGTGCGCAAAGCCAACGAGACCTGCAAGTCCTCGCCCGCCGACGGCAATCTCACCATGACGATCGGTGGACTCTCGAGCCCGACCCTCCGCCCCGCGCCGGACGCCGCCGTGCTCTTCCGTGACTCGGCTCGCGAGCCGATCGCCTGGGAGTGGTCCTACGGCAGTGGCCGCGTGATCTTCTTCTCGGGCGAGCCATCCCTCGACGGTTCGCAGGCGTGGCTGTCGGCCTTTCTTGACTATCGCGGCGTCCGCCCGGCGGTCGCATGCCCGGCCGGCGCGCGTGGGGCGTGCCTCGTCACCTCCGACGGCCACCGCCTCGTCTTCGTCTACAACGCCGGCCCCGTCGGCGAGCAAGCGGCGGTCAAGTCCGCGCAGGTTCGCCTCGGCCTCGCAGGGGTGGGCGCCATCGCCGAGCTGAAGCCGTCCGGCCTCGCCTCGCCCGGCGCGTACACCCAGTCCGCCGTGGCTGCCTCGGTCTCGGCCTCCGAGGCCAAGTTCTCGACGAGCCTCCCGGCCGACGGCTATCGAGTCTTCCTAGTCACCATGAGGTAGTTCTGCGCGGGGACAAGGGCCATGACCAGCGCGGGTGACTTCCTCGCCATCGACGACACCATCGCCGCCATCTCGACCTCCCTCGGCCGCGGTGGCATCGCCATCGTGCGCCTCTCCGGGGCCGAGGCCCTTGCGATCGTCGAGGGCGTTTTCCGTCCGGCCCACGGCAACCGCGACCTGGCCTCCCTGCCGACTCACACCCTCGTCTACGGCCACATCGTCGACGGGGGAGAGGTCCTCGACGAGGTGCTGGTCACGGTCATGCGCGCGCCGCGCACCTATACGCGCCAGGACGTCGTAGAGATCAACTGCCACGGCGGCGCGGTCGCGGCCCGCCGCGTGTTGGACGCGGTGCTGCGCGCTGGTGCGCGCCTCGCGGAGCCGGGCGAGTTCACTCGACGCGCCTTTGTCCTCGGCCGCATCGATCTCGCCCAGGCGGAGGCGGTGGCTGATCTGGTCAGCGCGCGCACGGAGGTTGCCGCTGCCGCCGCGATGTCGCAACTGGCCGGCCATCTCTCGGCGCGCGTCGATCGCCTCCGCGCTGACCTCATCGATCTCCTTGCCTGCGTTGAGGCGGCGATCGACTTTTCCGCCGACTGCCTCGATCTTCTCTCGCCCGCCGACCTCGCTGCGCGCCTGGCCTCGTTGGCCGAGGGCGTGGACAGCCTTCTCGCGCGTTCGCGGGCCGGGGCGGTCCTGCGCGAGGGTCTGCGCGTCACGATTGTCGGTCGCCCCAACGTCGGCAAGTCGAGCCTGATGAATGCGCTCCTCGGCCACAACCGCGTGATAGTCACGGCTATGCCGGGCACTACTCGCGACGTCGTGGAAGAGACCATCGACGTGCGCGGCATCCCAGTCCTTCTCGCCGACACCGCTGGCCTGCGCGACGTTGACACTGAAGCCGAACGACTCGGCGTCGAGATGGCTCGCCGCCGCGCGGCGGGATCTGACCTGGTGCTCCTCGTGATCGATGGCTCAGAGCCGCCGCACCACGACGACGAGCCCCTCTTGGCCGATGCTGCCGCCAGTGCCCGCACGCTGGTCGTGCTGAACAAGGCGGACCTTCCGCTCGCCGTTTTGCGCCACGATCTGCCTACATGCCTGCGCGATGAGGTCGTCGCGCTGTCGGCGAAGACTGGCGCTGGTCTGGAGGATCTAGAGACCGCCATCGAGGCGTGGGTGTGGCAGGGGAACAGCGCTTCGTGCGAGGAGGTATTGGTCACCAACATCCGCCATCGCCAGGCGCTTGAGGAGGCTCGCGCGTTCCTCTGCACGGCCTGTCAGGCCGCCGATGTCGGCGTGTCCGAGGAGTTCATCGCCCACCACCTCCACGCCGCGCGCCGCGCCCTCGGCCTCATCGTCGGCGAGACCACGCCCGAGGATATCCTTGACGCCGTCTTCGCCAGATTCTGTCTCGGGAAGTGAAGTGATCGAGCGATTACTTCACCTTGATCGACACATCGTCGAACCACAGCGTTCCTGTCGCCGGCCTGAGCCCCAGGAAGAACGCCACACGCCGCGCCTCCCTCGGCACTGTCACGTCCGCCTCCACCTTGCGCCAGTCGAAGCTTCCCTTCACAGGCACATCCCCCGCCACCAGCGTCGCACGCTGACATCGCTGCCCGGTCTGACTCGTGAACTCCGCAAAGGCCCCGACCGATCCGCCCGCCGCCGGCGCCAGGTCCTTGCCGCGCACCCAGTATGACACGTGGATCACATCGCCCGGCCGTGCGGGTAGGACGGGGCTCCAGAAGCCCAGTCCCTCCGTCGACATCTGCGCCGGCGTGTAGCCGCTGATCTCGGCGCAACGGCTTCCGCTGTGCGGCAGCTTCTCGTCGGCGGTCAACGCCAAGGTTGCGCCCGCGCCAGGATACGCGAAGGCATCGCACCCGCCGGGCAGCCCGGTATACGCCGCGTAGAGGAACTTGTGCTCCGCGCCGTCTGCTCCGCCAGGTCGCCAGAAGTACGGCAGCATGTCGCTCGACACCGGGTCCTCGTATTCCCACCCGCTGTTTCCGATCATCTGCAGCACTTCGTCTGGATCCTTCGCATCGGGTACGCGGAAGCTGACGGTCTCGAGCCCGACGTCCTCAGGCTTGGCGTCCCGCACCTCCCCATGCAGTTCGTGCCCGGTCATCTTCCTCAGATCAGCGATCGTGGCCGCCTGCCGTCCCTTCTGGAGGTCGGCGAAGGGCGCCCCCTCCCGCGGCCAGTACACGTTGTAGTCGAGCATCTCCGGCTGCTCAATCTGCAGTTGGATGCTCGGCGAGCAATCACGCACGAGGTTGTGCGCGAAGATGTTGTCGACCGTCCGCGCGGGCGGCACGGCATCCCACACCGCCAGCCCGCTGCTCCGCGCCGACTGCACGTAGTTGTGCATGAACACGCCACGCTGCGACGCCCGGCACGTTATCCCGTGCCCATCGCGAAAGGATGTGTTGAAGTAGGCCCGCGTGTCGTTCATCGCGTACTCGATGTAAAGCCCGGCCTCCTTGTTGTGCGCGCACGAGTTGCCGACGTAGAGGATGCGCGTGACGTTGACATCGCCCCACAGCGCCCAGCCGTCCCAGCCGTTGATCGTGTCGGGATTGCCCGCCTCCAGCACGACGTTGTGCGCGAAGACGCAGTCGCTCGCCGAGTTCATCTTCACGCTTCCGAGCCAGCCCACGTAGTGCCACGGGTTGAGCGTGCAGCGGATGACGAGGTTGTCCTCGACGAGGCACGTGGTCGGCCGGTCCTGCAGGAAGATGCCGTTCTGCAGGCAGCCGATGATCGTGTTGCGGCGGATGATCGCCCCGCGGGTGTCCCAGCCCGCCGCGCGAATCCCCGCGCCGGAGTCGATCACGAGGCAATCCTCGACGATCGCGTCGTCGCCGAGGTCGACGAAGTTGTAGACGTACCGCATCCCATGCAGGCAGCTCACCCGGCACCACGGCGCCATTACGAATCCCCGCATCCTCACCGGCACCTCGACGCGATGGTCCGCCGCCGGATTGCCGACGCCGAGATTGAGGAGCAGCCGCTTGCCCTTCTCATCGAACTGGTAGAGATTGCGGTCGGCGTCAGTGAGAGTGCCGAGCTTCCATTCGTGATCGCCGGTCTTGTCGATCTTCATGTAAATCGGCTTGCCGTCGACGAAGACCTGCCCCGGATCGAGGTCGCACGGGATCGCAAAGATGTGGCGGGAGCCCTCGACCGCCTTCCACCGGTCAGCCGCGATCTCATCGGCGCCATCCATCACGACCTGGTCATCGCCGAAGGCCGTGAACGTGATCGGCGCATCAGCCCGGCCGGCCTGCTTCAGCTCGATGGCCTCCGGATAACGCCCCTCATGGATGAAGACCGTGTCGCCGGGCTTGACCACCTTCGCCGCCTGCCCGATCGTCTTCCATGGGCTCGCCTCCGTCCCGGGATTGCCGTCGGACGCGCCCGGCGTCTTCTGCGCCACGTGGTACACAGCGCCCAGGCCAACGCACGGCGCTGCGAAGCACAGGACCATCGCGATCAGTGCTTTCCACATTGCCCAATCCCTCCAGCCTGCGGTTGATGACCCCTTCGCGATTTGCCAGCCCGGCCCTTCGGAAGTAACCTTGCCACAAAGGGGTTTTGCCTTACCGGGAGGGGTCTTCCATGGTCAAGCTTAGCGAGCCGACGCTGCAGGTGGCTCTCGATTTCGTCAATCTCAGCCAGGCGCTGCGCTGTGCGCAGCAGGCCTACGCCGGCGGAGCACGATGGCTGGAGGCCGGCACGCCACTCATCAAAGCTGAGGGTCTCGATGCTGTCCGTCGTCTCCGCGATGAGTTCCCCGACTGCGTGATCATCGCCGACATGAAGATCATGGACGCCGGCCGCGTCGAGGTCGAGATGGCGGCTCAGGCTGGCGCGGACGTCGTCGCCGTTCTCGCCGCTGCGTCCGACGCGACCATCGCCGAGTGCGTCGAGGCCGGTCAGCGCTACGACGCCCTCATCGTTGTGGACCTCGTCGAGGTCGCCGAGCCGGCCCGCCGCGCCGCGGAGGTTCAGGCTCTCGGCGCCTCGCTCGTCGATGTGCATTGCCCCATCGACCGCCAGATGCGCGGCGAGGATCCCTTCGATATCCTCCGCGAAGTCGCCGCGGCCGTGGACATACCAATTGCCGTCGCCGGCGGCATCAACTCCGAGACCGCGCCCGTCGCCGTCGAGGCGGGAGCGATGGTCGTCATCGTCGGCGGCGCCGTCACGAAAGCCCCCGACTCCACCGAGGCCACGCGCACGATCCTCGAGGCCCTTCGCTCGGGTCGCGCCATCGCCACGGAGACTCACAAGCGCGGCGGCGAGGCGGACCTGCGCGAGATGTTCTCGAAGTCCACGGCCGCCAACATCTCCGACGCCATGCACCGCCGCGGCCTCCTCCCCGACATCCACCCGATCTCGCCTGGCCTGCGTTGCGTTGGGCCCGCTCTGACAGTCTGGACCTATCCCGGCGACTGGGCCAAGCCGGT
>PMZA01000425.1 GCA_003170595.1 Armatimonadota bacterium
GGTCGGAGGGGCGGGAGGTCTGGGCCAGGACCACAAGGGTGGCGTCGCGATTGTCAGCGGAGAGGTCGGTGCGGGCGTGGAAGCGGAGGAGATGCGCCGGTGGGACGGCGAAGAGCGTCACCTTGCGAGTGAGGCCGCCAAGGGCGTGGCGGGCGTAGCCGCTGGCTGAGGCGAGCGTGTCGGCGAGGCCCTCGCTGGTGACCGCGACGGCGAGGACGTTGAGCGCGGACGGGCGGAGGGCGTCGGTGACGTCGACATCGAAGGGCGTAAAGCCGCCCTCGTGCGCGCCGACCAGGCGGCCGTTGACCCACACCTGGCAGCGGCTGAAGACCGCGTCGAAGCGGATCTTGACCCTGCGGCCGCGCCAGTCGGCCGGGATCGTGAAGGTGCGGCGATAGGCGGCGGCGGTGTTGGGCGCGACGGAGAAGCCCTGCATGACCCACTCGCCGGGGACGTCGATCCGCGGCCAGGCGGCGTCGGGGGCGTCGGGCTGCCACCACTCACCCGCGGGCGCGGGGTTGAAGCGCCAGGTGCCGCCGAGGTCGAGGGTGGGCTTCGCCACGCCCGGGACGGCCTCGGGGATCGGGGTCAGGACGGGGCGGCGGAAAATGATGGCGTCGAGAGGCACGCGGCGGGTGACGGTGAGGCCGCCGGCGCTGGCGGTGACGGTGAGGTCGCCGGCGGCGGAGGGCGAGAGTTTGCCGGAAAGGTCGAAGGAGGCGGTGCCATCGGCGACGGTGACGGCGGAGAGAGCGAGGCCGTCGGGGCCTGAGAGGTCGACAGATGCGCCGGGCTTGGGGAGCGCCAGTTCATCCGTCACTGCGACGACGGCGCGGCGGCCGTCGGCCGTCACCGAGAGGTTGAGCAGCGGCTGCGCGAAGTCGGAGAGGAGCCAGACCTCCGACACCTCGGCGTTGTCGCCAGAGACGAGGCGGAAGGAGAGGTCGATCGTGCCCTTGGCGGCGATGCCCGGCGGGAGTTCGTAGTCGAAGGTGCGGGCCTCGCCGCGGGGCAGGTCGAGCGGGCCGTGGACCTGGACCTCGTTGGCGAAGAGGGTCTGGGTGCGGGGATGGCCGCGCTCAGTGCAGTAGACGACGCGGAGGGCGTAGCGGGCCGTCGGGGCGAGGCCGTCGTAATGCATGAGCAGGGCCGGCGAGGCGAAGGCGACGGTGCAGGCCGAGAGCGTAGCGGATACGTCGGCCTCCGAGAAGGTCCACAGGCCACCGTTGACGACGTGGGGTTGACGGCCGAAGGCGCCGCAGTCGTCGTAGCGGATGGGGGCGAGGCCAGCCGCCGGAGCCGCAGAGGCGGCTCCGGCGGTGATGAGGCAAACCGCGGCGAGGGCGAGGCGCACTCGCATGATCGCAATCACTACTTGCCGGCCGGCTTGGCAGCGTGGTCCGAGAGGAGCTTGAGCCAGTCCGGATGCTTCGTGGCGAGGTCTTCCTTCGCGCCCTGGGACGGGGTGCGGAAGACCTTCACGTTGTCCTTGTTGACCTCAACCGTGCCCGTGTCGATGATCTTCGGGACTTCGGGAAGGTTGGGCTTGGTCGCGTCGCCGGGCTTGCGGAAGTCGCCGTGGACGAGGCCGTAAAGGTACTTCACGCCAATGTAGGTCATGTAGTACTGGCGCTGGGCGACGGAGGAGGTGATGACGCCGGACTCGATCTTGTCGAGGATCGCCGAGTCGCCGTCCATGGCGACGACGACGATCTTGCCGACCTTACCCGCGGCGGTGACGGCGGCCGCGATGCCTGGGCCGCTGGCGGCGTTGCAGCCCGCGAAGCCGGCGATGTCGGGATGGGCGGCGATGACGGCGCTGCACTTCTGCTCGCCGACGCTGTACTTGGTCTCATCGTCGACGACCTGGACGACCTCGACCTGCGGGAACTCCTTGGCGATGGTCTCCTTGTAGCCGCGGACGCGCTCGTCGAGATTCCACTGGCCGGGGCGGGAGGAGATGGCGACCTGCCACTTGCCGCTGGGGGGCGTTTGGCCCTTGTGGAGGGCGAGGATCGACTTGCAGAGGATGCGGGCGCCGGTGACGCCGGCCTCGAAGTTGCTCGTGCCGAAGTAGGCGATGCGGTTGCTGTCGGGGGCGTCGGTGTCGACGCAGATGACGGGGATGCCGGCCTCCACCGCCTTGTTGATGTAGGGCTTGAGGGTCTTCGGGTTGCCCGGGGCGATGAGGATGCCGGCGGGCTTGCGGGCGATGATCTGATCCATGATGTTCGCCTGCTGCTCGGGGTTCTGATCCTGCGGGCCGGTGAAGGTGCCCTTGACGCCGAGTTCCTGGCAGACGTCCATGAGGCCCTGCTTGTTGGCGTTCCAGTACTCGACGCCGGTGGAGATGCCGATCATGACATACTCTTCGTTGGCGTTGGCGGCCGGGGCGGAAGCGGAGGAGGCCGGGCCGGAGGCGCCGGACGCTGGGCCGGTGGCGGGTGGCGGCTTCTGGCCGCAGCCGGTAGACATGAGGACGGCGACTAAGGCCAGTAAGGCGAGAAGGGTGAAGGCGGAAAGCATGGGCTGCTTGCGCATGAAAAATTCCTCCGAGAGAAACGGGTTCAAAGGCGAAAGGGCAAGAGCGAAAAACGAAAAGCCGGGCCGGATAGGGGACCTGGCGCCTAGACCGCGCCACCCTATTCGGACTAGCATAGAGCGGTCAGCGCTCCTTGACGGCGAAAGGGTTGGTGCTTCTCCAATTCCTTAGCCAGGAGGCTGACCGCATCATGTACTACGTCGGTTTGGATGCTCATAAGCAGTATACAACCATCGCTGTCCTGGATAGCCGGTCCGGTAACATGAAGCTCCACAAGCGCGTTGCCAACACAGCCGAAGCCTTCGCCGGGGCCCTCGCCGGCCTCGACGGCCCTCTTCACGGCATCGTCGAGTCCGGCCGTTCCACCTGGGCTCTCCACGACCGTGTCTGCCACCTCTTAACCTCCCTGCGCATCTGCGACGCTCTCGACCTCAAGCACTGCCGTCCCCCTCGCGGCGCCACTACCGACCCCCGCGTCGCCCGCGACCTCGCCGAAATCCTCGCCTCGGGCCACGCTCCCAAACCCCTCTGGGTGCCCGATGCCGACACCAGGATCAACCGCACCCTCACCCGCGGCACCATCCGGCTCTCCCAGGCCATGAACCGCACCATCAACTCGATCCGCGCCTTCTGCGCCAACGCCGGCCAGGAGTGCCCCTTCACCAGCCTTCACGGCTCCGGGGCCAAAGCCTGGCTCGCCGAAGTCGAGCTGCCCGCCGAGATCCGCGCCATGCTCGATCTCTACCTCGCCAACCTCGCTCAGCTCGAAGCCTTGCACAAGCAAGCCATGAAACACCTCCGGCAACGGGCCGCCGCCGATCCGCGGGCCCAGCGCCTCATGACCATCCCCGGCGTGGGGCCCTTCACCGCCCTGGGCATCCTCGCCGAGCTGGGCGACCTGCACCGTTTCACCACGCGCCGGGCCGTCGTCGCCTACGCCGGCCTCGGGCCCCAGGTACACCAGAGCGGCCAGGTCAACCGCACCGGGCCGCTGCCGCGCACCGGCGATCGCTGGCTGCGCTTCGCCCTAGTCCTCGCCGCCCAGCACATCGCCAACTCCAAGCGGCTCGACTCCCCGCTGCGCCGCCACGGCTGGTGCGTGGCCCTCAAGCACGGCAAGAACCCCGGCAAGATTGCCATCGCCCGCAAGCTCGTGCTGCTCGCCCATCACCTGCTCGTTCACGAGGAGGACTACGCCGCCTGAGGCCAAGGCCCCCGGGCCCGGCCCGAGAACTGAATACTCCACAAGCGATCGAGACTTAAGACCGTGAAGGTTTTGGGGCACTCCCCAGGAGGAGCCTGGCCCTACTTCCAAGGCCCATATTCGGACTGGGAGGCCCCGACCTGCAACGCTAATCTGTGCCGAAGGCGAGCACCCATACAGGCCTCACGGCAAACTCGTCCTCGATCGCTGTCGCGGTACGCGAACCGCACGACCATAAGCACGGGAAATACTTTCGCCGTGGCGGAGCCTTGACTTGTGCTCTATACAGGCCCCTCCACAAACCAAGCAGAAAGGCAAAGGCTGAAAGATCATTGGCCGCGGCGGCGCTTGGCAAGGACAAGGTCGACGGTGACGAAGAAGATGAGGCCGACGCCGACGATCACGTATTGCCACTCGGGCCCAATGCCGAGGTCGGTGAGACCGTTCTTGATGCAGTTGAGCAGGACGACGCCGAGGAAGGCACCGATGACGGTGCCCTGGCCGCCGATGAGGCTCGCGCCCCCGATCACGCACTCGGCGATGACCTGAAGCTCGAGGCCCATGCCGGCCTCGTAAGTGGCGGTGCCGAAACGGGCGGAGTTGAGGATGCCTGCGAAGGCGGCGGTCATGCCGCAAAGGACGTAGGTGACCGTGCGGACGCGGGCGATGTTGATCCCCGAGAGGGCCGCCGCGCGTTCGTTGCCGCCGAGGTAGTAGACCTGGCGCAACCATCGGAGATTGCGTAAGAGGACGTCGCCGACGAGGACGACGGCGAGGCTGAGGACGACGATCCAGAAGCCCTGCATGTCGAAAACCTTGGCCGAGCCGATGTTGAGGAAGGAGGCGGGGAGGTCGTCAGAAGAGGCGGCGCCGTAGGTGTTGATGTGCACCGTGACGAGGCCGCGGGCGGCCATCATCATCCCCAGGGTGGCAATGAGAGGACTCATGCCGAGGCGCGAGATGAGCAGGCCGCTGATCAGACCGCAGAGAGCGCCGGTGAGAAGGCCGAAGGCGATCGCCACCGGGAGCGGGAGGTGGGCCTTGAGCGCCTGGACCGTCACCAGGCCGCCGAGGGCGAGGACGGAGCCGACGGAGATGTCGAAGCCGCCTCCGACGATGACGATGACCATGCCGACGACGAGGATGGCCTCGCTGGAGATGCCGACAAGCATGGCCTTGATGCTGCCGGAGGAGAGGAAGATCGAGGGCAAGGGGTCGGTGGGCTTCTGGGGGAGAGTCTTGAAGTGGAAGACAAGGACGACGACGACGACGATGAGGAAGGTCACGAACTCGCGAAGGCGAGCGACGTTGAGGAGGAACAGGCGGGCGCCTTCGGGCTGGGCGGCCTCGGGTTGAGGGGGCTGGGCCGGCTGCTCGGGTTGCGGGTGATTGTCGGGAGCGTCTTTGTCGTCAGGCATAGGGTCCCTCTGTAAGGAGACTAGGCGGTCAACGCGCCGCGGCCGGCGGCGAGGAACATGATCTTCTCCTCGGTGGCCTCGGCGGCGCTGAGGACGCCGGTGAGGGCGCCCTCGTGCATGACGAGGATGCGGTCGGAGGCGCCGAGGACTTCGGGAAGCTCGGACGAGATCATCATGACGGCGGTGCCGGCCTGGGCAAGGCGGCGGAGGATGTGGTGGACCTCGGCCTTGGCGCCGACGTCGATGCCGCGGGTTGGCTCGTCGACGATGAGGAGGCGCGGCTCGATGCCGATCCAGGCCCCGAGCAGGACCTTCTGCTGGTTGCCGCCCGACAGGGTGCGGACCGGTTTGCGTCCGGATCCGGAGGCGATGCGGTATTCGCGGACCGCCTTGGCCGCCGCTTCGTCCACGAGGCGATCGCTGACGATCGGCCCCCTGCTCAACGAAGCCAAGCGGTTGGCGGCGAGGTTAGCGCGGACGGGAAAATCCAGGAAGAGGCCCTGGGTCTT
>PMZA01000090.1 GCA_003170595.1 Armatimonadota bacterium
GCTGCGGCTGTGGCCGGTGGTGGTGTTGTTGCAGGGTCTCGAGACGCCCACTACACCTGTTCGTGAGAAGGCGGGGGAAGCCTCCATCGGGGCGAAAAAAACAGGCGGAAGGTGGCAGGAGGAAAACGGTGCCGCGCGTCGTATTAGCCGCATAAGGCGGACCAATCCAAAGGAGGCGGTACGAATGCGACGCGGCTTCACTGTGAAGCAGGGCTTCACACTCATCGAGCTGTTAGTTGTGATCGCGATCATTGCGATNNGCCCAGGACTATGACGAGAGGATGCCGCTGTACAACTGGGGCGAGGGCAGCGTCGGCATCAAGAACTCGTGCACGTGGTGGGGCGGCATCTACGCCTACGTGAAGAACGGCCAGATCTTCGGATGCCCGAGCGGGGGAAGGCTCGGCGCCTCAACCACCAACAACGGCACGACCTTCGTGGTATGGACGAATTTCGCGGGCGCGCCCTTTAACTCGGGAACCTGGTCCCTCGACTACGGCTACAACGAACTCATGTCGACGGTGGCGGGCGGCCTGGCGATCGCCAAGCTCCACTATCCGGCGGAGACCGTGGTGCTGGCGGACTGCCAGTCGAGCTGGATCGGCGGGTACTGGTCGGACACCTTCCCCAACCGGGCGTTCCTGCGCCGGATAGCCGAGGCCAACGGCAACACCGGCTGTGGATGCCCGCCTAACGATACGGCCTTCAACTCGGACGATGCCCCGCACAACAATGGCTCGAACATCGCCTTCTGCGATGGGCACGCGAAGTGGTTCAGCTACAACAACTGCCGGACGATAAGCGGCGGCGGGCCGCTGCGGTACTACGATACGGAGTGGTAGGGGAGCAGAGGATGGCGTGGAGGGAGCGGAGGAAAAAGGACTGCGACAGGTGGAAGGAAATCGCCTGGCGAGGAGTAAAATAGGCATAAGCAGTGGGGGGAAATCTTCGGGAGGAGATGCACATGCGACGTGGCTTTACGCTCATCGAGTTGCTGGTCGTCATCGCTATCATTGCGATCCTGGCGGCCATCTTGTTCCCCGTCTTTGCGAAGGCCCGGGAGAAAGCGCGGCAGGCTTCGTGCGAATCGAACCTGAAGCAGATCTCGCTGGCCGTGCTGATGTACGCGCAGGACTACGACGAGAAGTTCCCTCACTGGAATTTTCGCCACTGCACGGACGTAGCTAACGCCGACGGCGACTGGAAGGACGTTTGCGAGCCCTACATCAAGAACATCCAGGT
The DNA here is from genome assembly GCA_003170595.1 of Armatimonadota bacterium. Lineage (GTDB taxonomy): Bacteria > Armatimonadota > Zipacnadia > Zipacnadales > FEN-943 > FEN-943. Next base: position 1,243 of record PMZA01000090.1, read on the forward strand.
CTTCGCTTGCCCGTCCACCGACTTCGACCCCAGAACCTGCGAGCCCAGTCCCAACGGTCGCGGCGATGGAGTCATCCCGGCGGGCTACGGCGCCAACTGCGGACGAGTGAACCCGGACTATGCGGCCGATAGCGACGTCGGTCTGCGCGGGCCCTTCGCCGGAGGCTGGGACTGGATGACCTCCACCGGCATGGCCGATATCGGGGACTCGTCGGGCACGATCATGCTCTTCGAGACCAACTGCGTTCAGAGCTGTGGGTACAACTGGGACCAGACCTACAACCTGCAATGGCCGCACAACGATGGCATGAACGTCGCCTTCGTGGACGGCCACGTGAAGTGGGAGAGGCAGGGCGACAATACGCGCACCGCCAACAACGCGACGCTCACGCCTCACCTCATGACCCTCGCCAACTGGACCAACCGCGCGGACTGAGGCGCGGTCACCAATCTGAGGATGTGAGGACCGCCGCGACCGGCGGTCTTCGCAGCGGGAGGCGATTTGCGTCGGACTGACGCAATCGGCCTCGCGTGGTGTATTGGTGTATTATGGATACCGGTAGGGGAAGCAAATCATCGGAGGTGAAAGGCATGCGACGAGGCTTCACGAAGCCTGCAGGCTTCACGCTCATCGAATTACTGGTCGTCATCGCAATCATTGCGATTCTGGCGGCCATCTTGTTCCCGGTCTTTGCGAAGGCAAGGGAAAAGGCCAGGCAGGCAAGTTGCGAAAGCAACCTGCACCAGATGGCGCTGGCAATGATCATGTACGTGCAGGACTACGACCAAAAGTTCCCAATCAGCGTGCCCGGGTGCGTGAGTTATCAAGGCGCGAAGCCCTACCAGTGGTGGATTACGACCTACCCGTACATCAAGAACGGGCAGATCTTCATGTGTCCGTCCGCCTCGGCCGACGTGATCAACGATGGGGGCGCGTGTAACGGTGGGAACGGCAATACCTGCGCGATGAGGAACCCAGGGCAGACTGGCATAAGCTACGGGTATGAGATCGCGCTAGGGTCCACGTGCTGCAATGGCATCGGCGGTAAGGATGCCGCCCTGATTGCGCCGGCTCAGAGCATCATGCTGGCCGACGCGGCTCGCACGAACTTTGGCGGCGGCGCGACCGGCGTGGCGGGCGCATCGACCGATGGCATCTGCATGCAGATAGTGCTGGCGAACGGTCTGGACATCTGCGGCGGCGGCCCCTGCAAGAGCCCAACGACCTACGGCAACTGGCTGAGCACTCACGGCCGCGACAACGACTCGGTCGCTCGCCACAACGGCGGCGAGAACATCGCCTTCTGCGATGGCCATGTTAAGTGGTTCATGAACACGAACATCAAGTCCTACGAGATGGGCGGCGGTATCCGGTTCCAGGGCAACGAGCTTTACAAGGATAAGTAGGGCCTGGTAGCCGCAGGGAAAGCTGAAGAGCAGGACGTTTCGCGCGAGCCTCGCCCAACGGCGGGGCTCGCGTTGTTGTGGGGCGGGACGACGCGGCGAAGGGCATGGTATCCTCGCACCGAGTAGTACCTACGCCAGCGGAGGGGGACGTAGATGGTGCCAGCGGATTGGCGCACCGAGGAATGGCTGGAGTGCGAGCGGCTGAGGCTGCAGCACTTCGTTGACCGGCGCGAGCTTGTCGACGCGGTCAGGGACATGCTCAAGCTGGGCGCGGAGGTCGAGGCCGGGGCGCCGCGCGTCATGCTCGTGTGCGGCGTCGGCGGCTGCGGGAAGAGCACGGTCCTCGAGTATCTGCGCCACGCGATCTGCATCGAGCGCGAAGGGATTGAGGCGCCGGTTGAAGAGAAGCGCGGGAAGAAGGCGAAGCCTGCGCCGCCGATCCCTCATGCGTGGGTGGACTTCCGCACAGGCGGGGCCAGTGTGGACTCGCTATGCCTGGAGATCGCCTCGCAGTTCGCCGGGCCGCCGTGGCATATCGAGCTGGAGCGCTTCGAGACGCTGTGGCACCGCTACCAGCAGCTTCTGCGCGAGGCGCAGGAAGGTCCGCCGATGTTCGGGCCGGGGAAGGCCGTGGCGGACGTGACGGCCATCCTCTCCGAGATCGAGACACCGGCGCGGATGGTGGCGCGGGCGGGCAAGTGGCTGCTGGCGGTTTCGCAACGGCAAGAGATGAAGAGCCGGCTGCCCGAGGGCTTCTGGAAGATGTCCGCCGAGAAGCTGCGGGCGTACATGCCGCAGGCGCTGGCCGAAGATCTGGGCGAGGTCGCCGAGGACCCGCGGTTCGCGAAGCTGTTCAAGTGCGCGCGACCGGTGGTGTTCCTGGATACCTTTGAGTCGGCCCCGCGGGAGGATCCGGGACAGGCGGCCGGGTCGGCGGCGGTGCGTGAGGCCGTGCGCGTGATGTGCCGGCCGGCGAGTGGGCCGCTGGTGATCGTGGGCGGGCGCGACCGCGTCGACTGGAAGGGCGAGCCGGCGGTGGATGTGTGGGAACTGGAGGAGCTGTCGCCGGAGGACTGCGCGGCGTACGTGGCGTCGCGAATCCGTGCGGCCGGGGCCGAGGAGGGTGAGCCGCTCGCCGGTGAGCTTGGCGGCCTCATCCACGAGACGACCGGCGGGCATGCGCTGTACCTGGGCATCTGCGCCGACATCGCCTGCGAGGCTCTGCGTCAGGGAAGGACGCCCACGGCGGCGGACTTCGATCCGGCGCACGCGTCGGGCGTCAGCGAGGATCGGCTGCGGTACCTCCTCGACAGGCTACTGCGCGAGGTCCCGCCGGAGCGGAGGCAACTCGTGGACCGCGCCGCCCTGCCGCTGTGCTTCGATCGCGACATCCTGCGCGCGATGCTCCCGCCCGAAAGACGGGCCGATCTGCGCGGAGCTTTCGGCTGGCTGACGCGACTGTCGCTCGTGTCGCCCGATCGCGATGCGCCGGGGCTCTATCGCGTGCAGCGAGGGGTGCGGGCCATCCGCGCGCGCTGGGACGCTGAGGATGATCCCGAGGGCTTCGTCGAAACGCACCGGCTGGTGAGGGATCATCTGCGCGAGAGGCTGCGGGCGGCGATGGGCGCCGGCGAGAGGTTGGGCGGAGAAAATGGGGCAGAGGCTGAACCCGCGCCGGCTTCTGAGATGCCGACGGAGGAACTCCTCGCGGCGTGGGCGTACAGCGCGCTGCTGTCCGACCCTGAGACCGCCGAGGCGGAGCTGCTGGCCGTGGGCGAGCAGGCGCTGGCTCACTGGCGGCTGGCTGAGGCCGAGGCGGTGCTGGTCGGATGGCGTCAGGCTGCCGAGTTCGCCGGGCATGGGAGAAGCTGGCGGCTGGCGCTCGTGGAGGGGAGGCTGGCTCACAAGCGCGGGCACTTTCATGAGGCCGAGCTTCCCCTCAGCCTCGCGCGCGACCGGGCGCGGGCGGCCGGCAATCAACAGGGCCTTGCCGATGCGACCTACTACCTCGCGTGGCTGCGCTACGACCTGGGGCGCTGGCAGGAGGCCGTCGAGCTGTACCGTGAGGCGCTGGCGATTCATGAACAGCTCGGCGATCAGGCGGGCGTCGCCTACGCGCTGCACTCGATGGCCGTCGTCTATGCGTCGCGCGGCGACCTCGAGCAGGCGGTCGAGCTATACGACCGGTCGCTGGCTGCGGCGAAGGAATTGGGCAACGTCGAGGCACAGGCGGCGACGCTGCACTCGATGGCGATTCTCCATCGCACACGCGGGGAAGGGGAGATTGCGCGAAGGCTGTGCGATGAGGCGCTGACGCTGGCGAGGCAGTGCGGCGACCGCCGGACCGAGGCCGCGGCGCTGCATGAGATCGGGGCGCTACTGAGCTACGCGGGGGACTACGCCGCGGCGCTGGAGGTGTACGACGAGGCGCTTGCCATCGCGCGGGACCTCCACGATCTGCAGGGGGAGGCCGCGACGCTGCGGGACATGGGCGTCGCTCGGGCGAACCAGGGCGACTACGGCCCGGCCGCCGAGCTGTGCGAGCAAGGCCTCACCCTCACGCGCGATCTGGGCGACCGGCGGGGCGAGGTGCACTGCCTGCAATCGCTGGCGGCGATCGTCGCGCGGGACGGCAAAGCCGCGCGGGCGTGGGACCTGTGGGAGCAGGGGCTAGAGGCTGCGAGGGAACTCGACGACCGGCTATCGGAGGCGCGAATCCTGCAACATATGGGGCGGGCAAGGGCTGAGCAGAAGGATGTGGATGGGGCGAAGAAACTGCTAGAGGAAGCCTTGGCGATTCAGCGGGCGATCGGGGATAAGGTCGGGGAAGCGGAGACGGTAAGGTGGGTGGATGAAGTGAAGGCATGAAGACCGGGCCGGATTTCATCGAGCACGCGTCGCGCGCTCGATGAGATGCGGCCCCTCCGAAAAGCGCCCCCCTTCGTGGGTTAGGCGTGGCAGCACTCGGGTTTCAGGACCTCGGCAAGCAGCGTGTCCAGCTTCTCCAGGCTCTGGGTCCAACCCTCCGGCGTGCCCATCTGCAATTTCGGCAAGCAGCCCAACCCTATCGGGCATGTCAACCTTCCCGATCCCAACCCTCAGAGCCTCCTAGGCCATGTTCCACCCCTCCTCGTAATCACACGGGTGGTATCCTAGCTGACCGGAAGGCAGGTCGAGTTTACACAAAGGAATTGGCATCGGGCGCGGGAAGGGTCGCGCACACCGCATCAATTCACGCTAGGGGAGTGAGAGCATGTCCGCCAGAATACTCGAAGGGGCGCCGGTAGCTGAGAAGATCAAAGCTGAGGTCGCCGAACGCATCGCCGCCGCGAAAGCGAAGATCGAGCCCACGCTCGTCGCCATCATGGTCGGCGACAATGCCGGCGCTCGTGCCTACGCCCGCAGTCAGGGCAAAGCCTGCGATGAGGTCGGCATCGCCTACGAGCTTCGCGAACTCGGCGAGGAGTTCACCGAGGCACAACTCATCAACGAGATCGCGAACCTCAACATGGACCCGGGCGTGACGGCAATCATCCTCACGATGCCCGTGCCGGCGCACATCAACGGCCGCGCTGCCCAGCGGATGATCGCCCCGACGAAGGATGCCGATGGCGTGCATCCCGTCAACCTCGGCGGCGTCGTCCAGGGGCGGAGGATCCTCGCGCCCTGCACCGCCATGGCCGTCATGGAAGTCCTCGAAACCGCCGGGACCAAGCTCGAGGGCGCCGAAGCCGTCGTGGTCGGGCACTCCGAGATCGTCGGCAAGCCCATCGCCCTCTTCCTCATGGAAGCCTTCGCCACGACGACCGTCTGCCACATCGCCACGCGCGACCTCGCCGCCCACACGCGGCGGGCTGAGGTGCTTGTGGTGGGCGTCGGGAAGGCGGGCCTCGTCGACGGCAGCATGATCAGGCCCGGCGCGACAGTCATCGACGTGGGCATCAACCGCGTGCCCGATCCTGAGACCGGGAAGAGCAAGATCGTGGGCGACGTGGACTTCGCCTCCGCCGTCGAGGTCGCCGGGGCGATCACACCGGTGCCCGGCGGCGTGGGGATGGTGACCACGGCGATGCTGCTGAGGAACGTCGCTGAGGCGGCGGAGCTGCAGATAAGACTGGAGCAGAGATGAGGACAGGCCCACCGCCTGCGCCTGTGGGCGATGGTGGGCCTTCGTCCCTCTAATCCTGCCGTTGGCCATGTGAACACGCCCCGGCGGGGTCTTTGGCTTGCATGTAGACTCATCGGTGTGGTAATCTACACCACTTACTCCGGCCGCCTTTGGCGGCCGGAGTGCAGTTTCATAAGCCCCGACGGCAGGTGGTAGTCGTGCCGAAGATCCAGATAATCGACGTGACGAACCGAGACGGCGACCAAACCGCCCGCATCGTCCTCAGCAAGCTCCAGAAGACCGTTCTCAACTGGCTGCTGGACGAGATGGGCGTCTACCAGTCCGAGGCCGGATTCCCGATCAGCCCTCACGAGCGCCGCTACCTCAACGCCAACATCGAGCTGACCAAGGAGCAGAACGGCAATCCGCCGCTCATCAAGACGCTCCAGCTCAGCGGATGGTCGCGGGCTATGGCCTCCGATGTAGAGGCCGCCCTGCAGCAGACCAACATCCAGCACATGAACCTCTCGATCTCCACGTCCGAGCAGATGCTGACGTGGAAGTTCCGGCGCAAGTTCACCCGCGAGGACATCATCCAGATGACGGTGGACGCGGTTAAGGCCGCCCGCGCGTCCTGCGTAACCGTCGGGGCCAACGCCGAGGATGCCTCCCGCACCGAGCTGTCCTTCCTCATCGAGTTCGCCGCCGCCGCGAAGGAAGCCGGCGCCGACCGCTTCCGCTATTGCGATACCCTCGGCCACGACGACCCGGCGACCATCTCCGAGCGCATCGGCGCCATCGCCCGCGAGGTGCAGATGCCGGTCGAGATGCACTGCCACAACGACCTCGGCCTCGCCGTCGCGAATTCCTGCGCCGGGGCCATGGCCGTCTGCGAGGCGGGGCAGGACTGCTACATCAACACGACGGTCAACGGCATCGGCGAGCGCGCCGGCAACGCCGACCTCGTCTCCTGCATCCTCGCCCTCAAGTACTCGTCCCGCTGGGGGCAGATGGGGCTCCTCGACGAGCGCCTCGACCTCAGCAAAGCCTGGCGCCTGTGCAACTACGTCGCCGATGCCTTCCAGGTTCCCATCGCCCTCAATGCGCCGGGCGTCGGGTCGAATGCCTTCGCCCATGAGTCCGGCATCCACGCCGACGGCGCCCTCAAGGATCGCCACAACTACGAACTCTACGATCTCGAGACCATCGGCCGCGGTGACCACACTGAGATCAACACCGGCCGCATCATAGTCACCGGCGTCCACGGCGGCGTGGCCGGCCTCGAGTACGTCTACAACCAGCTCGAACTCGCCTTTCGCGATGCCGAGCACACCCGCGAGACGCTCCGCCTGGTCCAGTTCGCGAACCTGCTCAACCACTCGCCGCTGACGCAGGAAGAGCTGTGGCTCATCTATCACTACCCGGCGCAGGTCCGCGAACTCCTGACCTTCACGCCCTGACGACCGGGCAGGAATCTCCGCCTCCTTACCGAAAAGGGCCGCCGGTATCCGTGCGGCCCTTTTCTCTTTGGGCCCTGCAGCCGCGCTTTCCGCGCCATGCGTTTTCGGAGGTATAGCCTATGCGCAAAGAGTCTCTCGATTTCTTCCGTGATCTCATCGCCGCTCCGTCGCCCTCGGGCTTCGAGGCGAAGGGTCAGCACGTCGTCCACGACTACATCGCCGCCTCGGCCGACGAGGTCACCGTCGATCTCCACGGCAACCTCATCGCCGCCAAGAACCCGAAGGCCGCCCCGCGGGTCATGCTCGCCGGCCACGTCGACCAGATCGGCATGATGATCGTGCACGTCACCGACGAGGGGTACCTCCGCATCCAGTCCATAGGCGGGATCGATGAGGCCCATCTCATCGGCGCGCGCGTGACGGTCCACGGGAAGAAGTGCCAGACCCGCGGCATCATCGGCCGCCAGGCCATCCACATCCTCGGTGGCGACGAGCGCCGCCGCATCCCCGAGATCCACGATCTCTGGATCGACTGCGGATTCAAGGACAAGAAGGAGGCCCTGAGCTGCGTGGACATCGGCGACTTCGTCCTCTGGGAAGCCGGCCTAGCCGAGCTCCGCAACGACCTCGTCTGCGGCCCCGGCTTCGACGACAAGATCGGCGCCTGGGCGGTCATCGAGGCGCTACGCCTCGTCGCTGAGAAGCCACTGAAGTGCGCGCTCTACTCGGTGTCGACGGTGCAGGAAGAACTCGGCCTCCGTGGCGCACGGACCTCCTCCTTCGGCATCGACCCGGTGGTGGGCATCGCCGTCGACGTGACCCATGCGACCGATTACCCCGGCTCGTCGAAGGATCGCCAGGGAGACATCAAGCTCGGCCTTGGCCCGGTCATCGAGCGCGGCCCGAACATCAACCCGAAGGTCTTCGACCTGATCGTTGATGCAGCCAAGAAGGCCAAGATCCCCTACCAGATCGCTGCCGCCCCGCGCGCGACGGGGACGGATGCCAACGCGATGCAGGTCAACCGTGCGGGTGTGGCGGCGGGCCTGATCAGCGTGCCGAACCGCTACATGCACTCGCCGGTTGAGGTCATCAACCTCGTCGACCTGGAGAACACGGCGAAGCTGCTGGCCGCCGTCGTCTCGCGCATCACACCGGCGACGAACTTTACGCCCTGGTAGCGTGACGCTCGCGACTGCGAGCCCTTCGCCGCGGGCACGACGTCCCGCTGGCGACTTGACCGCGTCGCGAGTCAGCCGCCGAAGGCGGCGTGGGAGGTCCGGAGGGACGGGTCCCTCCGGCGGGGGCTGGGGCAGAGCCCCAGGGTGTTTCCGTTGCCGCACGTCCATCGCCTTTCCGAGGCCTTAGCCAACCGCATCGCCGCCGGCGAGGTCGTCGAACGCCCGGCCTCCGTGGTCAAGGAACTCGCCGAGAACGCCGTCGACGCTGAGGCCACGCGCGTCGAGGTAGACCTCCGCGTCGGCGGGACGAAGCTGATCTCCGTCGCCGATAACGGCTGCGGCATGGAGCGCGACGACGCCGTCCTCGCTGTCGAGCGTTTCGCCACGAGCAAGATCTCCTCTCCCGAAGACCTCCATGCGATCGACACCATGGGCTTCCGCGGCGAGGCCCTGCCGTCCATTGGCGCCGTCTCGCGCCTGCGCATCGCGACCCGCCCGGCCGACTCCGAGGAGGGCACGCTGGTCGTGGTCGAGGGCGGGATCATCGAGAGGGTCGAGTCGGTCGGCTGCCCGGTCGGCACGCGCGTCGAGGTCGCCGATCTCTTCTTCAATACTCCCGCGCGACGGAAGTTCTTGTCCTCGGCTAACACCGAGCGCGGCCACTGCCATGAGTGGATCCTCCGCCTCGCCATGGCCCGCCCCGACATCGCCTTCCGCCTCACCCACGAGGGCGCTTCCATCTTCCAGACGGCCGGCACGAGCGACCTCCTCTCCGTCCTCGCCGTGGCGTACGGGCACAACGCCACGCGCGACATGATCCCGGTCCTCCTCGAGACGCCCGAACTGACCGTCGTCGGCTTCGTCTCCGGCCCGCGTCTCATGCGCAGCACCCGCCAGTACCAGCAGTTCTTCGTCAACCGCCGCTTCGTCCGCTCGCGTCTGCTCAGCCACGCGCTGACGCAAGCCTACGGCTCGCTGCTCCCCGGCGGACGCCAGCCCATCTGCGCCCTCCATCTAGGCGTCCCACCCGACGACGTCGACCCGAACGTCCACCCGACGAAGATCGAGGTCCGCTTCGTGGCGGAGGGGCGCATGCACGACCTTGTCGAGCGGGCGGTACGCGAGGCTTTGCAGGAGGCAGGCCTTCGTCCGCGCACGCCCGCGCCGATGTCGTTCGTCGACGATGGCCGGCGATCCTATGCCGACGCCGCCGAGGCCGCCCGTCTACGCACGAGTCCCCTCGCCGATAAGCTCGACGTCCGCGACGATGGCCTGGGTGTCTACGATTCGCCCCTGCCGATCACCGTTGACCGTGAGGCGTCGGCCCCAGTCGGTCCGCGTGGGCGAGAGGTGGCGCATCATCCCGGCGCTGGCCCAGAAGTCCTCGGCCAGCTTGCCGGCCGCTACATCGTCGCCCTCGCCGGGTCGGACCTGATGCTCATCGATCAGCATCGCGCCGCGGAGCGTGTCGTCCTCGATCGCCTCCGCGCGGTCGGCGATCCGGCGAAGCAGTACATGGCGGTCCCGGTGACGCTCGAACTCACGCCCGCCCAGTCCTCGGCCGCCCGCGAGCACACGGACGTCCTCTCCGCCTCCGGCTTCGACCTCGAACCCTTCGGCCCGAATGGATGGCTGCTGCGGTCGGTCCCGGCGGGTCTGGAGTATGGCGCGCCCGAGGCCTCGGTCGTCGATCTCCTCGACGAGCTGTCACAGTGGAAGGCGCCGTCGTCGTCCGACGCCCGCTCCGATCAGCTTCGCGCCATGGTCGCGTGCCACTCGGCGGTGAAGGCCGGCGCCCGCCTGTCGCTGGAGGAGATGCGCGGCCTGGTCCGCGACCTCTTCGCCACCAACAGCCCGTCCGTCTGCCCGCACGGCGACCCCATCATCCTCACGCTGCCCATCGACGACTTGGACCGCCGCTTCGAGCGCCGCCCCACGCGCCTGACCGATTAGCCTGTCGCACCGCCCCGCCCGCGGGGTGTATGATTGCATCTCCAGGGAGGGATTGAGATGACCTTCGCGAGATACTGGCCCGTCCTTATCGTTGCCGCCTTCGTCGTCGCTGTATTCACCGGTTGCGCTCCTAAGA
>PMZA01000135.1 GCA_003170595.1 Armatimonadota bacterium
GGGTTCGGGGCAGAGCCCCGAGGCTTCGCCTTTGCTCTGCTTTGAGAGGTTTTCGCCTGTCTCTGTTGAATGCTCCTTATGAGTCGTCTCCGTGGGAGGGTATGCATGGCCGTTACGAAGCAGGATCTTTTGTCAGGCTTTTCGGCCCTGGGTGTGCGCTCGGGGATGGTCTTGATGGTGCATTCGAGTCTGCCGGCCTTCGGCGAGGTCGAGGGCGGGCCGGAGACGGTGATTGATGCCCTGCTCGAGGCGGTCGGGCCGGAGGGGACCTTGGCGCTGCCGGCCTTCGCCTACGTCGGGGTGTTCGATGCGGCGGAGACTCCGACGACGATGGGAGCGATTGCGGAGGGGTTCCGGAAGCGCCCGGGGGTGACTCGGAGCCTGCACCCGACGCATTCGATCAGCGTTCTTGGCCCGCGCGCCGACTTCCTCACCGCCGATCATCTTGCCGACCCGAGCGCGATAGGCACGGGCTCGCCCTGGGGGAAGCTGGCGTCGATCCCGGAGGGCCATGTCCTGCTCCTGGGCGTGGATCAGGACCGCAACACCTTGCTGCATCACGCCGAGGAGCTTGTGGCCGCGCCCTATCTGCAGACGATCAGGGCGGAGTACCGCGACCCGGTGAACGGGACCGTGGTGGTCAAGCAGTTGTGCCGGTTTCCGGGGCCGCACCGCGATTTCCTTGGGCTCGACCGCCTCTTCCTCGACGGCGGGGCGATGCGGGTGGGGAAGATCGGCTCGGCGGTGTGCCGGATGATGAACGCCGCGCGGGTGGTCGAGCTTGAGCTTGCGGCGTTGCGCCGGGATACGGCGGCGGTGCTGTGTACAAACCAGCGCTGCATCGATTGCGTCGAACAGCGGGCGGCGATCCTTCGCTCGCGCCTGGCGTCGGAGGATTTCACGCTCACGGCTGTGGTGGATGACGTGAGCGCCCGTTTGGAGGATCTGCCGCGCAGCCTGCGGGTCCTGCGTTGGCAGGGCGTGCGCGATGTCGAGTTCGGCCCGTCCCTGGCGCGCGCGATGCTGGAGAAACACGCCGGAGCGCGGCTGGACGTGTCCGAGGCGCTGGCCTCGGCGCGGATGCGGACCCACACGATCGCCTGGACGGTGGCGACGGACGACTGGACGGCCGCCCACGTGGACGACCTGCGCCCCGTGTTGTCGCTGGCCGCTCGTCTGGGGGCGCACAAGCTCATACTCCGCCCGACGGCCAATCCCGCGACCGACCCGGCGGCCTGGCGCCGTTCCGCCGCGGAGCTGCTTGCCGATCTTCAGCCCGCGGCCGCGGCCGACGACATCGCCGTGCTCGTCGAGAACGTCGCCGGTTCGCCCCTCTCGGCCGGCTCGGACTGCGAGGCTTTCTTCGCCGAGGTTCCTCCAGCCCACGCTTCCCTCGCGTTCAGCCCGGCCGCCTTCGTCCACGCCGGCGAGCGTCCCTTCCTCGGCGTCTATTCGCACGGTCGGCTTCGCTCACGAGTCGCCCAGCTTTACATCTCCGACGGCGCCCGCGCCGATGCACCCCAACCCCGCCCGCTCACCCTTCCCGGTCACGGCCAGGGCGAGGTGAAGGAGCTGGTCTCGATCCTCCGCTGCCGGTCCTTCTCCGGCTCGATGACTATCCGCGCCCGCCACGCCTGGGGCCAGTCGGCCCTGCGCGACGCGGTCGCGGCTTTCTGGCACCTGCGGGGCAATCTTTAGCTTTCGGAGGGTGGCATCATGAACAAGCGACAGTCTCTAGAATCCGGAAGCCTGGCCCGTTGGCACCTGGAGGAGCAGGTCGCCGAGCGTTTCGCCCGGGACGAGCGCGACGCTCAGGCCACGTGGCACGTCATCGCCATCTCGCGCGAGGTCGGCAGCGGCGGCGCCATAGTCGCCCGTCTCGTCGCCCAGGAACTCGGCTTCCGGCTCTACGATCGCGAGCTTATCACGACCCTCGCCGAGCGCCTCCAGGCCGAGGTCCGCCACGTCGAGGCCCTGGACGAGCAGGTCCCCTCCGCGGTGGAAAACGTCCTCCGCGGAGCCCTGGAGCGCATCCCCTCCACGGCCGGCTACCGCCGCATCCTCTCCGAGCTCCTCCACGAGATCGCGGCCGAGGGCAAGGTGGTCATCCTCGGCCGCGGCAGCACCATCCTCCTTCCGCACGCCCTCCGCGTCCGCATCGTCGCGCCGATGGACGTCCGCATCGCCCGCGTGGCCGAGCTTGAGAGCCTCACCCCGGCCGCCGCCCGCAAGATGGTCGAGCAGATCGACGCCAAGCGCCGCGACTTCTTCCGCGTCCATTTCAAGCGCGACGTCGACGACCCGGCCTCCTACGACCTCATGGTCAACACCGAGCGCACGTCCCTCAAGCATGCTGCCGGCCTCGTGATGTGCGCCGTCGAGCGCCGCCGCCAATCTTCCGAACAGCCGGAGCCCGCCTCATGACCGCCGATGCCCCTTGCCTTCCCGATGCCGACCTCCTTATCCGCGGAGCCACGATCCACGACGGTTCCGGCGCCGCACCCTTCGTCGGCGATATCCTGGTGCAGGACGGCCGCATCGTCTGCGTCGGCTCGTGCTCGGGATGCCACGCCCGCCGCGAGATCGACGCCGGGGGCCTCTTCGCCTCGCCCGGTTTCATCGACCCCCACGGCCACTCCGACCTCACCCTCCTCGCCGACCCACGCGGCCTCAGCAAGCT
>PMZA01000402.1 GCA_003170595.1 Armatimonadota bacterium
CGCGACATCGGGCGTGTGCCGCTGCTTTCCGCCACGGAAGAGGTCGAGTTGGCGCGCCGCATCCAGAAGGGCGAGGGTGACCTCTGGTACGACGAGCGCGCCAATGCTCTGTGCTACCGCCCTCACGAGCGCCTGGAGGCGAACACTGTCTACACAGTGACCGTCCGTGGCGGCGAGGCAGGCATCTACGATGCCTGCGGCGAGCCCCTGGCCGGCGACTACATCTGGCGCTTCCGCACCACTCCCATGAACCAGCCCCTCCAGGTGCTGGCCACCAACCCCACTCATCGCGAGGCCAATGTCGATGTGCTCCGCGAGATCATCCTCTACTTCAACGACGCCATCCATCCCGACACCGCCGATGCCGCCCGCCTGATCGTCAAGGATAAGAAGGGCCAGGTCGTCGAGGGCACGGTCGCTCTTACGCCGGGCCGTCCCTGGCGCGTAGTGTTCACGGCCACCGAAGCCCTCCATTACCGCAACCAGTACCAGGTCCAGGTCCTCGGCGGCAACCAGGGGTTCCGGGGCGAAGCCGGCCGGTCCATGAGCGATCCGGTCAAGTTCTCCTTCAAAACCACGGCCAGCCGTGCCGCCCCTCGCGTCATCGACGCCGAGCCGGCCTATGGCTCCGAGGGTTGGCCTCTCGGCAAGGCCCCCTCGGTCATCTTCGACCGCCGCCTCGATCCCGAGACGGTCAACGAGGAGACGGTCCAGCTTCTCGACGCGATGGAAGTCGCGGCGCTGGGCCGCCCGTGCTATGACGACGAGAGCCGACGTATCCGCTGGGTCTTGGGCGGGCCGATGAAGCCGGACATGACCTACACCCTCGTCCTCCGCGGCGGGAAGAAGGGCCTGCGTTCCATCAGCGGCCAGCCCGGCAAGCCCGGTCTGCCCACTCAGGACACGGTCCAGGTCGAGTTCAGCACCGCGCAGGAGACCTGCTGCACGACCTTTGACATGACCTTCCCGACGCCCGACGCCCGCACGGTGTCTCAGCGCGTCGTTGTCCAGGCTCAGCCCAGCCAGCAGCTCGATCTCGCCTCGGTCGAGTCCGGCCTCGTCCGCGTCCGCGACGAGGAGGCCGTGCAGAAGCTCGCCAACGCCAACCTCCGCCTCGTGGTCAGCATCGCCCGCAAGTACACGGGCCGCTCGACGATGAGCTTCCTCGACCTCATCCAGGAAGGCAACATGGGCCTCATGCGCGCCGTCGAGAAGTTCGACTACCGCAAGGGCTACAAGTTCTCGACCTACGCGACCTGGTGGATCCGGCAGGCCATCTCTCGCGCCATCGCCGATCAGGGCCGCATCATCCGCATCCCGGTCCACATGGTCGAGACGATCAACCGCATCGTGAAAACGTCGCGCCAGCTCCTCCAACAGCTTGGCCGTGAGCCCAGCATCGAGGAGGTCGCCCGCGAACTCGACATGCCTCTCGAGCGCGTCGCCGAGATCAAGCGCATCGCCCCCGATCCGCTCTCGCTTGAGGCGCCGGTGGGCGAGGAAGAGAACAGCTTCCTCGGCGATTTCGTGCCGGATGACACCGACGAGACTCCTGTCGACCTGGCCTCCAACCAGGTCCTGCGCGAGCAACTCGAGCGCGTTCTGGCGACCCTGAGCGAGCGTGAGCGCGAGGTTCTGAACCTCCGCTTCGGCCTCGAGGACGGCTACCAGCGCACGCTGGAAGAAGTGGGCCACATCTTCGAGGTCACGCGCGAGCGCATCCGTCAGATCGAGGCGAAGGCTCTCAAGAAGCTCCGCCAGCCCAAGCGCAACAAACCCTTGCGCGATTACGTGGATGAACTGTAGGGCGCACTTCCTTAGCCTGTGGAGGGGCCGAATACTTGAGGACGCGTCGTGAGCGTCCTAGAGTATCCGGCCCGTTCCTTTGTCAGCGCCTTTCTGTAGGGCCTGGGGTTCGCCTTGCGAACCCACATTCATGCCCGCCGCCCGTTTCGGGCCTAGCTCTATTGTGCTTTGAGGGGGGACTTCTTTCATGCAAGACGACCTGACGATTGCCCAAGCCGCTAAGCTTCGCCCCATAGCCGACATCGCCGCCGAGGTTGGCATCCTTCCCGAGGAACTCGAGCTCTACGGCCCCTACAAGGCTAAGATCAACCTCTCCCTCCGCGACCGCCTGGCCGCGCGCCCGAACGCCAAGTACATCCTCGTCACCGCCATCAACCCCACGCCGCTCGGCGAGGGCAAGACGGTCACGACCATAGGCCTCACGATGGCCCTCCGCCACCTGGGCCACAAGGCGATCACGACCCTCCGCGAGCCATCCATGGGCCCGGTCTTCGGGATCAAGGGCGGCGCCTGCGGCGGCGGCTACGCACAGGTCGTTCCGATGGAGGACATCAACCTCCACTTCACCGGTGACATCCACGCGGTCGCCTCGGCCAACAACCTTCTCGCCGCCATGATCGACGCCTCGATCTGGCACGACAATCCGCTCAACCTCGACCCACTGAACATCACCTGGCGACGCGTCGTCGACCTCAACGACGTCGCCCTCCGCAACATCGTCACCGGCCTCGGCGGCAAGCGTGGCGGCGTACCGCGACAGACCGGCTACGACATCGCCGTCGCGTCCGAGGTCATGGCCATCCTCGCCCTCACCTCGGGCTACGCCGACCTCCGCGCTCGCCTCGGCCGCATCTGGGCCGGCTTCACCCGCGCGGGCGAGCCCGTCACCGCGGACATGCTCCGCGCCGCCGGCGCCATGGCCGTCCTCATGCGCGACGCGGTCAAGCCCAATCTCGTCCAGGCCCTCGACGGTGGCCCGGCTTTCGTTCACGCCGGCCCCTTCGCCAACATCGCCATCGGCACCAACTCCATCCTCGCCGATCTCATGGCCTGCAAGCTCGGCGACTATGTGGTCACCGAGGCCGGCTTCGGCGCCGACTGCGGTGCCGAGAAGTTCCTGGACATCAAGTGCCGCACCTCGGGCCTCGCCCCGTCGGCGGTTGTCATCGTCGCGACGGTAAAGGCGCTCAAGATGCACGGCGGCGCCTTCAAGATGCCTCCCGGTCGCAAGCCGCCGATGGACGAAATCCAGAAGCCCAACGCCGAGGCCGTTGCGATCGGCGCGGCGAATCTCGCCAAGCACATCGAGAACATGGCGGCCTTCGGCATCCCCGCCGTCGTCGCGATCAACGTCTTCCCCTACGACACGCCCGAGGAGATCGAGGTCATCCGCCGGAAGGCCCTCGAGGCCGGCGCCTTCGCCGTCGAGGAGTCCCGCGTCCACGGTGACGCCGGCGCAGGCGGCGCCGACCTCGCCCGCGCGGTCATCTCCGCCTGCGAGCAGCCGTCGCAACTCAAGTTCGTCTACGATCTCGACTGGCCGATCCGCCGCAAGATCGAGGCCATCGCCACGCAGGTCTACGGCGCCGACGGTGTCGACTTCGCGCCCGAGGCCGAGCGCCGCATCGAGCAGTACGAGCGCGGCGGCCTGGCCGGCCTGCCGATCTGCATGGCAAAGACGCAGTACTCGCTGACCCACGACCCGGCCCTGCTTGGCCGGCCGACGGGCTTCCGCATCCCGATCCGCGACATCCTTCCCGCGGTCGGCGCCGGCTTCCTGTACCCGCTGCTGGGCGAGATGAGCACGATGCCGGCGCTGCCGACCGACCCGGCCGCCGTGAAGATGGATATCGACGACACCGGCCTCATGTCCGGCCTGTTCTAGATTGGAGTTCTTGTCTTTCTGCTTTCTGTAGGGCGGGGCTTTACGCCCCGCCGCGCTGTCGATTGGGGGCATTCACCTTGTCCGACCAACCTTCACCCGCGTCATCCTGGACCGTCGCCGAATACCTGGACCGCCTCGCCTCCGACCTGCCCGCGCCGGGCGGAGGCAGCGCCGCCGCTTTGGTTGGCGCTCTCTCGGCGGCCCTCGGCTCGATGGTGTGCAACTTCACCGTCGGCCGCGAGAAGTTCGCCGCTGTCGATGAGGACATGCGCGACATCCTTGCTCACCTTGAGGCTCATCGCGCCGCCCTCACCGATCTCGTGCAGTCCGACATGACCGCCTACGAGGGCGTGAAGTCCGCCTACCGTCTCGCGAAGGATGACCCCTCCCGCCCGTCAGCGATCCAGGCCGCCGTCAGAGCCAGCGCGCTCGTCCCGCTTGCCGTCCTCGACCACGCCGCTTCCATCGCCCGCCTTTTGAAGCCCCTCGCGTCCTTCGGCAACCCTAACCTCATCAGCGACGTCGGCGTCGCCGCGATCCTCGCCGATGCCGCTGCGGCCTCCGCGCACATCAACGTCGAGGTCAACCTCGCCCTTCTCGACGACGAGGTCTTCGTCGATCAGACCGCCGCCGCGTGCGTCGCCCTTCGCTCCGAGGTGACGGAGTTGTGCGCTGCCGCCGTATCCGCTACCTTGTCTGCCATCCACGGTTCGAGGTGACCCTGCATGTCTCTGCGTGACGCTATTGTCCGACGCGATTTCATCATCACCGGCGAGGTCGCCCCGCCCAAGGGTTGCGACCTTTCCGAGATGCTCCACGAGGCCGACGCCCTTCGCGGTCGCGTCCACGGCATCAACGTCACCGACCTCCAGTCCGCGGTCATGCGCACCAGTTCCCTCGCCGGCTGCCTCAAGCTTCAGGAGGCCGGCCACCACCCGATCCTTCAGATGGTCTGCCGCGATCGCAACCGCGTCTCGCTCCAGTCCGAGCTTCTCAGCGCCTGCGCCTTCGGGATCACCGACGTCCTCGCCCTCACCGGCGACTACATCACGCTCGGCGACGACCCCGGCGCCAAGCCCGTCTTCGATCTCGACAGCGTTCAGCTCATCGCGGCCGCCCGTACCCTCGAGACCGGCAAGGACCTCGCCGGCAACGACCTTGCCGGCGACCCGCCAAAGTTCTGCGTGGGCTGCGTCGTGAATCCGGGCGTCGACCCGACAGAGCTTCAGCTCTTCAAGCTGCGCAAGAAGATCCGCGCCGGCGCCGAGTTCTGCCAGACCCAGGCCGTCTACGAGCCCGAGCGGTTCATCGCCTTCCGCGAGCAGGCCGGCGACCTCGGCATCCCCATCCTCGCGGGCATCGTCCTCCTCAAGAGCGCGGGCATGGCGCGCTTCATGAACAAGAACGTCGCCGGCGTCAACGTCCCCGACGAACTCATCGAGCGCATCAAGGGCGCGGAGAATCGCGAAGAGGAGTCGGTGGCCATCACCATCGAACTCATCGAGCAGCTGAAGCCTCACTGCGACGGCATCCACCTCATGCCCCTCGGCTGGACGCACCTGATCCCGGCCATCCTCGACGGCTGCGGACTCTAACCGCCTTTTCACGTCGGCGCTCTTCCCGTAAACTCCCCCAACACTACTGGGAGACGCCGCATGCTTGCTTTGCCCTGGTGGTCAACGCCCAACCTCGCTCCAGCGCCCATCGCGGTGGCCGCCTGGGCCGTCGTCTCGTTGGCAGCCACCTCCCTGGGCCTCAGCGCCCTCAAGCTCGTCCACTTCTCTATCGGCAGCCGCGCCTACCGTCTCCTTCTCGCAACGGGCCTCGGCTACGTCCTCCTCGCGTACCTCAACCTCGCGCTCGGCCTTCTCCACGCCCTGACCCTTCCTCTCCTCGGCGCGGTCATCGTGGTCGCCTTCCTCCTCGGCATCACATCGATACGTGAGGTCGCCTCGGCCGTCCTTGAAGCCTTCCGTCGCCTCTTCTCATCCCTCCGCTTCTCACCCTTCCGCCTCTTCTACGCAGCGGCCGCCTTCAGCCTCCTCTTTACCTTCTTTGCAGCCCTCGGCCCATCCGACGGCCGCGACTGGGACGGCCTCTCCGAGCATCTCGCGCAGGCGAAAGCCTACCTCGCCGATCACTGCGTCGAGCCGCTCTGGTACGATCACCACAGCGAGTTTCCCTCGACGACGGAGATGCTTTACACCGTCGGCCTCGCCTTCGGTGGGCAGGGCGCATCCAAGCTTTTCCACTGGGGCTTCGGCCTACTCGCACTGCTCGCGGTCTGGACGCTCACTCGCCGTCACATCGCGCCAGGCGCCGCCCCCGGGGCCGTGTGGGTCGTGGCCACGATGCCCATCATCCTCTGGCTCTCGACCGTCGCCTTCGTCGATTTGCCAGAGGTCTTCTTCACGATCCTCGCCCTCGATGCCCTCCTTACCTGGCGTCGCGACGGCCGCCCCCCGGACCTCTACCTTGCCGCCCTCGCCGTCGGCTGCGGGATGGCTGTCAAGATGCAGGGCCTGTTCACCCTCGCCGTCCTCGGTGTCGTCGTGATCTTCTGGGCGGTTCGCCTCCGCCGACCCGCCGCCCCGGTCCTTGCCTCGATTGCCATCGCCCTCGCTATCTGTTGCCCCTGGTATATCAAGTCCTTCCTCGTCACCGGCAACCCCTTCTATCCCTTCGGCTACGGCATCTTCGGTGGCAAACAGTGGTCGGCCCAGCAGGCGCGCGACTACGCCTACCAGCAGGCCACCTATGGCTACACCGCGCCCCTCCCGCCCCAGGCCGAGTGGGAGAAGCTGCCCGCGCTGACCAAGCGCTTTCTCGGCCCGCGCTCGCCGCTCATGCTCCTCCTTGCGCCGGTCATGCTGACCTTCCAGCCGCAGTACTATGAGCCGCGCCAGCCTCTTCTCACCGCGCTTCTCATGTTCAGCATCGGCCCCATGTACCTTGCCCTGGCGATCCTTCCCTTCGTCCTCCCGAAACCTCGCGCGCCAGCGGTCGCACAACTCGCCGCCCTTTTCCTTCTCTTCTGGATCCTCTGGCTTGAGTCTACGCAGCTAGTCCGCTACCTCTTGCCTTGGCTCGCCTTCCTTGCGCCACTGTGCGGCCTCGCTCTCGCTGATCTTCTCGACCAGCCCGGCCCGCTCCGCGCCCTTGCCTCAACCGTCGTCGTGTTATGGAGTCTCATCGCCCTGTACTTCATCGGCATCCAAGCGCTACCCCTCGCTGAAGTCGCCCTTGGCGTGGTCCCGGCCGATAGCTACCTCCGCGCTGCCTGCGATGTCTACGAGCCCTCCGATTTCATCAACCATTCGACGCCGCCCACCGCGAAGATCGGCACCTACGGCGAGCCGCGCGTCTTCTACCTCGACCGCGATCGGATCTGGGCCGACCCAGGCCACAGTCTGCTCATCGACTACAAGTCGGCCACGACGCCCGACCGCCTCGTGGCCGAGTACCGCCGCCTCGGCCTCACGCATCTGCTCATCAACCAGCAGTTCTTCGGCCCGGTAACGTCCTCGCCCGAGGCCATCCACCGCCTGATGGCCGAGGCCGTCGATCGCCATCTCCTCGAGCCCGTCAACGTCTTCCAGCGGGGCCGCTACGTCCTCCTGCGGGTGACCCCCCCATGACGCGCCGACACCGCACCTCCTCTCGACGTGAGAAGATCCATCCGACGCCGGAGCCCCCGGCTTCCGCTCGCTGGACGATCTGGCCTCAGGCTCAGCCTCCGGTGTGCCGGGGCGTCCTGTGGGCGATCCTGATCCTCTATCTTCTCGCTGCCACGTCTCTTGCGCTGCGTCAGCCCATCGACCTCGGCAAGGGCGGTCCCGACACGCGCTTTAGCCCGCCCGATGAGAGCGCCCACGTCGCCTATTTCGCCGAGTTCGCCAGGACCCATCGCATCCCGCGCTTCACGTCGGGCAGCGGCAACTACGAGGCCCATCAGCCGCCTCTCTATTACCTCGCCCTCACGCCGCTCTACCTCCTCGCTGCACCCCTCGGGGCGGCCGGGCAGGTGATCGTCCTTCGCCTCGCCGGCGTAGTGATGGGCGGTCTGTCGGTGATCCTGCTCGCGTGGCTGTCCTGCCGCCTCTTCGAATGTCATCGCCATGCCGTCCCCCTCGCCACGGCCATCGGCGCCCTCTGGCCGGCCCGCGTGATCGCATGCACGGGGGTGAGCAACGACGCCGCTGTCGAGCTTGCGGGCATCGCGGCCCTGCTCGTCCTGGCCTATGTCGCCGAGAACAACCTGGCTCGACGACGCTCCTTCGTAGCTGGCCTAGCCGTAGGCATCGTCTTGCTCGTTAAGTCGAGCGCGCTTCCGTTGGTCGTCGTCGGAGGTCTCGCCCTCTACCTCTCGTACCTTCGCAGCGCCGACGCTGAGACCGGCCAGCTCGCGCCGGGCCGCCCCTTCGGCATCGCCGTGGCAGCCTTCGCCCTCGGCCTCGTCCTGATGTGGGGACCCTGGGCTGCGCGCAATACGCTCACCTACGGCGACCCTCTCGCCGCCTCCGTCTTCGAGCAGATCTTCAGCAAGGATCGCGCGGGCCCCGACTACTTCATCTCCCGCGGTCTCACCGGCGCCCAGTATTATGAGCTGGTCGTCTACCAAACCGGCCTCTCCTTCCTCGGCGTCCTTGGGCAGGCGAATCTCTACCTGCCCGCCGGGTATTACGTGCTCGGCTTCCTCTGGATAGCCGGCGCCGTGGTCCTGGCCGCGTGGAAGTATCTGCGCCGCGATCCACCACTCACGGAGCAGACCCTCCCCTGGGCTCTGCTCGTGCTTCAACTCGCCTTCACCGTGGCCCTCTTCTTCCGCTTCAACGCCGTCTTCTATCAGGCGCAGGCGCGCTATTTCATGCCCTCCACCGGCGCCCTGGCTCTCTATTTCGCCCGTCCCTGGCTGCGTCGCGCGGGGCCTGCCTGGCTTCCGTGGGCAGCGCTCGTGATCTACGTCCTCCTGGCCCTCTGCCCGCCTCTGTTCTACCTTCTCGGCATGACCTCGCCCACGCCGCCGTCCTTCCTATGATGTCCGCGGGGCCTTATCTACCTTTGCTTTATCCTCGTTGAGCGATCCCCGTTTCGGCGCCGACCCATGGGTACGCTTTGTCGATGCGATGTGTGCATCGCATCGAAAGACCCGAAAAGCAGCACCAGCCTCTTCGCCTGGCGCAGTTCAGGAGGCGAGAGTGATGAGAGCAAGGGGGATGTCGTACTCAGCCTTGGCGCGTTGTCCCTCGCGCCAGCCGTGGCACGCGCGGACCCTTGGGGTAGCCGGTGCCTCTTTTGCCTTCGCCGTTCGCGTGGTACACTTGGCTCTACCCGCAGCCCTGTCGCTGCGGCTTACTTTTCTGTTTGTTCAGGAGGCGCGTAACCGTGGTCGAGAAGTCTACCTGGCGCAACAAAGTCGGCCTCGCGGAGATGCTCCGCGGCGGCGTCATCATGGATGTCACCAACCCCGATCAGGCTAAGATCGCCGAGGATGCCGGCGCCACCTCTGTCATGGCGCTCGAGCGCGTCCCCGCGGACATCCGCGCTGAGGGCGGCGTCGCACGCATGGCCGACCTCTCCATCATCGAGGCCATCATGGAGTGCGTGACCATTCCGGTCATGGCCAAGTGTCGTATCGGCCACTTCGCCGAGGCGCAGGTGCTCGAGTCCCTGGGCGTCGACTTCATCGACGAGTCCGAGGTCCTCACGCCCGC
>PMZA01000115.1 GCA_003170595.1 Armatimonadota bacterium
TGACCTTGATGCCTGTCTCGAACTGCTCGCGCGCGACGGCCTGTTGATCGAAGCCCGGCGAGCCACGATGAATGGGATCGCGCCTCTCAGCCTCGACCGGGCCCAGCCCGTCCACCGTCCGCCCGAGCACGTCGAAGAGCCGCCCCAGCGTCGCCTTACCGACCGGCACGCTGATGGGGCCACCGGTGTCCTCGGCGGCCATGCCGCGGACGAGGCCATCGGTCACGTCCATGGCGATGCACCGCACGGTCCGGTCGCCAAGCTGCTGGGCGACCTCGACGACGAGGTCGATGCCGCGCCCTTCATCTTTGATCGTCAGCGCGCGCAGCAGCTCCGGCAGATCGCCTTCGGGAAACTCGACGTCTACCACCGGGCCGCGCACCTGCGCGATTTTGCCTACCGACATTGGTATCACTCCGATCTAACCGGCGCTCTGGGCATTCGCGCCGCTCACTACTTCCAGCAAGCCCGTCGTTATCTCAGCCTGCCGCATGCGATTGCGCAGCCGCGTCAGGTCCGTCCCAAGCTCTTCGGCATTGTCACTCGCCGTCGTCATCGCAGCCATCCGCGCCGCCTGCTCAGCCCCGGCCGCCTCGATGACCGCCTGCGCGATCTTCGCCTCGACCGCCCTCGGCAGCAGCGCCCGCAGAAGCTGCGGCCCCTCGGGCTCGAAGATGTAGCTGACCGGCTTCTCGCGCACCTCAGGCTTCTTCAGCGGAAGGATCTGCGTGACCTTCGGCAGGTTGTAGAGCATCGATACGAAGGGAGTCGCCACCATGAGCACGCCGTCGTAGTCACCCTTCTCGAACGCCATCCGCAGCGTCCGCGCGATGTTGGCCTCAACGCCGGACGAGTGCTTCCCGCCGTACGCCTCGAAGGTCGCCACCGGCTGCAGGTTCATCTTCTCAGCCCACCGCCGGGCGCGATCGCCGACCGTGACGACCGCCGCGATGTTATGCTCCCGGAGCACGACCTCCGCCCGCCGGAAGACCATCGAGTTGTAACTTCCGCACAGCCCCTTATCGCCGGACACGACACAAAGCAGCGGGCGCTCGGGCGTGTGGTCGGACATGTAGGGATGCTCGAAGTCCTGCACCTGGGAGGCGAGTTCCTGGGCCATGTCCCAGAGGCCGTCCCAATACAGCCGCGACTTCTGCACCTGTTGTTGCAGGCGCCGGACGCGAGCGGCCGCGACCATCTTCATGGCCCGGGTGATCTGCCAGATGTTGTGCACCGTGCGGATTTTCCGCCGTATGCTTCTCAGGTCTTGTGGCATTGCGTGCCGCTACCCCTACTCCTTCGCCTTATCCTCTTCCCCATGCGCTTCCTTCCACTCCGCCTTGAACGCCTCAATCGCCTTCGTCAGCCCCTCCGCCGTCGCATCACTCAGGTCCAACTCCTTCTCCATCGCAGCGACGACTTCCCCATGCTTCTCCCTCACGTACGCAATCAGCGGCGCTTCCATCTCTTGGATCGCATCGACCGCCACATCATCGAGCAGGCCCCTTACGCCCGCGAATATGATGATGACCTGGTCGACCACATGCATCGGCACGTACTGATCCTGCCGCAGCACCTGCATCATCCGGTCGCCACGCGCGAGGATCGCCCGCGTCTGCTCGTCGAGGTCGGAGGCGAATTGCGAGAAGGCCGCATATTCGCGATACGACGACAGGTCGAGGCGCAGGCTCTTCGCCACGGCGCGCATGAGCTTGGTCTGCGCCGAGCTTCCCACGCGCGACACGCTCTGGCCCGCGTTGATGGCCGGCCGCTGCCCCTGGGAGAAGAGGTCCGGCTCGAGGTATATCTGCCCATCGGTGATCGAGATGACGTTCGTGGGGATGTACGCCGAGTAGTCGCCTTCCTGCGTCTCGACGATCGGCAGCGCGGTCAGCGACCCGCCGCCAAGCTCGTCGTTCATCTTCGCCGCACGCTCCAGCAGTCGCGAGTGCAGGTTGAAGATGTCGCCGGGGAAGGCCTCGCGTCCCGGCGGCCTCCTCAGCAGGAGCGACACTTCGCGGTACGCCTGCGCATGCTTGCTCAGGTCATCGTACACGAGCAGCGCATGCCCGCCGCCGTCGCGCACCTCTTCGCCGATCGCGCAGCCCGCGTACGGGGCGATGTACTGCAGCGCCGCCGGGTCAGCCGCGCCCGCCGCCACGATGCACGTGTACTTCATCGCATCGTATTGCTCGAACAGCGCCGACAGCCTGCGGATCTCCGACATCTTCTGCCCGATGGCGACATACACGCAGAACACGTCGCCCCCGCGCTGGTTGATGATCGTATCGGTGGCGATGGCGGTCTTACCGGTTTGCCGGTCACCGTAGATGAGTTCGCGCTGGCCGCGGCCGATGGGGATCATTGAGTCGATGGCCTTTATCCCCGTCGCCAGCGACTCCCTCACCGGCTGGCGCGAGATGACACCCGGCGCCTTCACGTCGATCAGCCGCGTCTTACTCGTCCCCACCGGCCCCTTCCCGTCGATGGGGTTTCCCAGCGGATCGACGACGCGACCGAACAGCTCCGGCCCGACGGTCGTCGAGAGGATGCGCCCGGTCGTCCGCGCCTGATCGCCTTCGCGCAGGTGGTCATCCGGCCCGAGGAGGATGCAGCCGACGCTATCCTCCTGCAGGTCGAGGGCGATGCCCATGACGTCGCCGGGGAACTCGACGAGTTCCTGCGACATCACGTTATCGAGCCCATACACGCGCGCGATCCCGTCGCCGACCTCGATGATCGTGCCGACGGTGGCGGTATCTATCTCGGCGCGATACTTCTCGATCTCGCGCCGCATGACATCGGTTACTTCCCCGGGTCCCAGGGACAATTCGATCACCTCGTAAGGCTTAGAGGCCCGTTCCTCGGGCCTCACTAGCCCTCGACGGCCGGCGCGTTCATCGGCGCCGCCGCAACCTGCTCCACGATCCGCTCCAGATATCCCTTCAGCGACGCATCGATCAGCCGGTCGCCCACCCGCAGCCTCAGCCCACCGATCAGCCCGGCATCCACGACTTCCTCCACCTTCGCCGGCCCGCCGGCCAACCGCACGGCAATCGCCGTCACCCGCGCCCTCGTCGCATCATCCATCGGCGCCGCCGTCGTCACCGTCACCCGCGCCAGACCCTTCCGCTCATCCATGACCTCTTCGAGCGCCTCGGCGAGGAGGGCGAACACCCCTTCCCGCCGCCGTTCGAGGATCATCGTCGCGAGATAGTCCAGCGGATGCCCGAGCGCCTCGCCGGCCAGCGTCTCGAGCATCTCCATCCGTCGCGCCACCGGCATCGACGGAGCGCCCAGCACCACCCGCACATCCCGATCAGCGGCCCACGCCTCGGCCACACGCTGCGTCAGTCGCAGCGCGCGATCGCGCTCTTCGTTCGTCCCGAGGACGTCGTAGAGAGCTTCGGCATATCGCCGGGCGAGAGCGGGTCGCACCTTACCCACGGCTCAGTTCCGCTCCTCCCTGCCAACCATCGCCTCGACATCAGCGACAGCCGCATCGAGCAGCGCCTTCTGCCGGTCGTCGCCCAGCACGTTGGTCAGAAGCTGCCCGGCCATGGCGCCGGCGATCTGCGCCGCCTGACGCTTGGCGTCTTCGAGCGCGCTCNNGCTTGAGGCGCGTCGCTTCCGACGTCTCCTGGGCCGTCGCCTCTTCCCGCGCCCTCTTTCGCTCGGCCTCAGCCCGCGCCTGCCGCTTCATGGCAGTGGCCTCGTCCCGCGCGGCGTTGCGGAGCTTGTCCGCCTCTGCCGACGCGTCGCGAATCGTCGCCTCAGCGCGAGTCTCAGCCGCTTTGTTGATCTCGACGGCCTTACCCCGCGCCTGCTCGAGCGTAGCCTCGGCCTCGGCCAACAGCTTCTCGGCCTCAAGCTGCTCGCCCGCGATCTTCTGCCGCCGCCCCTCAACCGCATCACTCAGCGGTCGCCAGGCGAACTTCGACAGGAGCGCGAGCAGCAACAGGAACCCGACGATGTTGACGACCCACGTCGTGATCGAGAAGCCCAGCGTTTGCGCTGCTGATGGCATCAGACACTCTTCCCCTTACTGCTGTCCGGTCGCTTTGGAGATGACATCCATGACCGCCGGCAGTCTTCCCATCAGCAGGAAGAACGTCAGCAGCGCATAGAGGACCAGCGACTCGATGAACGCCAGGGCGATCAGCATGTTCGTCTGGATGTCCCGCGCGGCTTCCGGCTGACGCCCGATCGCCTGCAGGGCTCCCGCCGAAGCTATTCCCTGTCCAATCGCCCCGCCGAAGGCAGCCAACGGTATCGCCAGGGCCAATCCGATTCCGAGCAACGCAGCAAAAATCATCTCGCACCTCCGGATTCTTTGTACTACCGGTACTTCCTCAGCCGTGGTGACGCCCCGAAGCCTGGCCCGGGGCCCCCTCGCAGCCTCAGTGTTCCTCAGCCGTAGCCATCGATATGTACGCCGCCGTAAGCAGCGTGAAGACTACCGCCTGAATCAGTGAGAATAGCAGACCAAACCCCAGCATCACTATCTGAAACGGCATGGGCACGTAGATGATCGTGGTCACCATCGCCCCCAACAGCAGGAACTGCATCGCCGACGTGTCATCCCCAAAGATGTTGCCGAAGAGACGAAGAGCCAGCGAGAGCGGCCGCGCCAGTTCGCCCACCACATGCACGATCAGCATGAGCGGCATCATCAGGTACCACAGAATCGCCGGCTCCAGCTTCTCGCCGAGAAAGTGCATCAGGTACTTCGGACCATGCTTGCGGAAGCCGCAGTATTGCACAAACACGAAGGCTATTACCGCCAGAGCCCCGGTCATCGACAGTCGTGACGTCGGCGCCTCCACCCCCGGTATCAGCCCCATCAGGTTCATCGTCAGGATGAAGAAGAAAAACGTCGCGAGCAGGGGGATGAACTCCTTGCCCTCGGGCCCCATGACTTCGACGATGAAGCCCGCGAAGGACTCGTACGCCCACTCGACCGCCATCTGCAGCTTCGACGCCTGGCCGGCATCCTTCTCCAGCCGGCGCGTCACGACCCACGCGAGCACGCACAGGAACGCGATGCACAGCGCCGCGTACAGCACGCCGATATCCACCCATGGCTTCAACACCGCCGGCACATACGCCAGCAGCGGCTCCAGTAGAGGTTTCGGTCCCTCTGCAGGCATGACTTCCGCGTTCTCCTAGCCCTGGCGGGCCTTGGTACCCGGCTCTTTCGCCAGGAATCCGACCACCGATCCGGCCACACAGGCCGTCACTCCTACCGCCATCGACCACCCCGGCACCCTTACCTCACCCAGCAACGCCCAGAACACGATCGCCGACCCCACCAGCCATAGGACTCGAGCCAAGACCGCCCGGCCCGCCCTCTTCCCCGTCCCTGCGCTCGACAGGATGGCAGCGGTTCTCACCGCCGACACCCAAAGCGCTCCGGCCATCGACACCGTGCCACCCAGAACGCCCAGCGATGCCTTCCATCCGCCGGCGAAGCCACACCCCAGCGCAGCACAGCCACCAATGATACACGTCCACAGGAGGGCCTTCCGGAGATGATACGCCGTTTGAGGTGGCAACATCAGGGGTCGTCCCTGCGGCTGTTCCTTATCGCCCGCACCACCTCGAAGAAGGCCGCCAGTACGCCGACGAAGAGGCCCACAACGGTGAAGTCAGGTGACCTGCCCGTTCGCTTGTCAAGCCAGAGTCCGGCGCCAACCCCCAACGCTACGCACATCACCATCGTGAGGCCCAACCCACTCAGGTTCGCCACATCCCGGTACCGATGCCCGTCACCTGAAAGCTTCACGCGGCGTATGTTACTCGCGGCCTTACACCCAGTCAAGCCTTCCGGGGCGTGTTTGGTTCGCCAACACTAGTGGCCGAAACCTGTTGGAAACCAAAGGCCCACCACCGGCCACCGCCGCACCCTGAAGGGTGCGACTACTGTTCATCGACGCTCTGTGATCACGGAACGATACCCTTCTGCAATCCGTCAGTTCATCGAAGCCACAAGCGGCATCGCGTCGCAAGAGTAGTGGCGGTCTCCAGGCTGTTGACGTGGGCAAGCGGTGGGCCTTTTCCAGATTCCTCCCTGTGACAAACCCTCAAGAAGATGTTACATTAACCTCAATGCCACTTGCCTAAACCCCGACCGTCGGGGTATACTCCGCTTACAGTCATCCCTTCATATCCAAGTAGTGCTTTCTCGCGTGAGCGCCAGGGGACGCACTAAACACCGGAGCATGGTCACGGACTTGACTCAGTCGGACTGCTCTCTTCTATACGATATCCCGTTGGATGAGCTTGGCAAGCGCGCCGCCACCGTGCGGTTCCAGCGTCACGGCGCGTGGGTCGACCTCCTCTTCGTCGGCCGCCTCGAGTACTCCAACGTCTGCCACAACTCCTGCTGCCACTGCCTCCGGGCATCCTTCGGCGGCAAGCCCGAGGGCATCACTCTCGACCCCGAAGAAGTCGGCCGCCGCGCCGCCGAGTTGTATCGTCGCGGTATCACGGTCCTCGAACTCCTCGGCGGATCCAACCCGGCCCTCCCTCTCGCCTATCACGCCGACCTGGTCGCCGCCGCTCATGACGCCGCGCCGGGCATCGACATCGAGGGCTTCACGCCTCAGATCATTCACGACCTCGCCCGCGCCAACGTCATCCCCATCGAGGGCGTCCTCCAGGCCTTGATAGACGCCGGGCTCACGCGCCTCGCGGGCGATGGCGGCGAGGTCTTCTCCCACCGCATCCGCACGATGTTGAGCCCCACGAAGATCACCGGCGGCACCTGGCTCCGCGTCATGATCGCCGCTCACGAGATGGGGATGAAGTCGACTGCGTCGATGACTTTCGGCTATCACGAAACCGTGGCGGAGAAGGCCGAGCACCTGGCTCTCCTGGGCGATGTCCAGGATGAGACCGGCGGCTTCACGGCGTACTGGCCTGAGCCGCCCGACGACGGGTTCCACACTTTGCCGCTCAACGGCGAGGCAACTGGCGAGGATATCCTGCGGGAGCTTGCGGTGGCGCGGCTGAGCCTGGACAGCTTCGAGCACATCCGCTGCCTGGCGTGCCCGTCGCTATCGATGGAAGACTTCGCGAGGGCGCCTGCGTACGGGGCGGATCAGTTGGCCTTGGTGACGTGCTGCGTGGCGACGGACGAGGAATGTCCTGAGCCGCGGGTCATGCCGGACGACATCCGGGGGATGCTTGAGGCCGCGGGCTGGCAACTCCCCACCCCCACCCCCGCCTAGCGCCTGCGGAGAACCGTACTCGCGGCCTTCCAGGCCGCAGCGGCGGTCCG
>PMZA01000328.1:0-8858 GCA_003170595.1 Armatimonadota bacterium
TCGGCCCCTCCACAAGCCAGACCTCGTGCAAAGAAGAGGAGGGCGGCCTGGATTGGCCGCCCTCCGTGGAAAGCATAAAGGCAACTCACGCGGACGAACTACTCGCCCACGCCAGGGGCCGACTCGACCGAGCCGTACACCTTCATCGACTCCTGCGACTCCCTCTTGCTCATCATGAAGAAGATCGAGATCACGGCGGCTAGCACAATGCCGACCACGATCAGCAGCGGCGAGCCCTCGTACTTCACCATCAGAGGAACCACCAACAGGCCGACCAGGTTCATGACCTTGATCAGCGGGTTCAGAGCCGGGCCCGCCGTGTCCTTCAGCGGATCGCCGACGGTATCGCCGACGACGCCAGCCTTATGCGCCTCGGAACCCTTGCCGCCGTAGAGACCGTCCTCGATCATCTTCTTCGAGTTGTCCCAGGCGCCGCCAGCCTCGCACATGAACACCGCGAGGAGCTGACCGGTGACGATGATGCCCGCCAGGTAGCCGCCGAGGCCCTGCCAGTGGAACCAGCAGCCGACGACGATCGGGGCGAGGATCGCGAGGACGCCGGGAGCGGCGAGTTCGCGGAGGGCGGAGGTCGTGCAGATGTCGACGACCTTGCGGGAGTCGGGCTCGGCAGTGCCGGCCATGAGGCCCGGGATCTCGTGGAACTGACGACGGACCTCGTTGATGATGGCGAAGGCCGCGCGGCCGACCGCGCGGATCGTCATCGAGGAGAAGAGGAAGGGCATCGCGCCGCCGATCAGGAGGCCGATGAAGACCTGGGGCTGATCGACCTGGATGTGGAGCCGCTCGAGGGCGCTGGCGTCGACGATGTCGCTGCCGCCGCCGCCGCCGGCCTGCGCGATGGCGACCTTCGAGAGGAAGGAGCCGAAGAGGGAGACAGCCGCGATGACCGCGGAGGCGATGGCGAAGCCCTTGGTCGCGGCCTTGGTGGTGTTGCCGACGGAGTCGAGAACTTCGACGACCGGGCCGGCCTCTGCGGAGGTGCCGGACATCTCCGTGATGCCCTGGGCGTTATCGGCGACCGGACCGAAGGTGTCCATGGAGACCATGACGCCGGTGGTGGTGAGCATGCCGAGACCGGTGAGGGAGACGCCATAGAGGATCGAGACGGCGGACTTCTCACCGCCGAAGATGAGCATGGAGACGAACATCGCGGCGCAGATGACGAGGAGGGACCAGACGGTGCCCTCGAAGCCGACGGCGAGGCCCTGGATGATCGTCGTCGCCGTGCCGGTCTGGGTGGCGCGGGCGATGGACTTCACCGGGTTGAAGGTGCCGTCGGTGTAGTAGCGGGTGATCTGGTAGATGACCACGGCGAGGATGACACCGGAGGTTGTGGCCCAGAAGAGCCGCATGTCCTCAACGTAGTACTTGGCGAAGAAGAAGAAGGCGATGATGGAGAGGATGCCGGACCAGACGAAGCCGCGGGTGATCCCGGACATCGGGTGCTCGTCCTCGGACTTGAGGGAGACGAGGCTGATGCCGACGATGGAGGTGAGGACGCCGATACCGCGGACGATCAGCGGGAACATGATCCACTTTTTGGCGAGTTCCATGCCCTCGGCGCCGGAGCCGGAGGAAGCATGGGCCAGGGCGAGGATCATGGAGGCGACGAGGGTGACCTCGTAGGACTCGAAGATGTCAGCGGCCATGCCAGCGCAGTCGCCAACGTTGTCGCCGACCTGATCGGCGATGACGGCGGCGTTGCGGGGGTCGTCCTCGGGGATGCCGGCTTCGACCTTACCCACGAGGTCGGCGCCGACGTCGGCGGCCTTGGTGTAAATGCCGCCGCCTACACGCATGAACAGGGCGAGGAGACATCCGCCGAAGCCGAACCCGAGGAGGACTTCGGTGGCGCGCTCCCTGAAGATCATGAAGATGATCGTCGCGCCCAGGAGGCCCATGCCGACCGTGTACATGCCGGCGACGCCACCGGAGCGGAAGGCCACGAAGAGGGCCTCACGGAGGGACTTGCGGGCAGCATTGGCGCAGCGGACGTTGCCCTGTACCGCGAGGGTCATGCCCATCCAGCCGGTGAAGGCTGAGGCGAAACAGCCGAGGAGGAAGGCGACGCCACGGCCGAGGCCGATCTGCCAACCCGCGGCCATGCCCGAGAGGGTGAGGGCGATGAAGAGGATGATGACCATCCAAACGATGGTCGAGAACTGGCGGTGGAGGTAGGCGTAGGCGCCGTCCTGGATCAACCGAGCGATGCGCTTCATCTCGTCGGTGCCCTCATCGAACTTGAGGACACGGCGACGGAGATAGGCGCCGTAGCAGAGGCCAATGACGGCGGCGGCTAAGACGCCCCATAAGGCCCCGTTCTCAAAGGTGGTGAACTGCATCGTGCCTGGCATTGAGAATACCTCCTGGACTCATTGCGCCCACAACGTGCGGGCAGGAGTATGAGGCGTGCAGAAACCGCCGCCAAAATCGAGGCGCCTACGAGACAAAGGCAGGCGCCGAAGTACCGACGTTCACAAGGGGCGGATACCCCGGCAAGAACCAATAGGAGGCCCATCAGAAACGACACCACGACCGCCGGGGCCGACCTATTAAACTACCTTTCAAGGGCAACTGCAAGGGGCCAGAAGCAAGACCTCGGGGCTCTGCCCCGAACCCCGCAGGGGCTCTGACCGCGGCGCTGGCGGATCGCCATCGGGACGCATGCCACGCGAGCCATGGGTGGGTCGCAGCGAGGCAAAGCCAAAAGGAGATCCTTCGGCGACAGAAACCGTCGCTCTGAGCAGCACCCAGTGCTGCTCTTCTCAGGATGACAGACTCAGAGCCGTTGAGGTTGGTGGGGGCGAGGGTCAGTGGCCGAGGAAGAAGGCCAGGGCCAGGACGAAGATCGCCAGCGCAACACGGTAGATCGCGAAGGGATAGAACGTCTTCTTCTGCAGGAAGGTCAGGAGGAAGTTGATCGAGATCAGACCCACGATCGCCGAGGCAAGGACGCCCAGCAGCATCGGCCCCACCCCTACCCCACCCGCGCCGTGAAGAAGATGACGGCACTTGAACAACGTCGCCCCGAGAAGGATGGGCGTCGCCAGCAGGAAGGAGAAGCGCGCCGCCGCCTCGCGCGAAAGACCGCGGAAGAGGCCCATCGTCATCGTGATGCCCGCGCGCGAGACGCCCGGCATGATCGCCAGCGCCTGCAGGAGGCCGATCCATATCGCGTCCGTCCAGGAAAGGCTCTCGAGGTCGCGATCCTTCGGGCCGAGCTTCTCCGCGATGGCCATGACGATACCCATGACCGCGAGAAGGATCGCGATGTGGCGCGGGTCGCGGAAGATCGTCTCCGCCTTGTGCTCGAGAAGGACGCCCGCGATCGCGCCGGGGATGCAGGCGACGAGGACGTACCACACGATGCGGTCGCCGCGCTTGAAGAAATCCACCCAGTCGTGGAAGAAGTAGATGACGATCGCGACGAGGGTGCCGAAGTGGAGGGCGACGTCGAAGGAGAGGTCGGCGTTGTCGGCGAGATGCCAGTTGAAAAGCCAGTGCGCGATGGCGAGGTGGGCGGAACTGCTGACGGGAAGGAATTCGGTGGCACCCTGGATGATGCCGAGGACGATGGCCTGGAAAGCGGTCATGGGCGAAAGCTCCTGATGTCGATAAGGATGTTGTTGTTGCCGCGAAGGGCGTAAGGCAAAGGCAAAAGGCAGCCCGTGGACGTTAGGTTGTTACACCGCCACCGCAGATCCTTCGCGGGGACGGTGGCATGCGGACGTCTTGATGTGCGCTCAGGATGACAGATAAGTGCGGAAATGAGAAGGCGGGAAGGCAAAGGCGCGGCGGGGCATAAAGCCCCGCCCTACAGCAAGCAGAAAGCGGGAAGGCAAGAGAACGGCGAGCATAAATGCCCGCCCTACAGAAAGCAGAAAGCGGAAAGGCGAGAAGAGAGGCATCAGGGGAGGGGGGGTTGGTCGGGGCGTCCGGCGGCGTCGCGGAGATGCGAGACGATCACCCGTAGGATCGCTGCCGTAGGCACCGCGATGAAGGCCCCGATCACTCCCAGAAATTGAGCCCCTATCAGGATGGCCACGATAATGAAGACCGGGTGCAGGCGAGCGCCTGCCGATAACACTCTCGGCATGACGATCTTGGTCTGCGTCATGTTCAGCAAGGTGTAGGCCAGGAGGATGAGGAGGGCTGCCTCGGGGCCGGATTGAAGCGCGGAGAAAAGGGCGATCGGGACCGCTGCGACGACCGGGCCGAGGATGGGGACCGCCCAGCACGCTCCGGCGAGGAGGCCGAGGGTCAGGTAGACGCGGAGGCCGGCGAAGTAGAGGAGGAGGCTGGTCACCACGGCCATCGTGAAGCAGAGGACGACCTGCGCGCGGACGTAGGAGTGGAGGAGGGCGTTCATCTCGGCGCCCATGATCCGCACGCGAGCACGGCGGCGGGCCGGCATGTTGTTGACGATCTGCTCGCCCAGGGCCGCGCCGTCGGTCACGAAATAGAAGGCGAGGACCGGGACGATGAAAAGTTCGACGATATACCAACCGCGGAGGGCGATGGCCTTCAGGATGTCGCCCTGGAGCTTGAAGAAGGAGGTGGTCCAGTCGATCACATTGTCGCGGAGGGCGGAGATGTCGTCGGCGGAGAGGGCCTTGCCGTACTGGGCGGACATGCGCTCCACCCAGCCCGGAACGGCGGCCGCCCACTGCTGAATAAGGCCGCCGAGGCGCTTGGACTCGTCGAGGAGCGGGGCGGCGGTGACGATGATCACGAAGACAATGAGGCCAAGGAAGCCGACGATGACAAGGAGGGCTGAGACGACGCGGCGCAGACGTGGCGGGAGGAAGCGGAGCAGACGCTCGAAGGCGATGACGACAGGCCAGACGACGTAGGCGAGGGCGACGGCGAGGACGAGGGTGACGAAGACGTGGGCAAGGCGGACGGCGGCCTCGGCGAGGATAGAGGAGCCGCGGAAGACTGCCCAGGCGACGCCGGCGATGATCAGGGCGGCGACGGCGATGCGGCCAGGCGTCCAGTAATCGCGGGACCTCTGTTGTGGGGCGTCGCCGTTGTCGGTGCTCATGATTCCCCAGAATCGGACGGCACGGTGAAGGGAGTGGGCGGGTCGGAGCGCACGCCGAAATGATACTCCAGCGCGTCGGCGATGCGCTCGGAGGCGCGGCCGTCGCCGTAAGGATTGCGGACCGTGGCCATGGCGTGATAGCTGCGCGGATCGGAGAGGAGGCGGGAGGCCTCGGTGACGATGGTCCCCTCATCGGTGCCGACGAGTTTGGCGGAGCCGGCATCGACACCCTCGGGGCGCTCGGTGGTGTTGCGCGTGACGAGGACCGGGACGCCGAGGGAGGGGCCCTCCTCCTGGATGCCGCCGGAGTCGGTGATGACAAGGTCGGCGCGGCGAAGGAGGGGGACGAAGAGTTCGTAGTCGGGCGGCTCCATGAGATGGGCGCGGGGGAGGCCGCCGAGAGTGGAGTTGACGATCTCGCGGACGGCGGGATTGGGGTGCATCGGGAAGACGACGAGGAGGTCCTCGTAGGCATCGTGGAGGCGGCGGAGGGCCTGGCAGACGGAGACCATGGGCGTGCCGAGGTTCTCGCGGCGATGGGCGGTGACCAGGAGGACGCGGCCGAGCCAGTGATCGACGAAGGCGAGGTCGGTGCCCTCAAGGGAGGAGCGGCGCTTGAGGATCATGGCGAGGGCGTCGGCGACGGTGTTGCCGGTGACGAAGATGCGGTCGGGATTGGTGCCCTCGGCGAGAAGGTTGTCACGGGAGAGGGCGGTGGCGGCGAAGTGGAGGTCGGCGGCGGCATCGGTGAGGCGGCGGTTGATCTCCTCGGGGAAAGGCTGGAACTTGTCGCGGGTGCGGAGGCCGGCCTCGACGTGGGCGACGGCGATGCGGAGGTAGAAGGCGGCGAGGGTGGCGGCGAAGACGGTGGTGGTGTCGCCCTGGACAAGGATCACGTCGGGGCGGCGCTCATCGAAGACGGCGGTGAGGCCGGTGAGGATGCGGGCGGTGAGGTCGGCGAGGGACTGGCCGGCCTGCATGAGGTCGAGGTCGACGTCGGGGTGGAGATCGAAGACGGCGAGCATCTGGGCGGAAAGGTCGCGATGCTGACCCGTGGAGATGACGTCGATAGAGAAGACGCCGGGGCGACGACGGAGGGCGTCGTAGACCGGCGCGAGCTTGATGACCTCAGGGCGAGTGCCGAAGACGAGAGCAGCCTTGATCACAATCACAGCCTCCAGAGAAGAATGGCGAGGAAGCATAGCACGGCGGTGGCAAGGTAGAGGAGCAGGCAAGCCTGGAGCGGGGTGAAGCCGCGAGAGAGGAGGCGGTGGTGGACGTGGGTGCGGTCGGCGGCGTCGAGGGCGGCGCCCCGGCGCCAGCGTCCCCACATGGTCGAAAGGACGTCGTAGAGCGGGACGCCGGAGACGAGGAGGGGTGCGGCGAGGGCGGTGACGGCGGTGGACTTGAAGGCGCCGGTGGTGGCCAGGCAGGCGAGAGTGAAGCCGAGGGACATGGCGCCGACATCGCCCATGAAGATCGAGGCCGGAGGAAAGTTGTAGCGGAGGAAACCGAGGCAGGCTCCGGATACCGCGGCGGCGAGGCAGGCGACATCGGCCATGCCACCGCTGAAGCCCATGTAAGCGAAGGAGGCGGCGGCGATGGCTGCGACGCCACCGGCGAGGCCGTCGATGCCGTCGATCCAGTTGAGGGCGTTGGTCATGGCCGTGAGCCAGAGGACGGTGACGGGCCAGGAGATCCAGCCGAGGGCGAGGT
Organism: Armatimonadota bacterium; assembly: GCA_003170595.1. Taxonomy (GTDB): domain Bacteria; phylum Armatimonadota; class Zipacnadia; order Zipacnadales; family FEN-943; genus FEN-943. The sequence continues at coordinate 6,782 of PMZA01000328.1, forward strand.
AGTGGCCGCCGAGGAAGTGGGAGAGAAGATTGGTGACGCCCTCGATGCGGACGCCGTAGCGCCAGGCGAGGCTGGCGGCGATGATCTGACCGAGGAGGCGAGGCTTGGGGGGCAGCTTCCAGACGTCGTCAAGGAAGCAGAGAGGGACGAGGATGGCGAGGCCGCAGAGGAGTCCCTTGAGCGGACCGGCGAAGGGAAGGCCCGTGATCCAGAAGCCGAAGAGGAGGCCGGCGACGACGGCGAGGCCGCCACCGCGCGGGGTGGGGCGCTCGTGACCGTGACGGCCGCCGGGCATATCGATGGCGCCGAGACGGGTGAGCAGGCGGGCGACGAGAGGCGTGAGGAAGAGGGCAAGAGCAAGCCCTCCAGCCCCGGCGAACCAGGTAAGGCGTGCAAGGTCAGCCGCGCCGGTCATTGTGGCTCCGAAGCCGAGGCTGCGGTAGGCTGCCAACGCACGAGATCAACGCCCGCCTCCCTGAAGAGTTGAAGGGCGAAGTCGTCGGGGTAGTCACCCAGGAAGACGATGCGGCGCACGTTGGCGTTGATGAGCATTTTCGCACAGGTGACGCACGGCTGGATAGTGCAATAGAGGGTGACATCGCCCTGGAGCGCGACGCCGTAGACCGAGGCCTGGAGGATGGCGTTCTGCTCGGCGTGGACGGCGCGGCAAAGCTCCTGACGCTCACCGGAGGGGATGCCGAGGGCGGCGCGGTAGCAGCCACCACATTCGGCGCAATGACGGAGGCCCTTGGGCGGACCGTTGTAACCCGTGGCGAGAAGGCGGCGGCCGGAAACGAGGACGGCACCCACCAGGCGGCGCTGGCAGGTGGAACGCTTGGCCACGACGCTGGCGATCTCCATGAAGTAGGCGTCCCAGGAAGGACGGGCGTCGGGGGCGGAGAGGACGGTGTCGTCGGGGCCTTCTTCCTCAAGGCGTGCTACTGCGTCGTCGGCGTCGGACAAGAGGTCAGAGGCCTCCCTGACAGGCACGGCGTTCGAGATCGGCGACCTGGGCGCGGCGGCGGGCGTGACGTTCCTCGGAGAGGGGCTGGGCGGTGAGGAAGGCGCGGACGACGTCCTGGGCGAGACCGGCGCCCATCACGCGGCCGCCGATGGCGAGGACGTTGGCGGCGTTGTGCTCGCGGGAGACATGGGCGGTGTAGGTGTCGGAAGCGTGGGCGGCGTAGACGCCGGGGACCTTGTTGGCGGCGATGGCCATGCCCACACCGGCGCCGCAGACGAGGATGCCGAGGTCGGCTTCCTTGGAGGCGACGGCCTTGGCGACGGGTTCGGCGTACATGCAGTAGTCGACGGAAGAGGTATCCATGGTGCCGAAGTCGAGGACGTCGACGCCGAGTTCCTTAAGGACTTCCATCACGGGCTCGCGAAGGACTACACCGGCATGATCACAGCCGAAAGCTACGCGCATCCTTACCCACCCCCGGGTGTGAAGCTGCTTCGAGACTCAGAAGGCCTCCTCGGACTGTGGAGGAGGCCCTGGATAAAGGCGCTATTCGGCGGACAGGCTACTTGTCCTGCCCTTTGAGCGGCTGTTGCTTGGGCAGACGGATGGCGAAGCGGGAACCCTTGCCGGGCTCGGACCAATCGAGCCAGACCTCGCCACCGTGGGCGCGGGCGAGATGGCGGACGAGATAGAGGCCGATGCCGGTGCCCTTGATGGCCTTGCGGGACTCGTCCTCGATCATCTGGAAGCGCTCGAAAATCTTCTCGACATGCTCGGGGGAGACGCCGAGGCCGTGGTCGGTGACGGAAAGGACGATGGTCTCGCCCTCATCGATGGCGTCGACGGCGACCTCGCCGCCGTCGGGCGAGTACTTGATGGCATTGCCGAGAAGGTTGTCGAGGATCTGGTTGATCTTGTCGGAGTCGGCCTCGATGAGGGGGAAGTCATCGGGGATCTTGGAGACGAGAGTGTGACGGTCGGTGTAGACCTGCTGGGTGGCGCAGACCTGGGTGGCAAGCTCGCCGAGGTTGACCTGCGTCATGTACATCTCGAGGGCGCGGCCGGCCTCAATGCGGGAGACGTTGAGGAGGTCGTTGATGAGGCGGGTGAGGC
>PMZA01000328.1:8904-10468 GCA_003170595.1 Armatimonadota bacterium
TCGTGGGAGACGGTGGAGACGAAGGCGGTCTTCATGCGCTCAAGCTGGCGGATCTCGGTGATGTCGTAGATGATGGCGACGATGTTCTGAAGCTGGCCGGAGTCCTCAACCATGAGGGAGGTCTCGGCGCGGTAGATGCGCTTGCCCTCGTCGAAGGAGACCTCGCGGGTGACCGGGGCGCGGTCGCGGAGGGTCTCGTCGATGACGCGGCGGACGNNGGTTGACGATGGCCTGCGAGAGAGTCATGTGGGGGAAGATTTCGCGGCCGGAGAGGCCGAGGATCTGGGAGGCGGCGGGGTTCATCAGCCGGATGGTCGCGTCGGAGCCGACGACGAGGAGGCCGGCGCGGATGGACTCGAGGGTCTCCTCGAGCTGCTGCTTCTCTTCCTGCAACTGAATGTAAAGCTGGGCGTTGGAGATGACGGCGGCGGCCTGATCGGCGAGGTGCTGGAGGAGGCGGAGGTCGTCGTCGTTGAACTGCTCGTCGTAGCGCTTGTTGAAGACGTGCATCACGCCGATGACGCGCTCTTCGAGGATCTGCTCTTCCTCGTCACGCTTCTTGATCGTGAGGGGGACGCAGATGCCGTTGCGCACGCGGAGGCGGGAGCAGAAGTCGGGGTCGCAGCGGGGATCGTTGAGGGCGTCGTTATAGAAGACGGGATCGCCCGTGCGATAAACCAGGCCCGAGACGCCGGAATCAACCGGAACGGTCAGGGAGTTGAGGACCTGGTCGGGAATGCCGAGAGCGGGCGGGAGGGGCGAAAGCTCGTTGAGGTCGGGCTGGTAGAGGAGGATGAGGACGCGCTCGGCGCGGACAATCATCGCCACGTTATTGACGAGGCGGGAGAGCGTCTGGCGAAGCTCGGGCCGCGTGACCACAACGGCCGGAACCTCGGCCATGGTCACGCGGTTGCGGAGTTCGTCCTCCAGATCGCGTATCTTGCCCTGAAGCTCAGAGACTACCAGGCGGTAGCGCTCGAGTTCTTTGGCAAGCTGTTCACCATCTTCAGATGCGTAAGCAGGGACCATCGAAGGTGGACCCTCCGGGTCGAGACCAGGGGCGAAGTATCTGGCGACAAGGCGAAAAGGCCTAGCGCTTTCCGCGTTTGCGATTGGACTTGAAGCGGTTGAGGTCGCTCTGGCGCTGATTGGAGTGTTTCATGAAATCAGTCAGGCGGCGCTCAAAGGCCTCGCTGGTGGGCCTGCGTGAGGGACGGCGCGGAGCTTGCTGCTCGGCGTCGGGGTGCTCGGCACGCTTGATGGAGAGGTCGAAACGCCCCTCTTCCTTCTGGCCGAGGACCTTCACGCGGACAGTGTCGCCCTCGCGCAGGTAATCCTCCACCGCGGCAACGAACTCGGGCGCGATCTCCGAGATGTGAACCAACCCGGATACGCCGTCGCCCAGCTCGACGATGACGCCGTAGCGAAGCAGTTTGACTACCTTACCATCCACCACGTCTCCTGTTTGTAAGGACACCCTAAGCTTCCCTTCTTTGGAGTGGGATGACTACAGGCCGCTAAGGCCGGAGGACATTATATGGTTGGGGCGGAGGGGGTGTCAACC
>PMZA01000002.1 GCA_003170595.1 Armatimonadota bacterium
CACACCTTTTGAGGGTAGCTCGACAGGGGTTGCACTGATCGACTAACCTCCCGCATATCGCTCGGGCACCAAGAAGCTCACAGCCACCGGAAACATCCTCGGCTGCGGGTCGGCGAAGCGTGCTCGGACTGCCTCGACCTCCAGCTCGATCTCTTCTGGGATCGCACGCACACGGGCCCGCAGCCAGTCGACGTTCCGCTCGAACTGCTCCCGTTCCGGCGTGCTGAAGAGTTCGAGCTGAGTATAGTCGGGGTTCTCGAGTTCGGCCTCAATGCTCCGGCGGAGTTCCGTCAGGATCGCTGTGATGTCGGCGGCCTCCTTGCGGGCACGGTCCTCCAGTTGCCTCTGCAAGCCGTCGGTGCGGTCCCTCATGCGAGCTTCGAGGGCCTGCCGCAGTGGACCCTCCAGGTTCGGCCAGAGCTGCAGCAGTCGCCGCTTTACGTCCTCCGAGGGTTCAGCGTCCGTGGCGGCGGCGAGGGCCTCCTGAACCTGCCCGACATTGAGGCGTGAGAAGCGGCCCTCTCGGATCAGCCCACCCGCGGAGATGATCTCCTCGTGGAGGCGATGGCTGTCGCCGCCGATGACGACAAGCCGGGCGTGGGCGATGATCGCCGGTGCCGCGAGGACGCCGTCGGGAACGAGGCGGGCCGTTATCCGGTGCAGCCGCTTGCCTGCCTCCTGAGACCACACCTCCGCCCGAAGCAACCTGAGGCTCATCTGGACGAGGGGATGGTTGAGATGAACCAGCACCACGTCGTCACGGGGCTTGCCGGAGGCGTCCTTGGCCAAGTCGTGGTCGAAGACGATGGGACGGATGGCCCCGGTATGGGGATGCTGCAGCCCCTCCGTGCACACGGACCAGCTTCCGGTCAGGGCGGGCATCCGGAAGACGGGACACCTTGAGCGTTTCGGATCTGGCCAGATGCCCGCTGCCTTTGTCTCCACCAGAGGTGGCTGGCCAGCGAGTTCCAAGGCGACCTCGACCACCTTCTGGATGTTCTCCGGGGAGAGGCGGAGGTCACGCTTGGTCTCCTGGAACTGATCCATCAACTGCTTGACCTGCCGAGCGAGGTCACGCTCGACACGTAACATCTCCCGGACGGGCCTGGCTTCCGCTTCGGCCCGGGCAGTGTCGAGACGGCTGCGTCGGCCCAGCATGGCCTCTTCGACCTGCTCGGCGATGACCGGACCGACCTTGCCCAGGTCTTCGCGGATCGTCTGGATCTTCTGCACGGCACGCATCAGGAACTCGAGGTCTCCCTCCAAGTCGCCGACGGCCACCTCGACGCTCCCACGTATCCGGTCTCCGTACCCCCTGCCGACGAAGTGGTAGACGAGGACCTCGTCGGCCCGCTGGCCGTGGCGATCGATGCGGCCGTTGCGTTGCTCCAGACGGTTCGGGTTCCACGGGATCTCGTAGTGGACCAGACGGTGGCAGTGGTTCTGAAGATCGATGCCTTCTGACGCTGCGTCGGTGGCGAGGAGGATGCGAACGGGGCTCTTCTCGGGCTCGGCCTGGAACGCAGCCTTGATCCTCTCCCGGTCCTCCGTCCGCATGCCACCATACAGCGTCATCAGCCGGTCGCCGCCGGTCAGACTCTCGCGTGCCAGGATGCCCTGGAGCCAATTCTGCGTGGCACGGTACTCGGTGAAGATGATGACACGCTCGTCGGACCAAGTGCCGCCGGGCTTCACGGTCTCGTGAAGCCAGCGGACGAGTTCGATCGCCTTGGCGTCCAGACGGGCCGTGGCCGAGTGGGCCCAGGACTTCATGTCACGCAGTAGCTCCGCTTCCCTTGCGGAGAGCGGTTCGAACAGGTGGCTGGATGCGTCCACCGCATCCACCGCCGCCGCCTCCTTCTCCTCGTCGTCGTAGTAGTCCTCGTCCACGCGGTCGAGTTGAGTTTGGAGGGCCCTGCTCGACGCTCGTGGCAGGGCACCTCGCCGACGAGCCAACTGGAGGGATGCCTCGTGCCGCTCGAGCGTGGCTGCGAAAGCCGCTGGGCTGGAGAAGAGACGCTTTTTCAAGGTCTTGAGCACGAAGTCCGTGGCAAGGCGTGCCATTCCCTCGGAGGCACTCGCCTGCCGCAACTGCGTGTACTCTCTCAGGGCGGCGTGGATGCGTCGCTCCTCGTCTCCGAAGTCGATCTCAAGCGGCTCGATGATGCGTTCCGGGAAGCGTGGTCTCCCATCCCAGGTACGCTTCAGCTCCGACTTCAGCCGCCGCACCATGATGGTATGGAGTTGGGTGCGATCGGGAGGAGTGCCCCTGGCGAAGCGTTGGTTGTCGAGAAGCTCCAGCAGGGCGGTGAAACTCTCGGGGTAGCCGTTGTGGGGAGTGGCGGTGAGAAAGAGCTTGTGCTCGAAGTGAGGTGCAAGAAGCCGGATGGCTTCAGTTCGCTGAGAGTCCGTGGCGTAGCGTCCTCGACCCGACGGGGCCACGTTATGGGCTTCATCGACCACCAGTATGTCATACCGTCTCGGGTAGAGCGGCTCGCCCTCGTTGGGCAGCGTTTCACGAAAGAGCCGGAGTGGACGTTCACGCTTCAGGAAGTCGATCGACGTGATGAGCCTTGGGTAATGCGTCCAAGGGTTGACGTGGATCCCTCGTTTCCTGCGAAGCGACCGCATGAGCTCGCTATCGACGATGCGGAACTCCAGGCCGAACTTGTCCCGCATTTGATCCCGCCACTGGACCTGCAGCGACGATGGACACACGACCAGCATACGCCGAGCACGATGCCGGATGAGCAACTCCAGGATGACCATACCGGCCTCGATCGTCTTGCCCAGCCCGACATCGTCGGCGATCAAGAGGTTGGCCCTCGGCATCTGGATCGCTCGGACGACGGGGTCGAGCTGGTAGTCCTCGATCTCTATGCCGCTGCGGAACGGAGACTGGATGGAGCGGACGTCGGCCCTGGAGGACGCCCCCCAACGCACGGCATCCAGGAAGGCGTCCAGTCGCTCGGGGACATCGAAGCCGGTCGGCGATGGCAACGAGATCTTCTCGAGCACCCGTGTCGCCGGCTCGAGTTCCCAGATTACCTGCAGCTCCTCACCGAGGGCATCGTCCTCGATGGAAGAGAGAGTCACGAGGTGCTGCACCGAGGGCAGCGGCGAAGACGACGGCCCGGCTTCCACACTGCTCGCCAGGACATCGCTGACCACGTAACGACGCTGGCGGACGCTGACGAGTTGGCCCTGCTCTGGTGCGGATGGGACGACTGGCATGTGGGTTCTCCGGTGGCCGGAAAGACAGACCTCATCCCGGCAGTTCGGCAGCCGGGTAGCGGTTTCCTCCGCGATGGTACGAAAGCACTAGACGGCGCTGGGGTGGCCTATGGGTGGCTGGGGCTCCAGTCCAACAAGACCCAACTTACATCCTCACCCTCGAGGGTCTGACGTCGGTTGCTATGCGAGGCACAAACATCCTTGCGTCCTCTGGCCCCTCTCCCCCACCCTCGCCGTGGCTTGCTCTTGGGCGTCGTCTGTTGGGGGCCCACCAGGTCCACGAGGATGACCGGCGTGCCGTCGTCTCGATCCTTCGGCCGCACGGAGCCTTGAGCAGGATCTCGGCCTAGGACGACCGGAAGACTTGGGCGGCCGTCGCTAGTGGCAGGGAGGCCTCGTGATGAACGACCGTTCACTCGCCGTGAAACACCGTCGGCGTTGGCCCTCTGTCAGGGTCGTGGTTGGCTGGGCGTGACCGCCTGGAGATGAACGGCCGTTCACTCGTCGGCACACACCCTATGCGATGGCCTGCAGTCCGTACCAAGGATCGCACGGAGAATTGAGGCGGCACCGCTGGCACCTGACCAACAAGAACGGCAAGGGCAGTGCGTGCTGGCGTGGCGGGGCTGGCACCTCTCCCCCATCGTCGTAAGCTGATGGCGCTGCAAGGCGAGTGGCGGCCACACGACGGCGTCGACGATGGCCTGCATGTCCTGGCAGGGCTTGCAGGTTGGAAGCGTGAGCATGAGCACGTTGCGGGTCTCCGGGTCGAATGCCGGGTGGCGGGTCAGGTTGAAGCCTCCTTGTGGTGAACTGCGGGGCCTACGGATAGGGTGGGCATATCCATCTCACCCACCTTGCTCGATCGGTTCTGGTCCAAGGTCGCCATCGGCGGCGACGACGAGTGCTGGGAGTGGTTGGCTGGGCTGACCGAGGGCGGCTATGGGCGGTTCAGGATCGGTGGCCGATTGTTGCTTGCCCACCGAGTTGCTTGGATGATCGCCAATGGCCCGCTTCCGTTGGGCGATCACCGTGGAACAACCTGCATCTGCCATCGGTGCGATAATCGCAGGTGCTGCAACCCGGCCCACCTGTTCCCTGGGACTCAGCAGGCCAACCAGAGAGACATGGCGAGCAAAAGAAGGTCAACGCTCGGAGAGCGGCAATGGATGCACAAGCTCACCGAGGTCGAGGTAACCGAAACTCGCAGGCTATACGCTTCGGGACAGTTCTCTCAACGGTCGTTGGCCGCCAAGTTCGGAATGGCCTCACCAACGATTTCTCTCATCGTCAACGGCATTGCTTGGCCTCACCTATCCGATCCAGATCAGACGCCGTGGGTGGCCCTCCCATCTCACCTCTCCCCTTCCATTCAGCCTTGACTCTTTTGGCCTCCCGTGCCAGAGTCTGATGAACCGGACATTCCGGTACTGCCCCAACTTCCGAGGCGATGCTCGTGGCACACATCCCAGACGATCTGATCTCCACGGAGGCGGCGGCGAAGCTGATCGGCATTTCCCCCCGAGCGGTGAGGGCCCGTGTCGAGTCCGGCACTCTGACCCCCTATCACCGTGGACGCCGACTTATGTTTTCGAAGGCGGAAGTTCAAGCGGCAATCGAGGAACTCGACCCCTCCCCCATCGCTCCCGTTTCCCCATTTCCCCAAGGGCAGGTCACTCCCGCCGCTTTCGTCGAGCAGGCCCGTGAGATGGTCCTTGAGGTAATCCGGACGGTCGGCGAGGAACTCGGGGCAGCCCATCGGCAGACCCTATCGGAAATGAGTTCCCGACTCGATCAGGCAGTCGACGGGCAACGCCGGGAAGCCGATCGGGAAACAGCGGAACGCCAGCGGCAAGATGAGGAAATCAAGGCACTCCGTGCGGACATCGAGGAACTGAAAGCGGCAAGGGAGCGGCAATCTCGGAAGTCTCGGAAGTGGTGGTGGCCGTGGTGATCCGGGCAACGATGGGGCAGAGGCCGGCCATTTCTTCCCCAACATTGAGTCCTCGTGCATCACGTCATCTGCGGTGGTCACTATGAGGCCAGCCGACGGAGCGACCGCCGAACTCACCGAGATCGAGGTCGAGGACGACGCATTGGCCCATGGTTTCGTACAAGTTCCGGTGGCGGTCGTCTTCGATCCGGACCTGTCGCCTGGAGCCAAGGCTGTCTATGGGGCGTTGCTCTACTACCGATGGAGGTTGGGTGGGGCTCCGGCCCGCACGATCATCGCACGGCACCTCGGTGGAGGACTTCGGAGCATCGAGCGGTACTTCCATGAGTTGGAGAGTCGGAGCTACATCTCCACCGTTCGACTGGGTTTGGGGAAGCCGAGTAAGTGCGTGATCAGGAGCCTACAGGGGAGGGCTCTCCCTGATATGCCAAATTGGCACATCAGTCCTGCCAAAGTGGCACGTCCGTCCCGCCAAAAGGGCACATCCCACCATATACGCTTAGACTCTAAAGAATCTATAACAAAACCTGTTGATCCGAAGGCAAATAGAAAGACCTCAAGACAAGCCCTCGCCGAGGCCGCCCTGAAGAGGGGCAAGTCGGTGGAGGAGGCGGTGGTCGAGTTGATGCGGAAGACCTCGACACCGCAGGAAGAGGCCGAGAAAATCGTGGCCCTCGCAGTGGAGGCAATGGGAAAGAGGTAAGGTTATCTCGTGGTGGCACCCAAGGTAGGAGGGTTCTTGGCGAACCATAACGGGCACCGTGATGATCGAACGATCACGGACCACGAAGCTTCAACTCCGGTTTCCTCTTCAACCCGAATGGTCCGTGTCGGTGCCTCGACGACCGAAGTGGGGAGTGGTGGAGAGGCGGCGGAAGTAGAGGACCCTCCAGCGAAAGCCGGTATGGGCGTGCGAGGGCGGAAGCTCGCCAGACCCGCTGGCAGTATGCGTGGGCCCTTCCGTGTCCCCAACGTGACATGCCCGCCGACCCGACGAGAGCCTGGCCAAGAGGACCGACCGTGAGAGGCCCAAGGCGGTTGACGGAAGACGAACTGATGAAGTTTGGCATGGCCCTGACCAACTCGGACCATCTTTTGTTTCGGTGCGAGGAGTGCGGGCGGGAGTGGACGCCGAACCAGCTGAGGGGAGGCAGATTGCCGAGCGGTTGGTGGCGGTGTCCGAGCGGCTGCAACGAACCGAAGGAATGGGGGATGGGCGAAGCGATGACAACACTTGGGGAGGTATTGCGCGAAGCACGGGACCGGCGTGGCTGGTCGGCGCAGAGGGTAGCGCTCGAGCTTGACTTTCTCGACCTTCGTTCGGTGAGGGTTGAGCGGGTCGAGGCCTACGAGGCGGACCGCATCGAGCCGACGGGGAGTACGGTGGCGGCGATGAAGGCGCTGCTCAGGGTGAGGTTGGAGGAAGTCGACGGCCTGCTGTCCTGGCCGGCGGAGGGCCTGGCGGCCAAGTTGTTTTGGTACGTGGGGAGGGTGGCCAAGGCGCAGGCGATGGGGAGAGGCAGGCTTGAAGAGACACCCGAACCTCAACGTCTCTAAGATCGCAAGGAGGGATCCCAGTGGACGGACGTGATCTCAGGGAGAGGCTACTTCGACCATACCGTAGGAGAGGGGAACAGAACTGGCTCGACGCGGTGGCAAGAGCGGTTGACTCCGCCAGAGAAAAGTTCGCCTCCATGATGTCCACGCTGCAGACCGATGACGCCACGCCGGAAGACATGCTCATGGCGGTGCATGCCTATGGGCTGGCGCTGAGGAAGATCGAAGAGGACCTGTTGGAGGCGCAGGCGCTCTGGGAAGAGATGCTACCACCTCCAAGAGATGGGCAGTGAGGCGACGGGCAGGCCAGAGGATAGGGGAGAGGTTGGCGAGAAGGTGGCTCTCACGCCGGAGATGGCGGCCAGTCGTGTGCGATTGTCGGTGAACGCTCGTTCACCGCTTCTGTCATCCTCCAGGTGCTCCTCCAGTGGGCGGAGGGATTCGTTTCGGTGCGTGGGTCGACCAGAAGAGAGACGCCTGGACGGGACGCCGTACGACGCTGGCGCAGCGTGGTAGAAGTTCGTCCCCAGCACATCGACGATGGGGGAGAGGTGGGGGCATCCAGCGGTCCCGCCCGAGGTGGGAGGGAGCCGGGCGAAGTATGAAGGGCATCGTGAGGATCTGACGATCACGGAACCTGATGCTTCATCTCCGGTCTGCTCTTCGGCCCGAGTGGTTCGTGTCCGTGCCTCGACGACCGGAGAGGGGAGTGGGGGATAGGTATGGGACGAGGAGGGCCCTTCCACAATCCGAGGGATGGGAGTGACCGGGATCGGACGGGCGTCGAGGATGCACTCGGTCGGCGATCAGGCTCGGTTGTGCAGGCGCTTCCCCCGGTCGGCCCGGAGCAGTTCGGCCTGCCTGTCCAGCGGCGCCGCACAGAACAGCCTGATGGACAGATTGACGACGTCGGACAACCGGACGTGCCTCATGACGACCCGCGACGCCAAGAGTTCCAGCTGGGACAGGTAGGTCAGGGCGTCTGGCCGCAAGTAATAGGTTCTGGGCAGCGTATCCTCACGGCTGCCCATCTCTGTACGCCGGACATGTACGTACTCTCGGAGGTGAAAGTCCTCTACGGTCCAGGGAACCGGAACCGTTAAGCGAAGGCAAGGGCGTCTCCGCGAGGAGGGGTCTGAAGGAAGCCTGAGCCACAGCCACGACCTGACGAACAGAAA
>PMZA01000279.1 GCA_003170595.1 Armatimonadota bacterium
GGCGGACTTGGAGCAGGCGACGGTGATGCTGCCGCCCTCAGTGTTGGGCGTGCCGGCGGCGGTGACGGCCTTGGGCGGGCCGGGCGGGAAGTGGTAGCCAAGGGCCGCGGCGTCATCGATGCGGCCGCCGCCGAGCTTGCCGGCATAGAGAGGATTCTGAGCATCGATGTTGTCGCAGGTGGCCTTGATCTGGTTGATGAGGGTCAGCGGATCCCAGCCGGGGTGCTGGGCGTGGACGAGAGCGACGAGGCCCGCTACCTGAGGGCAGGCCATGGAGGTGCCGCTCCACTCTTCGCCGTCGGACAGATGGTCCTGGTACTTCTGCGTGAAACCATGGGTCGGGTCGTAGATGACCGTGCTGAGGATGACGACGCCAGGGGCGGCGGCGTCGATGAAGTGCCTACCGCTCGATCCGTCGTAGAAGGAGAAGTCGGCCTTCTTGTCGGAAGAGTCTGAGGCGGCGACGCCGAAGACCCAGTTGGCAGAACCGCCATCGTTGCACGTGGGCGAGTCCCAGGTGGACGTATCGTCGGTGTACTCCAGGCCGGTGCCGAGTTCGTTGGCCGCGACGCAGACGACGACGCCGTGCTGGCGAGCATAGGACATAGGCGCGTCGTAGCTCGACTCGTACTGGCCCATATTGCCACCGAGGCTCATGTTGAGCACGTTGGCGCCACTGTCGACGGCATACAACATGCCGGGGATGATCCAACTGTCGAGGCCGTAGCCCTGATCGGCCAATACCTTGACCGGCATCAGTTTGCAGTTCCAGTCCTGGCCGGTGACGCCCTGGTTGTTATTGCTCATGGCCCCGACGCAGCCGGCGACGTGAGTGCCGTGACTCGCTCCCTCGTCGACGGTGCTGGCGGGATGCGGCACGGGGTCGTTGTTGTTGAGAACGAAGTTCCAGCCGTGGACGTCGTTGGGATAGGCGGGGTTGATTCCGGGGGTGGCGTTGGTCCAGATCTTGCCCTGAAGGTCCTCGTGGGTGATCCAGATGCCGGTATCAATGATGGCGACAACGGTGGTGGCGCTTCCGGTCTGGACGTCCCAGGCGACAGGAGCATTCATCTTCGGGTACTGCCACTGCTGCGCGTACAGCGAGTCATTGGGAGTGCGACGGGCGTGCTCGACGCGGTCTGGGGAGGCGTTCATCACTCCGGCTTCTCCAGACCATCTAGCGGCGCCGTCGACGACGGCGACGCCGTCGGGGAGAGAGACGAGGAACATGCCGATCTCGGGCATGGCCTTGAGAATCGCGCCGCCCTGGCGATTGAGCATGGCCTGGAACTGGTCCGCAGTGGTGCCGGGACGCAGTGTCACGAGGGCCTGACCGGAGGCGGCCTCGTCGCGCCAGGTCTGGAGGACTCCGTTGACGCGCGTCACTGTGACACGTGGGCTGATGACCTCAGTCTTGAAGGGGTACGCCCAGGAAGAGGCAGCAAGCGTAAGGAAGGCCAGGAGGGCAAGGAACACTAATGCGGTGCGGTCTACCTTAGGGGATGTCATTGCCGGCGTCCTCCAATAGCACGCGCGTTGGGACGCCACCGAAAGCCGTCCCATAGTGCGGGAAGCGTACACCCGAAGGCGACGTATGTCAATGAATGCGAAGGCCCACCCCGCCACCGCCCAAACGCAAAGGCCCACCACCCTGCCACAGCCGCAGGCTGAAGCCTTCGACTACTGCCGCGACGCGTGAGCCTTTGTGGATTCGTCGCCGCACCGAACTGCAGAACGGCANNCGGGGGTGGATGCGTGGTGGGCCTTTGCCTGAGGCAGGTTGTATACTGCGCCGCGATCATCATGGGTAAAGCCTATGGGTTTGAGATACTGAAAGCGGGCGCCGAGCAGAAGGGAAGGCTCGGTCGCCTCACCACTCCTCACGGCGTCCTCGACACCCCCACCTTCATGCCCTGCGCTTCCCAGGCCGTCGTCAAAGCTTGCGCGCCCGAGGACATCGCCCAAACCGGCGTGCGGATGATGGTCTGCAATACCTGGCACCTCCACCTCCGCCCCGGCGAGGATGTCGTCGGCGAGATGGGCGGGCTGCACAGGTTCATGGGGTGGGACGGCGCTCTCGCCACTGATAGCGGCGGGTTTCAGGCGTTCTCGCTCGCCAGGCCCAAGGATGTGACCGAAGACGGTGTGTGGCTCATGTCGCCCGTGGATGGGAGCCGGCAGTTCCTCACCCCCGAGGTGTCGGTGGCGGCGCAGGAAAAGCTCGGGGCGGACATCGCCGTGGCGCTGGACATCTGCACGCCCTACCCGGCGAGCGTCGAAACGGCGCTGGAAGCGCTTCAGAAGACGCTCAGGTGGGGTCAAAGGTGCCTCAAAGTGCATTCTCGAGACGATCAATGGTTGTGGGGAGTCGCTCAAGGAAGTGTTTATAGCGATCTTCGCGCCCAAAGTGCGTCCTGGATGGCGGAGTTGGGGTTCACGGGGTTCGGAATCGGGGGACTGTCGGTGGGGGAGAGTCGTGAAGAGATGATGGCGGCTCTGGAGGCGAGCAACAATAATCTGCCACGGGAGGCCCCGAAGTGGGTGATGGGCGTGGGGACGCCCAGGGACATCGTGGCAGCGGGCCTGCGGGGCACGGATGTGTTCGACTGCGTGCTGCCGACGAGGATGGCCAGGCATGGGAGCGTCCTGACGGCGGAAGGGGCGCTGAAGATCGGGAACGCGACCTTCCGGGCTGACGAGGCGCCTATCGAGGCAGGATGCGACTGCGTGACCTGCCGGGCGCATAGCCGGGCGTATCTGCACCACCTCTTCCGGTTGGGTGAGGCGGCGGCGTGGAGGCTGCTGAGCCTGCACAACGTGCGGTGGTACGCGCGGCTGATGGAGAGGCTGCGCGCGGCGATTGGGGCTGGGACGGCGGAGAAGCTGCTGGCGGAGCTTCCGGTATGGACACAGAGAGATCAAGAAGAAGGGGAGGCAGACGTCGCAATGTAGTTGCAGACTCGTCCCCAACAATGCGTTGGCGCAGAGCTTCTGGGTTCTGACGTACTAGACCAGATCAGGGTAAGCGAAGGTCCCAGCGGCCGCCGGGGTGATGCCTCGGCGGCCGTTTTCACGTTTGTGCGGCACAAAGCTGGGCAAAGACTTGAAATTGAGCTTGTGAATGCTCCCGAAAGCACGTAAACTATAAACGCAATCTCCACATCTGGCCTTACAAGGCCGAGGGGGCTTACCAATGCGCAAGGGCTTCACGCTCATCGAATTGCTGGTCGTCATCGCGATCATAGCGATCCTCGCTGCGATCCTATTCCCCGTATTCGCGAAGGCCCGCGAGAAGGCTCGCCAGACGAGCTGTCTTGCCAATACCAAGCAGATCTGTCTTGGCCTCTTGATGTACGCGCAGGACTACGATGAGAAGTTCCCGCGGTGCGCGATGGGGCCGAATCCGCCGTGCTTTGTTTGGTGGGACCTTGTCCAGCCCTATCTGAAGAACACGCAGATCTACCAGTGCCCCTCGCGGTCGGCCAACGCGCGCGGCTACGGGATGAACTACTCGCTGGCAGCGTATGGCGGCGGTTGTCCGCTGGCTGCCGTCGGCAGACCGGCGGAGACGCTCCTCACCGGTGAGATCGACGCCGACAAGATCGTTTTCTGGCCGAGCTTCGGCGGCGGCGGCGCGGGTCAGCCCTTTGAGCTGTACACGAGCCAGATCCACAACGAGGGCCAGAACGTCGGCTGGGCGGACGGGCACGGTAAGTGGATGAAGCGGGTCTCGCTCGAGGAGGGCCAGGGCGGGAACAAAGACTGGTACTGGATCGTCGGGGACAAGTAGGGAAGGCTAAGGTGGGAACGGAAGATGACGGCCGCCGGGGAAGACCTCGGCGGTCGTTCTCATTTTGGGAAAAGGCGAGAGGTAGTTAGGGACGTGCGTCGAAGTATAGCCTGAAGGATCATCTTTGTGTTGCCGGAGGGGTCTCGCATGCGCAAGGGCTTCACGCTCATNNGTGATCGCGATCATCGCGATCCTCGCTGCCATCTTGTTTCCCGTCTTCGCGAAGGCCCGCGAGAAGGCCCGGCAGACGGCGTGTCTGAGCAATGAGAAGCAGATCATGCTCGGCGTGCTGATGTACGCCCAGGACTATGACGAGATGTTCCCGGCCGTGAGGTTCATCGTGAGCGCGACGCAAGTTGACTTCTACCCGGCACTGATCATGCCCTACATCAAGAACACGCAGCTCTTCCAGTGCCCGAGCCGGTCCGACGTGGGGATCGCGGGGTGGGGCCCCGGTAGCTTCTACCCGTGCGGGTACGGGGTGAGCTGCCTGACGTTCGGGGTGTCGATGGCTGCCGTAAAGCGGCCGTCGGAGGTCATCTCGCTGGGTGAGATCGGCGGCGCGCCCTACGGTGATGGGCGTATAAACCCCTGCAACAGCGGGGGCGGCTCAACTTGTGGGGCCGAGTACGGTGCGATTTCGCCGGACTTCCGCCACAATGAGGGGATGAACTTCGGGTTCACCGACGGGCACGTGAAGTGGCTGCGGGCGGGCGTGACGTGGGCAGGTGGGCATACGGGCGGCGACTACAGCCAATTCTACAAGTACTGGCTGACGGGCGACTAGTAAGCCGAGGAAGGAGAGCAACAACGGCCGCCGGGGCAGACCTCGGCGGCCGTTTTCACGTTTGTGCGGCACAAAGCTGGGCAAAGACCTGAAATTGAGCTTGTGAATGCTCCCGAAAGCACGTAAACTATAAACGCAATCTCCACATCTGGCCTTACAAGGCCGAGGGGGCCTACCAATGCGCAAGGGCTTCACGCTCATCGAATTGCTGGTCGTGATCGCGATCATAGCGATTCTCGCTGCGATCCTATTCCCCGTATTCGCGAAGGCAAGAGAGAAGGCGCGTCAGACGAGCTGTCTGAGCAACTTGAAGGAAATCTCGTTGGCGATGCTCATGTACGCCCAGGACTATGACGAACGCCTGACGAAGTGTCGGATGGGCGATCCAGCCGGTGGCGGCTGGCAGTCGCCGCCCACGACGTGCTGGCGCTGGTATGAGGAGATCGCGCCCTACATCAAGAACACTCAGATACTGTCGTGCCCGTCCTATCCGGGACAGGGCGCCTTCGGATTCCTCGGGTACGGGCTGAACCTCGCCATCGGCGGGGCGGACCACCTTCCGCTAGCACAGATCGCCAAGCCGTCGGAGACGCTGCTGCTGTGCGACATCAACGGCGACTTCGTGGAGTGGCTGCCGAGCTTCGCCGGCAATCCGTGCAACGGAAACGCGCCGTTGCGACACAACGGAGGACTTAACATCGCGTGGTGCGACGGCCATGCGAAGTGGATGCAGCAGACGGCGCTGATCGCGGGGCAGAACGGGAACGTGGACTGGTACTTCCTGTACGGGGAGAAGTAGCGCGGAAGAGAGTTTGCGAGGAAGAGAATAGGACGGCCGCCGGGGGAAGCCTCGGCGGCCGTTTTCCGTTGTGGAGGGAAGGCGAAAGGCGGAAGGGCAATGGTCTGGTGGTGGGCCTTTGCGGAAGGGTGTTTCGTTGGCGGGGGGGCTGTAGTATCCTAAACACGTAGCAAAGGCTTGAAAGCCTAAGGCAAAGGCAAGAAGGGTGAAACCAGTGAACGTTCTTTTTATCGCGATCGACACGCTTCGTGGCGATAGGCTCGGCTGTGCCGGGCATTTCAACGATACCTCGCCTCACCTCGATAAGCTCGCCGAAGACGGCGTCTTCTTCGAGCGCTTCTTCGCGCCTCATATCCCCACCCATCCCGGCTATACCACCATGTTCACCAGCCGCGATGTCTGGAGCCATCAGGTCGTCGCCCAGGGGCAGTCGACCGACCTCGATCCCGGCATCCCCATGCTCGCGGAGATCCTCAACAACCACGGCATGTTCACCGCCGCCGCCGATAACCTCGGGCGCTGGTTGAAGCGCGGGTTCGACGTGTACGAAGGCTACATGTGGGAGCGCGATCCTCACGGCGCATGGCGGAAGGCCGAGGCCGTGAATGAGACCGCCTTCAAGATCGTCAAGGAGTGCGCCCAGAAGGACAAGCCCTGGTTCGCGTTCCTGCACTACTGGGACCCGCATACCCCGTACCTGCCGCCGGCGCCCTTCAACGGCATGTTCTACGAGGGCGATGAGAAGGACCCCGCCAACCCGAGCATGAAGAAGGTCTGGGACCTCGACGCCTTCAAGTACTACTTCATGGAATGGATGCCCGGCGTCACCGACATCAAGTATGCGTGCTCGCAATATGACGCCGAGATCGCGTATGTCGATACCGCGATCGCGGCGATGCTGGATCACGCGCGGGCGGAAGGGGCGCTGAAGGATACGCTGGTGGTCGTGACCTCGGATCATGGGGAAGAGTTGGACGAGCACGACCTGTTCTTCGACCATCACGGCGTCTACGACACCAACCTGCGGGTGCCCTTGATCCTCAACCACCCCGATCTGCCCAAGGGGAAACGCGTGCCGTCGTGGGCGAGGCATATCGACATCGCGCCGACGATCCTCGAACTGCTGGGGATGAAGAACGAGGCGGCCGAGGCGCAGATGGAGGGCACCAGCCTCGTGCCGTGGATCACCGGCGAGCGGACGGATGACGTGGTGGACGAGATCTACGCGACCGAGTGCACGTGGACGAAGCGATGGTGCGTGAAGACGCGCGAGTGGCACTACATCGAAAGCGCTGAGCCGGACCCCTTCGGCAAGCCGGACCATGAGCTTTACGACTCGACCATCGACCCCGGGCAGTTCAAGAACCTGGCGGACGACCGGCCGGACATGGTCAAGAAGATGCACGAGAAACTGCGGGCGCATATCTCACGGCGCGAGGCTGAGACGGGCCACGGCGATCCGGTCGAGGCCGGGAAGATCACGCTGAAACAGGTGGGGAACATGAACCTCGCCGTGCCGGACGAGCAGGTGCTCGAGGGCGAAGATGAGGGCGCGGCACAGCCGGATGGCGGGTACTGGGAAGACCCGACGTCGCAAAGGCTGTTCGGGATGGGATACCTCTAGGGGAGCAGGACGGCTCTCATGACAAAGCTCCGCTACGGAGCGCTGCTTGGCCTTGCGGTCCTGGCGCCAGTTGCCAGGGCTGAGGCTGGGGATGTGCTGCTGAGGTACTGGTGGGCTGTGGGCGATCAGGTCCGGTGGACGATCGAGGCGCGGATGACGGGGCCTGTGCGGCCGAGCGATGACTTCGCGTACCAGACGGTTGACGCGCGGGTCCACCTGACCCTCACCGTGAGGGCGCTTGTGACGGCGGTCTCGCCGGCGGATGTGGCGACCGTACGGGTGAGCATCGACCGGCTGGCCGGGGACGTAGATCTCGGCGCGGCGGGAAAGGTGCACCTGGACGGCGACGCCGCGCGGAATCTGTTCGTGGCGCAGGCCGATAACGGGGACAAGCTGACGGCGCCCGGCTTCGGTACGGCGGAGGGCTTGGGGCCGAACTGGACCTTGAACGTTGACACTCTGGGGCGTGTTCTGGATTCGCAGGGGTTCAACCGGCTGGATGAGCGGCCGGTGGTGAGGGGAGGAGGTACCCTCCTCTTCATGCCGGGCCTCATCGCGGTTGCTAGGGGGTCGGGGGGGAACTATCTCGGCTCGCCGTGCACCCAGATCCTTGGGCCGGAACTGCCTTCGATGTCCGTGAAGCCGGGTGATGAATGGACGACGACCTCGCGCGGTCCTCTGACCCACTGCCGGTACGTGGGCGATGAGACCGTCGATGGCGTGCCGTGCAGACGGATAGCGGTGACGACGGATGGGGCGAGGCTGGAGTGGGGTGCGCCGTCCGGTCTCTCCGGCGGAGTGCCGGTGGACGTCCACCAGTCTTCGGTGAGCTTGAGGACCGACTTCTGGCTGGCGCAGGACGGATGCCAGGTCGTGCGGGCGCGGTCGGAGGGCTTCGATAGCGCGACCGCGGAGTCGAGGGCGAGCAGGGTGCTGGAGATCTTTCACCCGCCGCCTTCGGCGACGGCGACTTGGACGGATGCGAAGGTGGAACTCGAGATCAGGCGGCAGTGAACCGGGAGGGCGTTCGGATGCGGGCAAGGGTGCTAATGGTTGCGGTACTGCTCTCCGTGGCGGCTGCTGTGAGCGCCGATGATGGCTTCTTGCGGTACAAGTGGGCCGAAGGGCTGGGCGCCGCCTACTCGCTCGCCTTCACCTCCTCCGGCAAGGCGACCATCGGCGATGAGACCCGCGCCTGGAAGGCTTCCTGGACCGCTGAGGTCAACGTCACCATCGAAACCGCCAATGCCGAAGGCATCGCCGACGTCAGGTTCAAGCTCGGGCCGATGAAGGGCAAGCAGACCGTCGTCGATCATGGCGACACGACCTTCGACATCGATCCCGAAGGCGCGCGGGCGGTCGTCGTGCAGGATGGCGGCGATCCGATGACGCTGGAGGTTACCGATGAGCTGAAGCAGGCGCTGGCGGCGGGGTTCTCGGTGACGATGGATGACCGCGGCAACGTCATGAGCATGCAGGGGAACGAGCGGATCGACACGTTCCTGCTGGGCCTGCCGAGCATGGGTGGGCTGCCCGACATGGCCGGGCTCGTGAAGGTCATGTTCCCGATCCTGCCGGACAAGGCCGTGGCTGAGGGGAATAAGTGGGAGGAGATGGCGGCCTATCCGATGCTGCGCGAGCGGCTGGGCGTGAAGGTGAAATTCGCGTGGGCGTACAAGGGCGAAGGCGACGTCGATGGGCGGGCGTGCGAGCAACTGGGGCTGAGCCTGAAGGTAGTCGATCAGTCGGGGAAGCTCGCGGCGGCCGATAACCAGGGGCTGGCGGTGGAATATCACGGGCTGACGGTGAACGGCAGCGGCACCATCCTCCTGTCGACGGTGGATACGCTGCCCATGGCGGCGAAGCATCAGTTGACCCAACCAGGGAAGATGGTCCTCCACGCGAAAGGGAAGGACAAGGTTGGCGGCAGGGAAGAGGACGTGGATCAGAGGATTGCGCTCGAGGGCTGCGCCAGCACAGCCGAAGTGAAGCGGCAGTGAGGAGCGAGGCAGATGCGGGCGATGCGGGTAGGGGTGGGGCTTGCGCTCGTGGCGATGGCGACGTCGGTGGCCGTGGCGGACGAGGGGACGCTCCTGCGGTACAAGTGGACGGCGGGGGCTCAGGACGCCGAGAACGTGGCTGTGGACATGACCGGCAAGATTACCGTGACCACGCCTCAGGGAACTCAGTCGAGCAACCTGAAGAACCACGTCACGATGCCGACCTTCGTCCGCGTGGAAGAGGTGACGGCGGACGGGCTGGCGCACTTGAAGATCAGCTTCGGGCTGATCGCCTTCGACACCGTCCAGCCGGATGGTACGCCGATCCACGGCGAGTTTAACCCCGCCGACAGCACGCTGGTCGTCACCGTCAACGGGCAGAGGGAAGTGCAGCAGATTCCTCCCGGGACCTTCGACCTGCTGGCCAAGGGCTTCACGCAGGTGATGGATGACCGGGGGCAGATCAAGCAGTTCGGGGGCGACGACGTCATCAAGCAGATGTTCGGCGGCTCGGACCCGACCAACACCGCCATGAACATCGGCCAGCTCATCTCGGGGATGGAGCCGATTCTTCCGGAGAAAGCAGTGAAGCCCGGCGACACGTGGGAGTCTCCGGTGCCGCTGGAGAAGCTGCTGCACATCAAGGTGCCCGGGAAACCCGTCGTGCTCAAGTACAAGTATGTGGGCGATGAGGATCTGGCGGGCGTCCCCTGCCGGCATCTGAGCGCGACGGTCGAGGCGACCGACCTGAGCCTGTCCGTGCCGCCTGTGATCGCGGGCGGGCTGAGGACCGACGTCACCGGCTATGGCCTCTCGAGCGCCATCGACTACTATCTGTCGGTCGAGGATACGCACGTGGTCGTCGTGAAGTCGAAGGCCGTCGAGCATGGGATCATCCACGTCCAGGGGAAGCAGAAGGATCCCAACGGCGAGGACGTCGACATGGATCAGACCGTGACGCTCGAGGACTTCAAGGTCGCCAGCGAGAGTAAGAGGATGTAACTGGCGAGGGTCGAGTTCACACTACGGCTCCGGGAGGGGTTCGTGATGCGGCGAGCATGGATGCTGGCTGTGATCGGGATGAGCATGAGTGTACTGTGCCTGGCCGCGCGGGCCGATGATGCGGGGACGGTGCTGCGGTACAAGTGGGTCGAGGGTCAGCAGGATAGCGTGGCCGTCAGCGTCGACACGGCGGGCACGATCGTCGCGACCACCGCGGCGGGTACTCAGACGACCTCGCCGAAGGTGCATGCCGAGCTGACGATGTTCAGCCGTGTGGATAAGGTTACGCCGGAAGGTTTGGCGCAGATGAAGATCAGCTTCGGGCTCATCAGCTTCGATACCACCACCCCTGACGGGAAGGTGGTTCATGGCGAGATGAACCTGGCGGACAGCACGATGCTGATCACCGTCGACGGGCAGAAGACGACGCAGCCCCTGCCGCCGGGTAGCACGGAGATGCTGAGCAAAGGCTTCACCCCGATCCTCGACGACCGGGGGCAGGTGAAGGGGATGGTCGGCGGCGGGAGCCTGCAGGACGCCTTCGCGAAACTGCCGGGCGCCGGCGGGGCTCCGAATATCGGGCAGATGATGTCGGGGCTGGACCCGATCCTGCCCGAGAAGGCCGTGAAGGTGGGGGATGTGTGGGAGATCACTCTGCCGCTGGGGCAACTGCTGGGCCAGCCCACGGCGAAGCCGATCGCCCTGCGGTTCAAGTATGAGGATGACGAGAAGCTCGACGACGTGCTCTGCCGGCACTTCAGCGCGGTGGCGAACGTGAGCGACCTGACCATCTCCATTCCGCCGGGGCTGGGTGGCGGGATGAGGACCGACATGACAGGCTTCAACGTGCAGGCGACGACGGACTACTATCTGTCGATGGACGATACGCATGTGGTTCTCGCGAAGTCGAAGGCGATCGAGGGCGGGACCCTCCACATACAGGGGACGCAGAAGGGCGCCGATGGCGCGGATGTCCCCGTGGACATGACGATGACGCTGGAAGACTTCAAGGTGACGACCGAGATGAAGAGGCAGTAGATGAAGGCGACAACGACAAACCGGTGGATTGGGACGGTGGTGCTGATCGTGGCGCTGGTGGGGCTGTGGCAAGGGGTGTTCTACGCCACGGGGCTGGCGGGGGGGAAGCCTGCGCCGGCGAAGGTTACGCCGCCGGGGATGGTGGCGCTTTGGGCGCCGAAGACGGATTGGGTGGACATGAAGGTGTGGGGACGGACGCATCCGACGTGGGAGCCGGATGAATGAGGGGGGCGTGGAGAGGCGATTGGCGGCGGGGGTTGGGACAGTATGCTTGAGGCAGCAGTGGGAGGTCGCAGATATGATCGCAGCTCAGCTTCGTGGCGATGCCTGGCTCGATGAATTCCTGAGATACCTGACAAGTGTTCGTGTGCTCAGCGCGAAAACGACCGAAGCCTATGCCCAGGACGTCAGCCAGTTCGTCGACTTCCTCGGCAAGGAGCTTGGCGAGGGCGCGGCCTTCGACTTCGCAGCCGTCGACTTCCGCCTCGTCCGGCGCTATGTCGCCCACCTGCGGCGGATGAAGTATTCGTCGGCGTCCGTGTCGCGGAAGATGGCGTCGCTGCGCTGCTTCTTCCGCTTCCTCGTCAACGAGGAGGTGCTCGAGCACAATCCTGCCGAGCTGATCGGCATGCCGGCGATGGGGCGGAAGCTGCCGGAGGTGCTCTACGAGGGCGAGATGGCGGCCCTCTTCGACGCGCCCGACATGACCGTGCCCGACGGCCTGCGGGATCGGGCGATCCTGGAGTTCTTCTATGCCACCGGGATGCGCGTGTCCGAGTTGGCCGGGCTGAATGTCGATGATATCGACCTCGCCGAGAGGCAGGTCCTCACGCGCGGGAAGGGTGACAAGGAACGGATCGTGTTCTTCGGCGCGCCCGCGCTGGAGACGCTGGAGTTATACCTGGCGGAGGGCCGGCCGTATCTACTTAAGAAGGCGAAGAAGTATGTGGCGCAGCCGGCGGTGTTCCTCAACCGCAACGGCGGACGGCTGTCGGTGAGGGGCATGCAGAGGCTCGTGGAGAAGTATTCGCTGCGGACGGAGCTGGGGACGCGGATCCATCCGCACGTGCTGCGGCATACCTTCGCCACGCATCTTCTCGACAACGGGGCGGACCTGCGATCGATCCAGGAACTGCTGGGGCACTCCAGCCTCGCGACCACGCAGGTGTACACTCACGTCAGCGCGGAACGACTGCGCGAGAGTTACAAGATGGCGCACCCGCTGGCGCAGGATGATGCGGAACCGCTGACCCACGACGGACCAGTGGGCATGGAGGAGTTGGACCATGAGCTCGTCTAGTTCGCAGAAGAAGGAATGGCACGGCACGACGATCCTCGCCGTGCGGCGCGATGGCGTGACCGCCGTGGGCGGCGATGGGCAGATAACCTTCGGCGACATGGCCATGAAGCATGGCGCCGAGAAGGTGCGGACGCTGCGCGATGGGGCGGTGCTGGCCGGGTATGCCGGGTCGGCGGCCGACTGCATGGCGCTGCTCGAGAGGCTGGAGGCCAAGCTCGATGAGTACAACGGCCAGCTTCAGCGGGCGGCGGTCGAGCTGGCGAAGCTATGGCGTATGGACCGGATGCTGCGGCGGCTGGAGGCGATGCTGATCGTCGCCGATCGTGAGAACATCCTGCTCATGTCGGGCAGCGGCGAGGTCATCCGGCCGGACGATCCGCTCATGGGGATCGGGTCGGGCGGAGGATATGCCGAGGCTGCGGCGCGGGCGATGCTCGACCATAGCGAGATGACGGCGGGCGAGATCTGCGAGGCGGCGCTGAAGATCGCGGCGCGGCTGTGCATCTATACCAACGACAGGATCACCGTACGGGTGCTCGAGTAACGGGGAGAGGTAGAGGATATGGGCGAGGAAACCTTTGACCTGCAGAAGGCGCTGGACACCGGGAAGGCCATCGTGCGACGGGATGGCGATGAGCTGACCCCGCGGCAGATCGTCGAGGAGCTGGACCGGTACATCATCGGGCAGGCCGATGCGAAGAGGGCGGTGGCGGTCGCGCTGCGCAATCGGATGAGGCGGCGGAAGGTCGCCGAGGGTCTTCGCGATGAGATCGTACCGAAGAACATCCTCATGATCGGGCCCACTGGGGTGGGCAAGACTGAGATCGCCCGGCGACTGGCGAAGCTCGCCAACGCGCCCTTCATCAAGGTCGAGGCGACGAAGTTCACCGAGGTCGGCTATGTGGGGCGCGACGTCGACAGCATGATCCGCGACCTCGCCGATCAGGCGCACGGGATGGTGCAGGAAGAGGCCATGGCGGCGGTGTGGGATGAGGCGCGACGGCGTGCGGAGGAAAGGCTGGCGGCGATGCTCGCGGGCGGAGAGCCGACGGATGCGGCGGCAGGCGGGCCGATGGGCAGCCTCTTCGGAATGACCCCCAGCGCGACGGAAGTCGAGCAGCAGCAGAACGCGCGAAGGGAATGGGAGCGCCGCCGCGATGCGGTGCGGGGCGAGCTGCAGGCGGGACGGCTGGAGGATCGCGACATCGAGGTCGAGGTCGAAGAGCAGTCGATGCAGAACCTGCAGATCTTCTCGCAGGCCGGCCTCGAAGAGATGGGCTTCAACATGAAGGACATGCTCGGCAACCTCTTCCCGGGGAAGAAATCGACGCGGCGGATGAAGGTCGCCGAGGCCCGGGAGCTGATCACGCGGCAGGAGGCGGAGAAGCTGGTCGATCAGGCGAACGTCAGCCGCGAGGCCGTGCGGCGGGCCGAGGAATCGGGCATCGTCTTCGTCGATGAGCTGGACAAGATCGCCGGGCGCGAGGGTGGCGGCACCGGGCCCGACGTGTCGCGCGAGGGCGTGCAGCGCGAC
>PMZA01000227.1 GCA_003170595.1 Armatimonadota bacterium
AAGAAATACTTGACGTCAAACACTTTCGCTTTCCCTCACGCCTTACGCTGTCTGGGCATCCGCTAGGACGCCACGTTGTACCCCATCCCCGCGCTGATCTCGTGCCCGAAGCAGTGCCCGAAGGCTCCCCGCCACGTCGCCACGAGCGTCACCTGCTGGTTGCTGATGTTCTTCTGCGTCTCCAGCGTGATGCGCCGCCGGTCGCCCAGCACGAACGCGCGCCGGTTCACGAGGAACAGCGCCGTCTTCGTCTTGGTCAGGCCGTCGTAATGCCCGCTGGCGTTGAGGTCCTCGCGGCACGATGCAGACACGACGACGGGGATGCCGAAGAGCCGCCCAAGCTCGCCGGTGAGCAGCGTCGCCTGCGGGCCGTACTTGTCCACGGTGGTCACGTAGGGCGTCCCCGCGTGATCCTTGAGCATGAGAAGCTGGTTGAAGGCCGAGATGCCGACGACCCACGAGCATTCGCTCGGGTCGAGGGCATAGGGGCCCATGAGCTTCTTGATGCTGAGGAGGGCCTCAGCCTCGAGGGAGGCGCAGTCGATGTTGGCGGCCGGGTCAGCGATGGCCTTGGCGCGGTAGCCCATCCAGGCCTTCCGCACGTCGGCGGCTTCGGTGACGTCGCTGTCCATGTGGGTCGCGGCGGTATCGCCGTTGACCATGGCGTTCTCGATGCCGCGGGCGATGGCGCGAGCGATCTGCGTCTGCAGCCTCGGCAGGATCGGGACCACGCTATCCTCGGTCAGTTCGGCCGAGAAGAGCTGGCGGGCGGCGATGGTCATGGCGTCGAGGACGACGTTGCGAGTGGCCGCGTCGGAGGCGGTGATGTCGTTGTTCTCGAAGGCCAGGTAGGCCGACGGGTCGTTGCCCTCCACCGGGAAGGTGTAGGTCTTGGTGGGCATCGTGATGCGGTCGTGGAGACCGGCGAGCCGAAGCTCAGCCTGGACGGCCTCTGCGATCTGCGCCGAGAAGCCCGAGGGCACCCATTCAGCGCCGCCGCCGATGGTGGTGGTGGAGAGGGCCTTGCCGAGCATCCCGCGGCTCTGAAGTTGCTCGAAGTACTTGGTCTTCGAGGCGGGCCGGCCGAGGATCTTGCTGAGGAGGTACAGCTCGTCATTGGCGCGCTGGAGGGCCCAGGTGGCGTCATCGCGAGCGGGCTCGGCGATGGAGTCCTCGGTCGGAGGGAAGGTCGAGCCGCCCTCGAGGGCGGTGTCATGGACGACGAGTTCGAACTTGCGGCGCGCGTTCATGTCCGCGGCATCCTGCGCGCGGGTGACGGCGTCGGTGAGTAGGGATCGGCTCTGGCGTTCGCGTTCCTGGCGGGCCAGGGAATCGTTGGCCTTACCATGGGCTTCGTGTTCGGCGAGAGCGGCGGCGGTGCGGCCGACCGCTTCGGTCAAGTTTTCCGCCAACAGGCGGGTCAGTTCATCACTTGCCATTCGTCTGATCACCTCAAGGGTTTTGTTCCTTTCTATTCCTTCCTAGGCGCCGTGGGCCCGGCGCGAAGTCCTTCTGCCTTTGCCTTTCTGCTTGCTGTAGGGCGGGGATTTACTCCCCGCCGCGCTTTCCGCCCTACCGTCTTCCGCTTTGGCTTCGACGCACGCCGACCTATCCGGCATCTGTAGCCGCGGCCTTCCAGGCCGCGGGGATGGCGTGCTGTGGCCTCTTTACTCTTGGTCTTGCCCTTCTGCTCTTGGCTGTCATCCTTGCGATGCAGAGCATCGCCGGAAGGCGTCTTACGCCTGACGAAGGATCCCCGGCACCCGCCTCGCCCTTTCCCAACCGGCAGGCGTGACAACGCGCAGCACGCTTCTACGACGCTCTGGCTTCAGCCGAACGGACCGTGGGCCCGCCTTCGAGGTAACGCATGCAACGCAGAGGGGACGTTCTCACTTCAGGTGGGACAGGTACTCCTCAACCGTCTTACCAGCCTGCGCAAGGATCAGGCGCGTAAGGTGCGTGCCGATCTCTTCCTCGCTTGGCACCGTGGCGTGCCTCGTCGGGTCGTCGGGGTGCTCGAACAACGTGTGGCTTCCCTTGCCCCTCTCTGGGAGTTCGACAAGACCGTTTTCCCTGAGGACCCTCATGAGGTTGCGCCGTCTTTGCGGGCCTAGTCGAGGCATTTTGCCTCGATGTCCTTCGGCGGAATGGGACTTCCGAAGTGCGCCCGCCCGTCCAGGGCGACCTGCATTGCGTCCCGAAGATCGGCGACTACCTCGTCAAAGGTGTTGCCCTGCGCCTGCGCATGCAACGTGGGGCAATGTCCGACCAGGGGCACGTCGACGCCAGGGCTGATGGACACGAAATATCCGTCGAGGACGTACAGCTGCGTCTCCGTCAGGGCCTTCCAGAGCGCCTCGTTTTCGGCCTCTAGCTCGCCGATCGTGCTTAGCAGATGGGCCACACTCGGCCGCGGTTCCCGGGCCGGAGGATGTGACGGCTTAGCCGGACTCTTCGCCATCATGTGCCTCGCGCTGGCCCGCAGGCGATCGCCGGGCCGAGCCGCCCCGTCCTGTGTCGGGGCGAAGTATCGTATACTTTATCGGCGTCTCAGGCCTGCGTCAATGTCAACGATGAGCACGTCTCTCCCACCGCAACCCGGGCCGTTCTTCGCTCCCCCGCGCGATTCCGCCGAAGCCGGCGACTGGCGCTGGGGTCTCCTACTCCTCGCCCTGCTCCTCGGCGCCGGCGCGGCCCTCGCCTTCGGCGGCCTCACGCCTCTCCCCCTCAACCAGCAGGAGGGCATGGCGCCCTGGTCCCTGAACGCGACTCACGCGCCCGATCCGGCGACCTGGGACTCCCTCTGGTGGGATGGCGTCGCCCAGTTCCTGCCCTGGCGATGGGAGGTCGGCGACGCTTTGCGCCACGGCAAGCTTCCGCTCTGGTCGCCCTGGAGCTTCTGCGGTCAGCCGCTCCTCGCCAACGGTCAGTCGGCGGCGCTCTACCCACCCGTCGCCCTCTGCTGCCGATTCCTCGAACCGGCGATGGCGATCGCCGTCCTCTGGGTCATCCATCTAGCCCTCGCCTTCGTCCTCACGTGGCTTCTCGCGCGACGCCTGGGCTGCGGGCACTTCGGCGGTGCTGCGTCGGGCCTCATCTTCGCGACTGGCGGCTTCATGCTCGCCTGGGCGCCGGTGCCGTCGCTGATCCAGTCAGCCGCCTGGCTCCCCGGTGCGCTCTATGGTGTCGAGGAGGCCTTGCATAAGCGTCCCTTCCGAGGCGCCCTCATCCTCGGCCTCTGCCTGGCCGCCTCGATCCTCGCCGGTCACATGCAGGTCGCCGGCTACGTCTGGCTCACGGTGATCGCCTGGGCGGCCATACGTCTCTTCTTCCGCGCCATCCGCCATAAGCCCTGGCCCGCAGTGCCTATCCTCGGCGGCATCGTCTTAGGCATCCTGCTCTCAGCCGGGCAGTGGCTCCCCACGGCGGAACTCGGCCGCCTCTCCCCTCGCGGGGGTGAGAAGCCGTCGGCGCAGGGCTTCGCCATGGCCCAGCAGCTTGCCCTTCAGCCTGAGCATCTCGCGACGCTCGTCTGGCCAGGCGCTCTCGGCTTCCCGAAAACTGGCACGTATCACGGCTTCGCTTTCGCCGAGCACTTCTGCGGCCTCGGGCCGCTGACGTTTCTTCTGGCGCTGACGGCCCTGCTCTTCGTACGGCACAAGTGGGTCTTCGGCATGGGCGCCACGGCCCTCGCGGGCCTCATCCTCGCGATGGGCACGGCGCCGGCCGAGCTGATCTACTTCCACCTTCCCTTCCTCGGTCAGACCGCCGGCTTTCAGCGCACGCTCTTCATCTTCTGCCTTGCCTGGTCCTTGCTCGCAGGCCTCGGCCTCGACCGCGTCCTCCGCGGCCGTGAGGGCGCCTCACGCACCGCCATCTCAGCAGTCCTCTTCGCGCTATTGCTGGCTCAAGCGGTGTGGCTCATCGGCTCGGTCGTGCCTCTCAGCCGTCAATCCCTCGCCGCGCGACCTACGCCGGTGACCGACTGGCTGAAGAAGAACCTCGGCCCCGACGACCGCGTTCTGGCGATCACTCCGCGCCGCGCCTGGACGCTGGCGCCTCGGCCCCACGCGCTCTTCCCGCCCAACACCCTCGCTCCCTATGGCATACGCGACGTGCAGGGCTACGACTCTCTCTACCCACGCATCTATCGCGAAGCCGCCGCCAAGATCGAGCGCTCCGACCCATCGCCGCTCAGCAACGGCAACATGATCCTTCTCGAGAACGCGGACTACGAATTCCTCGGCATGTTGAGCGTGAAGTACGTGCTGAGCGACTCCCCCATCGGCTCGCGGCACCTAGAGAAGGTGACCGAGATCGCCGCCGCCGGCGGAACCGTCTACATCTACCAGCCGACAGGCTACCTCGCCGGGGCCAGCCTAAGCCCTACTGTCGTGTGGCACCTCAGCCGGCCCACGCCCCTCTCCGCGAAGACCGGATACGGCACCACGCGGTTCGACATCCCGCCCACGCCGGACGCCGAGGTCGAGATCGCCGAGACACCCTATCCGGGATGGGATGCGTACCTTGACGGCCGCCCGGCGGCGTGGAGTCCCTATCGTTGGCTGCCGCTCGTTCGCCTGATCCACGTGCCCGCCTCGTCCCAGACGCGCCGCCTCGACCTCGTGTTTGAGCCGACGACGGTAGTGCTAGGCCTCTTCCTCAGCCTCGTCGCCCTCGCCGCCGCGGTCTCGCTCCTCTTCCTCGTCGGCAAGCCCTTCGAGGACTGGCTCGGCCCCTGACGCGCCCCGACCGCTGTGCTACAATAACCGCGTAAGGGCGGGAGCACGCGGGAGCCCCGTCTTCGGACCCTCCCGCTCATCGTTCAGCGCAGGACCCCGCATGGGCAGGATCGTGCTATCGGGGCTGGGCGCAGGGAACTCAGGGAGTGGAACACATGGCTAAGCAGCGCATCGGTGTGGTCGGTTTTGGGGTCGTCGGCAAGGCCGTCGCCGAGTTCTGGACGAACCACGGCCACGAGGTCGCGGTCTTCGATGTGGCGATGCACGGCGAGCCGGAGCGTGCCGCGGTGAACGGGTGCGAGTTCGCCTTCCTCTGCGTCCCCACGCCCATGGGCGCCGACGGCACCTGTCAGACGACCGCCATCGATGAGGTCACCGCGTGGTGCGAGGCGGAGATCATGATCATCCGCTCCACCGTCGCCGTCGGCACCACCGAGCACCTCCGCGCGAACACTGGCAAGCGCATTGTCTTCCAGCCGGAGTTTCTCGGCGAGACCCCCTGGTCGCACTTCGAGACCCACACCGACGCCATCGTCCTCGGTGGCGAAAAGTCCGACACGCGCCCGGTCGTCAAGCTCTACCAGACCATCCTCGGCCCGGCCGCCATCTACCGGCAGGTCCCCTCGTCCATGGCCGAGATGATGAAGTACACCATCAACTGCTACCTGGCGTCGAAGGTCGCTTTCTTCAATGAGATCTACGACATCGCCGAGGTCGCGGATGTGGACTTCGATGAGCTGCGCGAACTCGTGCTGCTCGACGATCGCATCAGCGCCACGCACTCGATGGTGACGAAGGAGCGCGGCTTCGGAGGCAAGTGCCTGCCCAAGGACCTCAGCGCCCTCATCTGCACGGCGAGAGCGCTGGGCTACGATCCTGTGATGTTGGCCGCAGTGTTCAGCAGCAACGAGATGGTCCGCCGCGCCGCCGAAGAGAACTGCGACGAGTAGTCGCGCTTAGGCCTTGGCCGCGGCAGGCTTCTTGGCAGCAGCAGGTTTCTTCGCCGCAGGCTTAGCCGCCGGTTTCTTGGCAGCGGGCTTTTCAGCCGCCGGCTTCTTTGCTGCAGGCTTGGCCGCAGGCTTAGCAGCCGGTTTCGCAGCCGCCGGCTTCTTAGCCGCTGGCTTTGCTGCCGGCTTCTTAGCCGCAGGTTTCTTAGCAGCAGGCTTCTCAGCTGCGGGCTTCTTGGCCGCAGGCTTCGCCGCCGGCTTCTTAGCAGCTGGCTTCGCCGCTACCTTTTTCGCCGCCGGCTTGGCAGCCGCTGCCTTCTTCGTGGGAGTGCCGCTCTCGGTGCTCAGCAGATAGCTCAGGTCCCACTTGAGCGCAACCGCGAGCTTGGCCAGCATCTCGATGCTCGTGTCGGACCCGTTGAGGATGTGCGCCAGCTCGGTGGGAGACATGTTGGCGCGGCTGGCAAGCTCTGCGTGGGTAACGCCCTGCTCTTCCGCTCGTGCGGCAATCCTTTCGGCCAACCCCTGCATCCACTTGCGCGCAATGACGGTCGCGTCATCAGCGACGCCCTGCACCCACTGCTCAGCCCGTTCCACCGCTTTCCCCATATTTCCAACCCCCCACCCCATCGGGATGTGTAATCTCGATAAAACACTAAGCCCGCCGCCCCTACTTCGTCAAGGCGGCTTTCGCCCGCGGTTTCGATGGCTTCCCAACTGCGGGCTTCGCCGTCGTGGCTCGTGCCTTGCGCACCCGTGCGCAAGGCTTTGCCTGCTCGGGCGTCTCGGCGGCGAGTTCCTTCTCGACGCGCTCGCGCCACTGCTCGAAGAGCGTAAGGTAGTTCAGAGCGGGCAGAAGGAAAGGGCCCCCAACGCACAAGCCCGTCGTCTGAGCAAGTATCCCGCGGGCCATGCCATGCAGCATTGCCGGGGCGCTCGAAGCGAGCAACTGCACGAAGGTGTCCTCTCCGACATCCGGCGCGAATCTGAAGATGCCGGCCAACGAGACAGCCACCCGCCGGAAGCGCCGCGTCTCCTCCTGCTTGGCTCGGCACTCCAGATCAAGGCTAACCGCGTATACGCGGTCGTCTGAGCTCACCACGTGCCACTCGGCGTTAGCTTGGACATCTTCATCGGCATACTCATCTGCCGACTCATTTCGGCCGAGGCATCCGTCGTCAAACTCCACGTGCACGTTTACCAAGCGGAAGTTGGCCATCTGCATCTGCGCGAGGACCGTCATGCCGCTAGCGCCCCCCGGCTTGCTTCGGATTCCCGCTCACCCACGGACAGCCCGAAGGCCGCGGCCCTCGGGCTCTGCGCGGGCCAAACCTCCCTGCAAAGGGGCCTAAGCTGGTCCGCCACGGCGAAGAGCGTCGCAGGCTGAACCGCCACCGGCCGCTTGATGCAGCCGAGAAGAGCCTCAGGCTCACATTCAAGGGCGATGGCGATCTTGGCCAGCGTGAGCAGGCTGACGTTTGCCCCACGCAGTATCTTGGTGATGTACGCAGGTGACGTGCCCATGCGGCGGGCGAGTCCGGCCCGGTTGATCCCGAGTTCGGCCATGCGAATGACAATCTGCTCGCCGAGCTCGAGGATCAGTCCCTCGGCGACATAGGCGGGTTTCTGCTTGTCTTCCTCTAGCCAACGCTCAAAGATGGTAGGCATCTCACTCCCTCCCCAGATACGTGCGCAGCAGACTCGGTAGCAGTCCTATCAGCTCTTGAGCGCGTCCCAGAACGTTGGGGTCGAGCTTCTGCGTGCGCTTGATGCATGCCTCGAGCAATACTATGCAACGACCGAAGCAACAGACGAGTATGCGCGCCTTGTGGGTTTTCACTTCCCAGACCTGGCCAGTGACGTGCTTGTACCTCTCCTCGTTGCGTGGAGGTCCGTGGTCGGCGATAAGCTCGAGGAGACGGTCCATCTTCTCGCGCTCCTGGCAGTCGTTCCTCGATAGGTCCTCGAGGAACTTACGGACTTGGCAGCGGTTCCGGTGGTTGTGAACCACCAAGATGTCGCTGAGCCGACCCTCGTACCATCGCTCCAGTCGCGCGGCCCCGCACATTAACCTATCGGTTAACTGATGTCAAGCCTTGAGTGGAAAACTCGCCAGCCTAGGGGTTCGCCCCGGGATCATCTCCGCGCGAGACCTTCGAGGGCCTCGCGGTGCCGCTCGATAAGGAGACCAACCAGTCGTTCGTCCACCCCGTGCGCGGACTTGACCGACTGTGGCTTCTTGCACCCCAGCAGTTCCTTGGGTGAGCACTCGAGGGCGATCGCGATCTTGGCGAGCGTCAGCATGGAGATGTTGGTCCCGCGGAGGATCTTCGTGATGTACGCGGGCGACACCCCCATCCGCCGCGCGAGGTCGGCTCGCGTGATCCCGAGCTTTTCCATCCGCGCGACCATCTGCTCGCCGAGTTCGAGAACCAACCCCTCGGCAACGTAGACGGGGCTGTCCTTCATCTCTTCCAGCAACTGCTCCATCCGCGTGGCCATCATCGCACCTCCTGTCTCAGCGCGATGTTAACCTATAGGTGAACACACGTCAACCCGTCTGCCCCACTCCCAACGACAGCAACCCCAGCA
This sequence comes from Armatimonadota bacterium, assembly GCA_003170595.1. Taxonomy (GTDB): domain Bacteria; phylum Armatimonadota; class Zipacnadia; order Zipacnadales; family FEN-943; genus FEN-943. The sequence goes on from PMZA01000227.1 coordinate 8,282, forward strand.
GCGAGGCCGCCGCACCCGTCACCGGCTCCGTCACCCACGGCGTCAGCACGCGCCCATCCTTCGCCCAGTGCTTCGCCATGTTCGTCGCATCCGTCGCCAGTCGCTCGATCTCACCCGCCGCCCACAGCACCTGCTCCTCCGCGTAGATGTCCAGCGCGTCGTTGCGGAAGCGCATCGCCCGCAGGTTCTCAGGCCAGGCGCCACGATACTCCGGCGACGGCTTGCCGAACTTCTCGTAGTAGCGGCCCAGATGCTCATACACGGCCACCCGGTCGGCCTCAGGGATGTCCACTCCGCCCCGCGCACCCATCAGCGACGCCATCGCCGCCGCCACTCCTCGCCACACGGCCTTCAGCTCACCGTCGACCATCCGCGCGAAGGGCAGCTTGTACGCCTCGCGCGAATGCGGTCGCTCAGGGTCCCACCACGCATGGGCGCGTCTCATCCGATCCCAATCCGCCGGCTCGCCGAGGACCTCCGCCGCCGCACGCACATCCCATCGCCACGGCGTCTCCTCAGCCGCGAGCGGCAGGTCGACGAAGGGCGTTGCGGCCTTGACGCGCATCTTCGACGGCAGCGTCATGTCGAGGCCCAGCTGCCGCGCCACGGTGAACGTCGCCGTCGGGTTGGCGGGGATGGGCACGACCGCGATCTCCAGCAGTTCGATGCGCTTCCAGTACCACACGCCGTTCTTGTCAAAGCCATCCTCGGGCCCGGCGTTGAAGCCGATGGACAGCGATCGCAGGATGCGATCCTCGATGAGTTGCCACACCTCGCGGGCACGAGCAGTCCGTCCGAGCTGGATGCGCACCCACAGCCCGGCGTCGGTGGCCCGCGCCTCGATGGTCCGCCCGACGGGGTTCAGCCAGTCGTGCGCATAGGTCACGATCGGGTTGCGCATGTATGCTTCGAGGCTCGCGGCCAGAGCTTCGGGCTCGACGACCTCGCCTTCGCGATCGATGGCGGGGGTGGAAGCCCAGCCCTCGAAGGCCTGATCGGCGGAGGCTTTGATGTGCAGAGGAAGCACGCGAATCCGCCCAAAGGGCGGCTGAGGAACCGACATTACACTCTCACACTCCTGGGTCGGAGCTAGCGACACTACAGTGTGTTGAAATGAACACATGTTCATCTCAGCAAACATGAGGGGGCGGGACGCTTCTTCACTACAATGAACATGCGTTCATTGTAGTGAAGCTCGCGCTGGCGGTTTCGCCGCCGCTGGGAGGGGTTCCAAACGAGGCGGGCATTGGGACGGGCTGAGGTCACACAGGCCGTCGTGGCCGCGTACTTAGGTGCCGGAAGGCCCGATGGGGGCGCTACTTGGCGGGCACGCAATCCTCGTAGTCGCTAATGTCGTACTTCAGATCGCGTATTGGGCGTGCGAATGCACGCTGGAGCGCGTCGGCGAGAAGATGCCGCCCCAAGTCTGCCAAGCATAGGATCCGCGACAGACCCTTTATGTGATCGCACTCGACCGTCCAGACATCGGTCAGCTGGGCGATCTGCTGCCCGTACTTGGGGTGGTCGTGGAGGAGGAACTGCTTGTGATCTCGTCCCTTCAGCAAGTCGCTGTACTTGCTGTTGTTCTTGCCCCACTCCGGCGCACAGCGCACCGACGCCACCTGCACAGGAGAGCCCGGCCTGATGTTGCACGTCGGGGTGATGATAATCGCCCTGGTGCGGCAGTAGTTGGCATCGCCAACCACGGGCTCCTCGATGGTTCCGCCTAGTGGAAGGTTCTGGGGCGATGCCAGCACTATCCGGGGGACGTCTTCGAGCACGTCGCCCTGCATGAACACGAGGGGCCATGCACCCTTGTCGAGGTAGAACTCGCTGGGTAGCTGCACCTCCTCGGGGCACATCGGCGACGTCTCCTATACCCTATGCACGAACTTAGGCTCAAGTGCGACGTCTAGGACGTCGCGCTCGAGAGGGGTACCGTTCAGTGTGATCTCGATGTCAGCGGAAAAAGCCTCGGGTCCCAGGGCCTCCCACACCACCTTGGCGGCTCTATGGCGCCCGATGTGAGTGTCCGAGCCCGAGCGAAGGTCGAATCTGTAGACGGTTGCTACGCCCGCGACAGCGACGCCGGTGCCGACAAGACACGCTGTCAACTTCGTGCGCAGAATCTCCTTGGTCATTTCGGCCGTCCCCCCGGACCCCAGCGAGCCCACCCTCCACTCCTGCGAGTCAGGACTGGCGGTGGCCCGTATGCCCTCAGGTTGTACTATCGGCCGTTCGGTCGCATAACTGTAGTCCAGCGCTGCTGCCATCACCCATCAACCCCTTGGTCAGTTCCTGCTTTCGGAGGTGTGCCTGCCGCCTGGGCAGGCGCGGGGCTGGCGTTTTGCAGGAGCTCCGCCCATGTCTCAGCAGGCAGAACCACCTGAGCGACCAGACGCGCCTCCAACTCGACCTCGCCGCCCGTGGCCTGATCCGCCCTCTCAAACAACCCCGAATAGAAATTCACGGTGGCGAAGTTGCCTATCCCCACAACCTGGACGTGGTTTGCGAAGATGGGCGGTGGCTTGACATCGGCCTTAGGGATAATGCGTATGTTCATTTTGACCTGCTCTGTCACCGGTCGCCCTCCCCTGAATGGCGAACGTCCAACCCCTCGGCGCTACGCCACGCTCACAGATATAACGCCGCGCGCGATTGCCCCGTTCCCATGGCGCTGCTGACAGGTAGCCGCACACAGCGTCGGCCAAGCCTAGCGTTTGGCCCCGAAACGACGAGACTTATTCGTATGCTAACACGGCCGGGACTGGCGCGTCTACAGAACCCCCACTTGCGGACGCGCTCATCGCGCGTGGCGCCGTGGTCATCCGCTTGCCGCCGCGGCGTGATGTTTCGGATGGGGTGCCTGGTGGGCGGGAGCGGAGCCTGCCGTGTCGCTCTCGGCGTCATAGGCCTTGCCCCCGGACGTGCCCAGTGCGTTGGCCAGAGCGGCCTCGAGCCCGGGGAGGGTCGGGCGAGTCGCTCCAGGGTTGCCATCGCGCGCCGGCGTAGAGACCTGAGTCTCCTTCGGGACCTGCGTCTCGCCTTGCGGAACCGGCATCTGTGCCGTCTCAGGTTCGTCGGCCCTATGCAGGGCGCCCGACGCCCACCAGCTATCACCCCAAGCCACCGGCGGCAGCGTGTACATCCGCTCCCGCACCTCATTCACTGTCATGATCCCGCGCTGTACCAGCGTCGCCGCCACGTCGGCCTGCTCGCGCGCATCTTCCTGCAGCGCCGGCACCGCCGACGCATCGAAGCTCACATCCAGCCGCGGGTCCATCTTCGCGGCCAACTGCTCGTTGATCGCATCCGCGATGCGCCGCAGCTTCGGCAGCACCGTCTCGCCCCAGAACAGCTTTCGCTGAAGCTGGGCGTTGGCATAGTTGGCATACTCGTAGATGCCCACGACCGCCGGCGGCACTCCGAACACCGCGCAGATCTCCTCGCGTGACATCCGCCTCTGCGCCAGGAACTCGGCATCCTTCGGCGCCACACCCAGCGTCTTCCAGTCGAGGTCGGCGCCCAGGATCATCACGCGATGCGAGTTATCCACGCCCGAGTACAGCTCCTCGAACTGTGCCCGCAGCCGCTTCAGCTCATCCTCGGCAAGCTCTACCTGGCTGGTGATGATGCCTTCGGGCCGCGCCCCGCGACGGAAGAAGCTCTGGTTGTACGAGGTCGCGAAGAGGTCAGTGGCGATGCTTTCGGCGGCGGCGGTCATCGGCGAGAGGCCGTAGAAATCGTCGGCCGGCGAGAAGTAGCGGAAGTGGATGACCTCATCCGTCTTGAAGGCCACGCGCCGTCCGTTAAGCTCGTAGACATAGCCCTCGACCAGGTGCGGGCCGGGCAGGATCTTCACGCGATCCGGTCGCATGGGCCACAGCTCGGCGGGCACGCCGCGGGCGTCACGCTCGACGGCCCAGTACGCGTTGCCGGTGAGTTCGAGGCCGATGATGGTGGCTTCGAGGACATCGCCGAGGCTCTGGCGCGGGTTGACGCGCTGGAGCAGCCGGACGAGGGGCTCGTGTGGATCGGCGGGCCAGAGCCTTCCGTCATCGCCCCGTCGTGTGACGGCGGCGGGGACGGATGCCGCGGCCTGAGCAGTGGCGCGGATGCAGGAATAGACCCAGGGGTGCTGGGCATAGGCGCGTGGGGCATCGGTTGTGATGTCGGGTTGAGGAGCGCCGAAGCGTTCCTCGCCGGGGTAATACATGAGGCTCCAGGTCTGCGGCGCCTGCTTCTGATGGGGCAGGATGCGGCTGAGCCAAGATCGTGCGGACATCAAACCACCTCTAGGGCAGGGGTCTGGGATTGTCGTTCTTCCCTTTCTGCTTGCTGTAGGGCGGGGCTTTATGCCCCGCCGGGTCTGGCCTTCCGCGGTGTGGCTTTGGTCTGTCATCCTGAGGGAGCATCGCGACCGAAGGACCCAGTTTTCGACTCACGCCTCGCGTCGTAGAACGGACGCCCTCGGGGATGGACGCCAAGCGTAGAAGCGTACTCGCGGCCTTCCAGGCCGCGGGGGTGGGCGCGCTGTGGTGACTTCCAGAAACTAGACCGCCTGCACAAAGGCGAGAGGGTTCGGGCCTACCATCAGTCGGCGACCGGGGCACCACGGCTGAGGACCAAGTATGTTCGCCTCTTACCGACGCACAGGCGGGCGTGCCGCCTGCAAGGCAGAACGGTAGGCCGCCAATCGCCTAGCGGGAGCCGAATGGGTAACACCGGGGCGATGCCACGTAGGCGCCTCACCGCTGTGGCGCAGACACCTAGCCCGGATTATGCATGAGG